>JAKPXC010000168.1 GCA_029567705.1 Candidatus Cloacimonadota bacterium
TCCCACAGCACTGTCGTTTTCCTGCTGCTCTTGGCCAAGACCCGGTTTGCCAGCTCCAAAGCTGTGCCCGAGGGGCTATCCGCCTTTTGGTTGTGATGCATCTCAAAGCCATAGACATCGTAGGCTTCAAAGCTGTCGAAGAGAGCGGCAGCGTAATCCACCACCCGGCCAAAGAGATTCATGCCTATGGAGAAGTTCGCACCGTACAGGAAGCCGGTATGGCTGTCTGTGGCAAGCTGTTTCACTTCTTCCAGATGCTCCTGCCAGCCGGTGGTGCCGACCACAGTATTCTTGTGCAAAGCCATCAGATTGCGGATGTTGTCCATCACCACGGAGGGATGGCTGAAATCTATGCAGACGTCTGCCTTGGAGGTGGAGACCAAGTCTATCCCGGAGTGCTGTCCGGGTACGGAAGGATCGATGATGGAGACCACTTTGCAATCATGCTCCTCGGCCATTGAGGCAATCATCTTGCCCATCTTCCCATATCCAATCAGACAGAGCTTGGTCATAACCTCTCCCAATCTATACTTTTGAATACTGCTTGATCAGTTCAAAGACAAAAGTTTGTCCCGCTTCCAGATCAGCTATCTCTATGTATTCATTAACGGTGTGATAGCGATTCATGCCTGTACCCACGATAATCATGGGGATACCTGCAGCGCTGATGATATTGGCATCGCTGCCTCGACCGCCCACAACGCAGTTCACGGGGAGATTCATGCCATGCAACACGGTTTTTGCGAGCTTAACCGCTTCCGCATCCTCTTCCACCCGGAAAGCTTTATACTCCGTATTCTGGCTGTATTCATAGGCAGCACCCAAATTTTCAAACTGATAACGGGCAACAGTTGTTTCCAAAGCGGCCTGAACGTCTGCACAAACCTGCTCCAGCTTATGGTCGCTGTGGCTTCGGGCTTCGCCCTGGATCACAACCTGGTTTGGCACTATGTTGGTTGCCATCCCACCACAGATCTTACCAAGATTCACGGTTGTCTCAAAATCTATCCTGCCCATAGGCATGGCAGCAACTGCTTCTGCAGCCACCCGGATAGCGTTGATGCCCTTCTCAGGTTCCACTCCGGCGTGAGCTTCCTTGCCTTTCACCGTGATCTTAAAGGATACTTGAGAGGGAGCGGCAATAAAGAGATCACCAATGTTCTGGGCATCAAAAGCATAGCCAAAGGCAGATTTAATCTTGCTCTTGTCAAAGTGCTTGGCTCCCAGAAGACCAATTTCTTCAGAGACGGTAAAGAGGATTTCCACCGGGGCATGATCCAAACCTTGCTCAAGAATGGCTTTGATGCCCATCATGATCTGGGCGACACCGCTTTTATCGTCCGAACCAAGGATGGTCGTTCCGTCTGAAACTATCCTGTCATCCTGTATCTGCGGCTTGACTCCTTTACCCGGAACCACAGTGTCGACGTGAGCACAGAGCAGGATGGGAGGCTTGGAAACATTGCCGGGAATGCGGGCAAAGAGGTTGCCAGCATTACCTCCTGTTTTGGTATGTGTGTCATCTTCAAATATTTCAGCTCCAAAGCTTATGAGATCTGCTTTTAGGGCATCTATCATGGCTCTTTCGTCCAGGGATTCGCTGTCTATAGAAACGAGTCGGCAGAAGTATTTTTGAATCTCAGATTCCATTAATTCTCCAGTCTTTTTTTATTTTTTCTCTGCTATCACCAATATTGGAACTGTCTTTTTTGTCAATCCCTAATCGTGGAAATCACTGAGAGCTTAGTTAGGGAGGGAAGAGCTGCCCTTTTCCTTCATTAAGGCTCAGTATTGATTTCGCACAGGTCTTGCTGCTTTTTTACTTGTCAAAATGGGGCTCGGTTTCAAACTGGTACGAAAGGATAAATATCAAGGAGAAACGTCATGAAAAGATCAGTATGTCTGTTAATTCTGCTGGGAGTGTTTTCCCTGGCACTGGCTACGGACGAAATTCCTGCTCCCCTGCCGGTGGCCGGAAGCGGCGCCAAGATCAGCACAGGGGCTATTCTGGAACAGGTAGTTGCCCGCTTGAAAAGAGCTGAACAGATAATCTATCCGGAGCTTAACCGTACTCAATCTGCAGATGTGACAGTTCTTCTGCAGGAAGCCTATGCCTTGCTTGAGCTGATTCCCCAGGATACCGAACTCAGCGTTCGCAAAACAGAAGGCGGTCCGGACGTCGAAGCCATGCTTGATCCCAACCGGGGCGGACAACCTGTCAGCCGTTTAATTGAGCGTCCCAGGCCGGTTCCGGAACGCTATCCCATTATGACCGAAGAATTTAATACTCTACTTCAAACTATAACGGCAGAGCCCTACCGTCGGAATAAACTCCTCCTGCTCACAACTGCCACGGAATCCTATCGCTACAGTGTGGATCAGATCATTCGCCTGCTGGATTCACTCAGTTTCACGTATGATCGTCTGCAGGCTTTGGAAACTATCTATCCCGGCTGCACAGATCCTCAGAACAAATACCGTATCCTGGATAGCTTTAGCCTGATGGCAGATAAAACCCGGGCTGCCGAACTGATGCGGGACTAAGTATCCTAACAAGCCGATAAAGTCAGATATTCAAGATGTCGCAGATGCTGGATAACAGTGGAAGCGGCATCTTGTTTTTTTAAGGGTATGTTTCAGTAGTCTCAGTACAAATCAGACTAAAGAACTCTCAGTTAGCAGGCAATACATATTCCTTCCCTGTTTCTCGCCGACTCTTCACCGTGTCTTGCAGGACTCTTCCCGAACACTTTGCTCGGGAAGAGTCCTGCAAGACACGGTGAAGAGTCGGCGAGAAATTGAGAGTAAATAAGGAACGGGAAAGTACCCAATGGCATAACAGGGCTGCTTCATTTCAGATTTGGAGGACTTGACCTCACTTCTTTCGCAATATGGGGCAGTGCCGCCTCCATTCAACTGCGTAGGTGGCGGACTTGCGCTACGAATATTCTTTGATTTACGCTGTATCCCGCTCTGGATTGCTCTATATGGAATGCTTACCATACCCTCAGCCTAAGGCGACTCCTTAGTCATGGTGAGCGTAGACTTGTTAGAAAAGAATACTTGCATAAATGGAATGAAATATGCAACGTTCAGGCGTAAGGCTCATGTTCCCAGAATCAAGTTCAGTACTTAAGAGTAAAGAAACGAATAAAGGGAGTAGATCATGAAGAGATATCAGTTCTTATTCGCAGTCATAATATTGACTTCCGGATTATCATTTTTATCTGCACAAGTGGCCATCACCGGGCGGGTGGTTGGCAACCAGAATCTGAACCTGGGCCTCGAAGACGTTCTTGTCACTCTTGAGGGAACAACTTCTTTTTCGACCGTCACAGATATCGGCGGGCACTTCACATTCTGGAACGTACCAGGCAATCAGAGTTATAATCTCACTGCAGCATACAGCGGATTCACCGACACTATCTTGAATCTGGAGGTGGCGCTCTCGGATATGATATTGGGTGATATCGTCCTGAATGAATTCACCTATCCTCCACGATCAGTCAGTGCTACAGAAAGCTCCAGTGATGTGACGAGTATCAGCTGGCGCTCACCTTATGCCGATGAATATGGTATTTCTGAGGACTTTGATGCATACGAAGATTTTAGCATTGAGTTCGGTGATTGGACTCTCCACGATGTAGATATGTGCGAAACTTATTCCTACAGTGGAGTTACATACCCAAATAGTACCAGCCCCAAGGCCTTTATGATCTTCAACCCGGAAACAACAGTTCCACCCATTACCACTATCAGTGCTCACAGTGGTTCCAAGTTTGCAGCTTCTTTCAGTGCATTGATGCCATCCAGTAACGATTGGTTAATCTCGCCTCAGGTGGAAGGTGGTGGGCTGTTCCGTTTTTGGGCTCGATCCTGCACGGCGATGTATGGACTGGAGCGCTTCAGAGTGGGTGTATCCCAAAGCGGAACCATCCCCCAATGCTTTAGTTACATCAGTGGCCCCAGTTATCTCGAAGCCCCTCCTTATTGGACCGAATACATCTATAACCTTAGCGCCTATGACGGCCAGGATATCTATCTGGGAATACGATGCATGTCCAACGATGCTTACATGTTTATGGTGGACGACTTCATGTTCGAACGCTATTGTTCCAGCGAAAATCTCAATGTTGATCTATACAGCCCGGAGAGCCGTCGTCTTATTGGTTATAAAGTATGGCGGTTAAATGCGGCAGACCAAGGTAATGAGGCCAATTGGACCTGTCTCACTCCCAATGTTATCACTGGAAGGTCTTTTCAAGACATTGGCTTGGGAGACCTACCGGTTGGTGTTTATAAGTGGGCGGTAAAAGCAGTCTATTCCAATAATCTGCTTTCTCAGCCATCATTCTCCAATTCTATCTGTATCGCCGTGCCAGGCATCGCCATCAATCCTGCGTATTACAATTTCGGGCAGCATGCTATGGGGACTCAAAGCCTGCATAACTTCGTGATCAGTAATACCGGAGATAGAGAATACGTTATCACAGATATCTCACTGGGTGGAAGCGTGATGTTCAGCCTTGATAACATACCCGAACTGCCTCTGATTCTTGGAATCGGCGAAAGCGACAGCCTGACTATTCTATACTCTCCCTCCCAGAGTGGAAATCATTATGCTACGCTTTCTATATCAGATGATTTCAACTCCAATCCGCATCTGGCTGAAATCTCTGGAAGTGCCATTGTTGTAGGTAACACTGATGACTTGGTTCCTGAAGTAGGAACCAGGCTTCTAGGCAATTCTCCCAATCCCTTCAATCCTAATACAACGATCCGCTACTTCGTCCAAGAGAGCGGCCCAGTGACCATAGACATCATGAATCTCAGAGGTCAGCGGGTGAGGCGCTTGGAAGACTCCCACCCCACGGAGGGGGAATACACCGTGGTTTGGGACGGAAAAGATTCTCAGGGCAATAGCTTGGCTTCCGGGATATATTTCTACGAACTGCACAGCGGAATACATATAGATACCGGTAAAATGATTATGCTCAAATAAGTCGGTTTCCCGGCTGATATCTCAGGAAATGGGATTCTGGCCGGAACTGGATTTGGTTTCCGGGCGGAACGCCTTATCTTGTCCTTCAAAGAGAGGAGGATTATCGTGAGAATAGCAGATTTGATGGAACGTTTTGAGCACATTGCGCCCATGGGGCTGGCTTTGGAGTGGGATAACGTGGGTCTTTTGGTAGGGGAGCGAGACGCAATCGTAAACAAAGTGCTGGTGTCTTTGGATTTCACCCCAAATACCTTAAGCTATGCTATAGAAACAGAAGCAGATCTGATTCTAACCCATCACCCGATCTGGTTCAAGGGCATAAAAAGGCTCAATGACCCCCTGATTCTGGAATTGGTGCGCCACAATATAGCTTTGGTGGCCTATCATACCAATCTGGACACCGCTCGGTATGGGGTTAGTCATGCACTGGCTCAAGCCTTGAATTTTACCGTGGAGGACAGACTCTCTCTGGAGACAGGTAACCGGCAGTATATGGTTCAGGTAACAGTACCCATTGAGCAGATAGATCAGGTTCGGGAAGCTGCTTTTGCTGCAGGTGGGGGAGTTGTGGGTGATTTTGACCGTTGTTGCGCCAGGCTGGCTTTTCTCGGCACCTTCCGGCCTTTGGAAGCTGCAAATCTAAAAACCGGAGTCCGGGGTATAGAAAACCATATCCGGCAAGAAAAGCTGGAGATGCAAGTTAGCAGCAGCGCTCTTTCTGCAGTACTGGACGCCATCCGGAAAGTTCATCCCTATGAGCAGCCCTACATCACGCATTTTCCTGTGCAGGATCCAGATCCGGCTTTGGGTCTGGGCTTGGTCTGCAGCATGGAGCATAAGCTCAATCTCAAGGATCTGGCTGCTTATGTCCGGGATCGCTTGGGTGTTTCGCAGTTGAGGTTGTGGTTGGGTAACCATGCTGAGTCGACAGTTCTGGAGCGGATAGCTATCTGCGGAGGCTCTGGTGCTTCCCTGATTCCAGTAGCTCAGAAGAAGGCGGATATCTTTATCAGTGGGGATTTCTCGTATCATAGTCTTTTGGATAGTTCATTGCCATTGATCGATGCAGGACACTTCCATACTGAAAGGCCGGTGCTGGATTATTTGAAGAAAGAGATAACAGCCTTTGGTTTAGAGGCCTTAGTATTACCGGATACCCAGCACGAATATCTCCAGCGTAGTCTATGGATTTAGGGGGTATGTAGAACTTCTTCCACAAAACTGACCCTATTGAGTGAGTATTGGCGAAGATGGGTAATAATGGGCTTGACATCTTGACTCCCCGATAAGAATATTGAGATAATTCAAATTGAGTAGCGGGAGTCCACATGAAACTTAGGTTGATAGTTTTAATCCTTGAGGTCATTCTATGCACAAGCTTGGCTGTATCGTCCTGTAAGTTTGGCTCTAAACCCAAACTGAAAGTCGGGACGAACGTGGATTATCCACCTTTTTCCTATAGGCAGGATGCAGAATACTATGGGGTGGATGTAGATCTTGCCAAAGCATTGGGAGAGAAAACCGGCTATGAAATTGAAGTACTGAACATCAGTTTTGAACAATTGATCCCCTCCCTACTGAATAGAGAGATAGATTTTATCGCTTCCGCTATGTCCATCACGGATGATCGAGCCAAGTTGGTGCAGTTTACAGTGCCTTACTACCAGGCTGGTCAGGCCTTTTTAAAACGTGAAGACAATCCCGTTGAGATAAGCACTCTTGAGGCTTTGGCATTATACCGGATCGGCAGCATGAACTCCACAACCGGGATGCAATTGGTGGAAGAGAAACTGATTGATACCGGGTTGATGCCGCGCAAGAATCTATATCTCTATCGCACCAATGCAGAGGCTATCACAGCTCTTTTGGACGAAAAGATAGATTTTGCCGTGCTGGATGACGCTCCGGCCAGGTTCTATGCAACCAACAAACCGATCGATATCGCATACGAGCACAAAACAGATGAGCAGTATGGATTGGCCTTCAGAAAAAAATCCCGTCATTACGACAAGTTCAACCGGGCACTTCAAGAGCTTATCAGAAGTGGTGAGTTGGACAAGATTCTAGCGGAGTATTGGCTGAAGAGGTAACTCGAAATTTGCCCTTAATTATCAGTTGTCATAAGAGAAACTATGTAGAAAAGGCTGCAGTACAAGCAAGGCAGGAGAGTATTGTAATCAGATAGTACTGGTATGGGGCTTGACATCAGCACCCGGTTTATAAACTTGGTTCTCACCAAATGCACAGAGGATAGACAAATGAAGAAAGCATACATAGCCTTGCTAATCCTAATCCTTCCCATCATGGTATGGGCGGATTATTACGATAGTGTGATGAATCTCTATGGTGATGCCTTGAAGAACGGGCTCAGAACCCTGATCTCGACAAACACCAATTCCAGTTATGACAACGCCAAGCTCTTTATGTTTCAGACAGCGGACAACGTTAATGGCACGGTTCGCTGTATCTATACAGGGCATGTGTATTCGATCTCGGGCTCATACTACGGCTCCAGCGATCCCAATACAGAACATACCTATGCTCAAAGCTGGTTTTCCAGCACTCAAAGCAGCATCAAAAAGGCAGATGTCCATCATCTCTTTCCTACCCGGATGCAAGCCAACAGCGCCCGTGGGAATCTTCCTCTGGCCAATGTGGCCAATCACGCCTCGGCTGAAGTGTTCTATTCCAATGAACCCTGGCAGAGCTACAGGGGAGATGATGGCCTTGGTCATACCGTTTGGGAACCTGCCCCTCAATCCAAAGGCAATGTAGCCCGAGCATTGATGTATTTTTATGTGCGTTATAATGATCCGCTTATCCAGGGTGGCGTGAATATGCTGCCCACCCTGATGGTTTGGCACACTGAAGATCCGGTGGATAATTCGGAGATTACCAGGAACCAGGCGGTCTATTCCTACCAACACAACCGCAATCCCTTTGTGGATCATCCGGAGTTTGTGAACCGAATCTGGAATCCCACTTCCTCAGACGATCCCTTACAGGTGCCTGTTCCTCAGTTTGTGATAAACTCTGCTTATCCCAATCCCTTCTCCACCAGTCTCACGCTCAGTATCAGCTCAGAGAAGTCTCAGCCGCTTAGCATAGAAGTCTACAACCTGCGTGGACAGATGATCCGGGACGAGGAACTAAATCTCATCCCGGGAGAGACTTCCTACACTTGGGATGGCCGTGGCGAAAGCGGTGAAGAAACCACAACCGGAATCTATTTCATTAGAGCCATTACTCCTGGGCAGGAAAGCCGAATCAGGGTGTTGAAACAGAATTAGTCTTCAAGAAAAGAAAAAGAACCGAAGTCTGGTGTCAGGCTTCGGTTCTTTTTTTGCTTAAAACATCAGGGCAAAAAAAATGGCTCCGGAAGAGGGATTCGAACCCCCGACCTAGTGGTTAACAGCCACCCGCTCTACCGCTGAGCTATTCCGGAACGCATCGGTAGGGACAGATTTGAGACCCGGCTTTTTTTGTCAATCAGAAAATTTCCATCCAGGCTCATTTCTGCAAACCGCAACTGTGCTTATCACAGACGAATCCTTAACAAAATGGGAATGATGTTGATGATGAGCGCTTAGCAAGAGCTACTTCAGCATGGTCTTGAGAGAGTCTGGAGACTATGCAAAGCTCTGCTTGACAGAAAGCCTGCTCTCAGTTTCCATGCCCCAAAATAGCGTATTTAATAAAAATATGTCATACAAGGAGTTAAGAACGATGGCTAAATTTAAGAAAGCTACGATGGACGGCAATACAGCCGCCGCACACGTGGCATATGCCTTCAATGAAGTTGCAGCGATCTACCCGATCACTCCCTCCTCCACAATGGGCGAACTATCCGATGCCTGGGCTTCGGAAGGCCGCAAGAACATGAACGGCACCACGGTCGATGTGATCGAGATGCAATCCGAAGCCGGAGCAGCCGGCGCGGTGCACGGCTCTCTTTCCGCCGGTGCCCTCACCACCACCTTTACAGCCTCTCAAGGTCTGATGCTTATGCTTCCCAATATGCACAAGATCGCCGGTGAGATGCTGCCCACAGTTTTTTACGTAACAGCCCGCAGCTTGGCTGCTCAATCCCTCTCCATTTTTGGAGATCATTCAGACGTGATGTCTGCCCGTAACACCGGCTTCGCTCTCATCGCCTGCAACAGCGTTCAGGAAGTGATGGATCTGGCTTTGGTGGCACAGCTTTCCACTATGAAGACCTCAATCCCCTTCCTCGTCTTCTTCGATGGCTTCCGCACCTCACACGAACTGCAGAAAGTTGAAGTGATAGATTATGATACCATGAAAGAGCTCGATGATGGCGAACTGATCGAAGCCTTCCGCGCTCGTGGCCTAAATCCGGACAAACCCAGAATCAAGGTCGGACAGCAAGCTCCGGATGTGTATTTCCAAGGACGTGAGACCAGTAACCTCCATTACCAAAAAGCTCCCGGCATCATCCAGGAGACCATGAAAGCCGTCAGTGAAAAGATCGGCCGCAGCTACAAACTCTTTGATTACGTCGGAGCTCCCGATGCCGAACATGTGATCGTTGCCATGGGTAGCGGTTGCGAGACCATTCAGGAAACCATCGAGTATCTAAATAAAGAGCGTGGCATGAAGCTTGGCTTGGTCAAAGTGCGCGTATATCGTCCCTTCGACGTGGAAGCTTTCAAGGCTGCTCTGCCCACCACTGTCAAAAAGATTGCCGTGCTAGACCGCACCAAAGAACCCGGCTCCATCGGCGAGCCTCTCTATCTTGATGTCGTCTCAGCTCTCAAGGATAGTAAAGACCTCTTCATCATCGGCGGCAGATATGGCCTTTCCTCCAAAGAATTTACCCCGTCCATGGTTCTTGCCGTGTACAAGCACCTGATGAAAGGCGGGTTCCATGGCTTCACGGTGGGTATTGAGGACGATGTATCCCATCTTTCCCTTTCTATCGATGAAATCATCAGCACCGTTCCTGCCGGCACCATTAGCTGCAAGTTCTGGGGCCTTGGTTCAGACGGAACAGTGGGTGCAAACAAGAACTCCATCAAGATCATTGGTGACCACACAGATATGTATGTGCAGGGCTACTTCCAATACGACAGCAAAAAGAGCGGCGGCATCACCCGCAGCCACTTGCGTTTTGGCAAGACCCCCATTCACAGCCAGTATCTGGTGACCAAGGAAGACTTTGTGGCTTGCCACAATCAAGCCTTCATCGGCCGTTTTGACCTGCTTTCCGGCATCAAGGAAAATGGCGTATTCCTGCTCAACTCCTTCTGGAAGAGCGAAGAAGCCTTCGATCACCTCACCTGCGAGATGCAGCAGACCATCATCGACCGTAAAGTGAAGTTTTACAACATCGACGGTCTGAAAATTGCCGACGAAGTGGGTTTGGGTGGCCGTGTCAATACAGTCATGCAGACCGCTTTCTTCCTGATTTCCGGCGTGATGGACCGCACTGAAGCCATCTCCCTGATCAAAGAATCCATTAAAAAGACCTACGGTCGCAAAGGCGATGAAGTCGTTAAGATGAATTTGGACGCAGTGGATAAGGTCAATGAAGCTCTGGTAGAGATCCCTATCCCCGCTGCTGTTCCGGAAAAATGCACTCCTGCCAAGCAATTGGTACCTGCAGGATCAGATGAGTTTACCATGAAAGTGATCGAACCCATCATGCGGGAAATGGGAGACGTTATAAAGGTCTCCGAAATGCCTCTGGATGGCTATGTGCAGACGGGTACAGCCAAGCTCGAAAAGCGCAGAGTGGCTCCTCTGGCACCGCACTGGATCGCGGAGAACTGCATCCAATGCAACCAGTGTTCCTTCGTTTGTCCCCATGCCGCCATACGCGCCAAGCTGATCAAAGATGAAGACCTCAAAGACGCTCCTGCTACCTTCAAGACCCTCAAAGCTATGGGAGCAGAAGGTTATCAATATAAAGTTCAGGTTTATATCGACGATTGCCAAAGCTGCAGAGTTTGCGTGAACGAATGCCCCAAAGCAGCCCTGGTGATGAGTCCCATAGAAGACGAAAGAGCTCTGGGCGAACAAGATAACTATGAGTATTTCGAGAAGCTCCCCTGCGACGTGATGGCTACCTTCAAGGAAGACACCGTCAAGGGCAGCCAGTTCAAGCAGCCCCTCCTGGAGTTCTCCGGTGCCTGCGCAGGTTGCGGTGAAACACCCTATATCAAGCTGCTTACCCAGCTCTTTGGCGATCGCATGATCATTGCCAACGCCACAGGTTGCTCCTCCATCTGGGGCGGCACCTTCCCGACCATCCCTTATGCCAAGAACAAAGACGGCAAAGGCCCTGCCTGGGCAAACAGCCTCTTTGAAGACAATGCCGAATACGGCTTTGGTATGAGATTGGCTCTGGATAGCCACCGCAAGCTGGTGAAGCTTGCCATCGAAACCCTGATGGACAAGGCTATCGATCCTGCTCTGAAAGAAGCCTTTGGTTATGCTCTGGAGCACTGGAATGAGGTCGATGCCGCAGCCAAGGACAATGCTGCCAAGATCAAAGCCTTGCTACCCAAAGCTCTGGAAAATGCCTGTGACGGCTGCCGCAAATATGTGCGCCGTGTGGTAGAACTGCAAGACTACATCATCGAAAAGTCCGTCTGGGCGCTAGGTGGTGACGGCTGGGCTTATGACATCGGCTACGGCGGATTGGATCACGTGATGGCCTCAAACAAGAACGTCAACATCTTCGTGCTGGATACCGAAGTTTATTCCAACACAGGTGGACAGGCCTCCAAATCCACTCCTCTGGGTTCCATCGCCCGTTTTGCCGAGGCCGGTAAGAATACAAACAAGAAAGACCTGGGAATGATGATGATGAACTATGGCTACGTCTATGTGGCCAGCATCGCCATGGGATACAACAAGAACCAAGCTCTGCAAGCTATCAAGGAAGCAGAAGCCTATCCCGGCCCCTCCATCATCATTGCCTACGCGCCTTGTATCAACCACGGCATCGATATGTCCCTCACCCAAAAACGTGAGAAGAAAGCCGTCGAGACCGGATACTGGTTGCTCTATCGCTACAACCCGCTCAACAAGCTGCAGGGCAAGCACCCCTTCACTCTGGATAGCAAAGAACCCACTGCCAGCGTGAAAGAATTCCTCGAAGGAGAAAGACGCTATAGCGGCCTTGCCAAGATCTTCCCGGAACGTGCCGAGAAGTTCAGCCAGAGCGCTGAAGTCTTCATCAAGGAACGTTGGGAACTATACAAAAAGTTCGCTCAATAAATCACGCGGTTAGTATTACCGCTTGCAATATAGCTCTGTGGAGATTAACCTGTCTTCACAGAGCTTTTTTTGTACTAAGGAGATATAATGGACCAAGAAAAGATGAATCAGATTCACAACTACTTTGCTTCCAACCTGTTTAACCAAAGCTGGGACCTCTTGCTCAAAGAGGGACGTACCTCTAATGATGAGGAAGTTCTGCTCGATACTGCCCATTCCTCACTCTACCACTGGCGTCAGATTGGTGAGCCAATCAATATCTTACGCGGCGTCTGGATGCTTGCCCACGTTTATACTATGCTGGGACATAGAGAGGAAGCTATGCTTCAGGCACAGACTTGCCTGCGTCTTGCCGAAGAGCAGCAGGTCAAGGATTGGGATCTTGCCTATGCATATAGCGCCATGGCACGCGCTGCTGCCTTGAACGAGGACAAAGCCTTGTTTGAACAATGGTTTGCCAAAGCTAAAACTGCAGGTTCAGAGATCCGGGAAGAGGGAGATAAAAACCAATTCATGTCCGATCTCAACGATGGCCATTGGTTCGGTATGTGTTAAATCTTCCACAGGTAAGGCTTGAAAATCTCTGAGTATATGGAGAGGGTGGAACAATACTTGCACTAAGTGATACATCAAATCAATAATGCTATAAGGACTAATGAATGAAGAACTTAGTGTTTACAATGCTCTTATTGTCTCTTTTCTGTTTGGTCTTTGCAGGGAACCTGACTGAAGCTCAGACTCGGCAAATTGCTCAAGCTTGGTTGCGTCATGTGGGTTCAGATGCCACGGTGCAGGACTATTCTGATCTATCGCAGGGTGATTCACATAGCCTGGCCAGAGTTTACCGGCTTCAACCTCAAGGCTTTATCGTAGTAACCATTTCTGAGAAGCTCCCGCCTGTGGTGGCTTACTCTCTGGATTCCGGATTCGATACTTCAGAAACGAACCCTGCCTCAGCCTTGCTGACCAATCAGCTCCAGCTCAGCCTTAGCTTACCGGAAAGTTACGCCCAAGTCAACCGGCAGAAACGCTTGGACTTGCTGAACGGACTTCCCAGAGACGACTTCCAGCAATGGCCTCCTGAGGGTAGCAGTGTTACCGGTGGCTGGGTGAAGACCCGCTGGAACCAAACAGGGCCATACAACGCTCTCTGTCCAATGGATCCCGTTACCCAATGCCGTTCTCTGGCGGGTTGCCCGGCAGTTGCCATGTCCCAAATCATAAACTATCATCAGCAGCTTAATGGCACGCTTTTCAGCGATGCGGATGATTACTTTCACAATTATGCCGGACGTCAATACTCGATAGATAACGACCACGAAGCGCAGGACTTCCCTTCCTGGGACGAACTCAACAACTATATGACTGCCTTGGCGGATACATACTGGCAGTCTCAAGCTCCTGAGGCCATGCAGAAAGCGGCTTTAGTCTTTGCCACCGGTGTAGCAGCCCACCAAGTCTTCAGTTCAGAAGGCTCCGGCACCTTTGCCGTTAGCCAGGCATATTCTGCCATTCAACGCTTTGGTTATAACTCCGCAGTGTTGATTACACAAGATACTCCCGAGCTCTGGAACAGGATTATCCAGAACATCCAGGAAGCCAAGCCCGTGCTTTATGCCTGCGTGACTCCGGAATGGGATGCGGGGCATAATTTGGTGGTGGATGGCTACAACACAGACAATTACTACCATCTTAACTTCGGCTGGGGCGGCTCAAGTGATGGCTGGTTCCTGCTTCCCACCAGCCTGCCATACAATCTATCTGTGGTGGAAGGTGTGGTAGTGGATATCGTGCCTCCTCAATACCTGCTCTGCATGCCCGAACAACTGGTGTTTGATACCACGACAGACTTGTATCTGGGACTGGATTTTGAGATTTTGAACATTTCAGATACAAACCTGGTCATTGAAGCTTTCGATTTTCCTCCTCTGGGGGACACTCAGTTTGCCGTCATTCCTTCCCAGCCCCTCCCTTATACTTTGGGTTCAGGACAGAGCTTCTATGGGCATGTTTCCGGTGATACCCCCATACGCAGTTATATCAATCACCAAATGCGGATCAAACACAGCCGGGGTTACCAAATCTATCCGGTGCTCTTTAATGATGAGATCAGCGTGGCCAATGAGGAAGAGTTTATCCCAGCTCCTACTTCACAGATTATCGCCTATCCCAATCCCTTCCATAATGAGCTCAAGATCTCACTACAGGGAGAAATAAAAGCTGGAGAAAGCCTGGAGATCTATAACCTCAGAGGCCAGAAAGTGGCAGAGCACCTTCTGCAGAACTCTGCTTCTGGCCAGGATTGGGCTTGGGAAGCACGGGATGCAAAAGGCAGAAGCCTGGCTCCCGGGATCTATCTTCTGAGGCTGAAGCATCGTCCGGAGCAAATCAGGAAGATTGTGAAGTATTAGCAGAGCGCTGTTTGGAGACTCCTCGGTAACCTCAGATCTGGCAATGATCTCTTTCTCATGGGTCGCCGACTCTTCGCCGTGTCTTGGCCGACTCTTCCCGAGCAAAGTGTTCGGGAAGAGTCCTGCAAGACACGGCGAAGACTCCGGGAGGAATAGGTAGCGTATGACTTTCAGAGTATCAGATAATGAAGGCAGCATTATAATCTTAGTTAATACCGATGAGTCCCGCTAGGGACGGCATTTCAGCTAGTTCTACGATCCATCATAACGATCCAGAGTTCCGTAGGAACGCCATTTTAGATAAGCTTATATGTATAATCAAGAATGTGTTAATTATCTAATATATCGTCCCGCTGGGACTCTCCGGAGACTTATCACACAGTCTCCTCCGCAGGAATGACGCTGCGTGAAGTATGAGTAGGTATCACAACTCTCGCCTTGTATAGCCGCATGTGCAACAGGCTTCGTTATATAACGACAATCCCTATGAACTTCCCTGAATGTCGTTGGTATGATAACACCCCAAACCACACCGTATATTACATAAATAAACTCACACAAGAAAAGCCCCCAGAAACCGGGGGCTCTTTCTCGTTGAATATTCTTACTAGATATTCAGATACTGGTTTATCTGGTTCTTGAGGCTTTCGGCTTCGAGAGCGGCAGTATTATCAAAGCAAGGTGTTTTATCCTTGAAGATGATTCCTCTGGAGGAGTTCACCAGGATCAAGGGTTCTTCCCGGCTGGCAGAGGCTTGACGCACCACAGCCTCCAAATCTCCTCCCTGAGCACCAACTCCGGGAATCAGGAAGATTCTATCCGGCAGCAGAGCCCGCATCGTGGAGAGGTCCTTGGTTTGCGTGGCTCCCACCACGGCTCCAAGCTGCTCTTTGGGATTTGCTTCAATCCAGCCTGAGATCTTCTCACACAGCAGATCCTGCTGCAGGAAATCTTCCGCAGAAGGATTGGAGGTGAGCGCTAGAGCAAAGGCAAAGCGCTGTTCTTCTGCAAAGAGCGGAGCCAATACATCCTTGCCCATCAGAGGGTTAAGAGTGATGGCATCGACTCTGAGATCGGTAAAGAAGGCTTCCAGATAGGCAGCCATGGTATTGCCGATGTCTCCCACTTTGCAATCCAGAATCACGGGAATCTCTTCCGGAATGTAATCAATCGTCTTTTTCAAGGCTTCGTATCCTCTGAGACCGTCAGAGAGATAAAAGGCCAGATTGGGTTTGTAGGCACCGGCATAATCCTTGGTGGCATCAATGATCCTGCGGTTGAAGCTCCAGATGGGGTTCTCATCTCCCGCCACACAGGCTGGAAGCAGAGTAAGCTGGGAATCCAACCCAACGCAGACCAGCGAACCGGCTGTGTTCCAGCGTTCCCGGTACTTAGACCAGAACGATTTTGACCGAGTCCTGCTCATCTGTCTCCTCAAATTCCACCTTGATTATTTCTTCTTTGGAGGTGGGTACGTTTTTGCCGACGTAGTCAGCTTTTACGGGCAGTTCACGGTGCCCGCGGTCAATCAAAACAGCCAGTTGTATCTGTTTAGGCCTGCCAAAATCCAGAAGCGCATCTATGGCGGCACGAACGGTTCTTCCCGTATAGAGAACGTCATCGACCAGAACCACGATGGCATCTTCGATATCAAAATCCAGGGAACTGCCTTTGATGACTGGCTGATGCGAAATGGTGGAAAGATCATCGCGGTAAAGAGTTATATCCAGAATCCCCACGGGGATTTCCTGGTTCTCTATCAGCTTCAAATAGTTTGAAAGCCTGTGAGCCAAGGGAACTCCGCGGGAACGGATTCCCACCAGGCGAATCTTTTCCAAGCCTTTGTTTTGCTCGATGATCTCGTGAGCTATACGATGGATGGTGCGCTCCATCTGCGCTTTATCCATGATCTGACTTTTTGTCTGCATACCAGCTCCCTTATTTGATTATGGCCAAAACCTGACCTTTGGCAACCGAATCCCCGGCACTGAGCGGAGTGGCGGCAACCACACCATCCAAAGGACTGGGGATGTTATTATACATCTTCATGGCTTCCAACACCAAGATCGTTTCACCTTTCTTGATGGGGTCGCCGGGATTCTTTTCATACTTTACCAACATTCCGGGCATGGGAGCGGCAATCGGAGTGCCACCTTCCACGGATATCGGTGCTGCCTGAGCCACAGGAGTGGGAGCAGGAGCGGGCGCTGCCTGAACCGGAGCGGGTGTGGGAGCAGGAGCTGCCGGCTTGGGAGACGGGGCAGCAGGAGCAGGACGGTGACTCACCACGCGGGGAGCACCACCTTTCTCGCTCACTTCCACCAGGAAGTAATCATCATCGATGAAGACATCGAACTGTCTCAGGTCTTCCGGCTTCTGGGGAGCGGCTTTTTCGCTCTTTTCGACCAGTTTCCCGGCCTTGGCTTTGGCGCATAGCTCTTCCATGGCCTTCACTTCTTCCAAGGTAATGGGCTTCATGTCCGCAGGCATGGTGTCCTTGCCGTACTTTATACGAAGGAACTTACGTCCCGTAACGGGATATAGGGCATAGATCAGTTCATCGTCGATATTCTTGGCTTCTTCCTTGATTTCTTCATGGATGCGTGCCATGGCAGGCTCGATAACGTCTCCGGGACGCACTGTGATGGGCTTTTCTCCCCTAGGATAACCCACCAGAGCTTTCTTCTGCACTTCCGGATCGATCGGCAGAGTGGTCTTGCCATACAGCCCGTAGCAAAGGTCTTTCACCTGTTCTGTGATCCTGGCATACTCGCCATCTTTGGTATCAAACAGAGCGTTATTCACCGCTTGGATGCCCACGATCTGGCTGGTGGGAGTTACGAGCGGAATCATACCCAGTTCTTTACGGACCTTGGGTATCTCGGCAAAGACGTCGTCCAGCTTGTCCAAAGCATCCATCTGGCGCAATTGATTCACCAGATTGGAGAGCATACCGCCCGGAGTCTGATGAATAATCACGTCGGTA
The DNA here is from genome assembly GCA_029567705.1 of Candidatus Cloacimonadota bacterium. Taxonomy (GTDB): domain Bacteria; phylum Cloacimonadota; class Cloacimonadia; order Cloacimonadales; family Cloacimonadaceae; genus PHBP01. The sequence continues at coordinate 17,645 of JAKPXC010000168.1, forward strand.
TCGATGATGCTGAACTTCGTATTATCCGCAAATTGCAGATACTTGGGAATTATCTTTTCCACTTCTTTATCGATCTTGTTCAGCAGCTTGATATCAAAGCCGGTATCACGGTTTGTGCCCAAAAGGGAGATAACAAAAGGCTCCACGGCCGGATGAGAAGTTCTGTAAGCATAAGGAGCAATGCAGGTGTCGATGATATCGACTCCAGCTTCAATGGCTTTGAAGAGCGCCAGATCACCCATTCCACTGGTGAAATGGGTATGAAGGTGAATGGGCACATCCACTGCTGCTTTGAGGGCTTTCACCAGCTCAAAGGCATCATAGGGCGCAACCAGCCCAGCCATATCTTTCACGCAGACGCTATCCGCACCCATATCCTTGAGCTGTTTGGCCTTTTTCACATAATAATCAACGTTATAGATCTCTCCGCCCATGCGCTGTTCGGTGAGGGAATAGCAGATAGTTCCCTGGAAGTGACGTCCGTTTTTCTTGATGATCTTGACGGCTGTCTCAAAATTGCGGAAGTCATTGAGCGCATCAAAGACGCGGAAGATGTCTATGCCGTTGTCGCTGGCACGTTGAACGAAGCTCTCCACGATGTCGTCCGCATAGTTCTGATAACCTACCAGGTTCTGACCGCGAAGCAGCATCGAAAAAGGAGTTTTCTTGATGTATTTCTTCAGGGTCTTGATTCTGTCCCAAGGATCTTCGCCCAGGTAGCGGTGCATGGTGTCAAAAGTGGCTCCGCCCCAGACTTCCATGGAATGAAAGCCCACCTCATCCATCATCTCTGCGATGGGAAGCATGTCTTCAGTGCGGCCTCTGGTGGCAAAGAGAGATTGATGACCATCACGCAGGCTCAAATCCTGTATCTTGATAGGATTGGCTGCTTTGGGACGGTCGGCTCCATAGTGCATAGCTGTTTTTTCAACTATTCCATGTTTGTTCATTGTAACTCCTTGTTTTATCTGCTTCTTTTAATTATTCTTCTTTGGGTGATATCCCTGTATTGCATGATCTGCTGCCGGGCTTGCTGGCTATAGGGATGAGCATATTCTGCAGGCTGTCTGGGCACGAAAACGGGTCCGTTGTCACTATTGATGAGTGCCATAACTCCGGCAATGGCAGCGAGGGCTTTCTTTTCCATCATAACCTCGTTATGCCGGGATGTTTCCGTGCTTTTTGGGAGGCAGGCTTTCGCTCTTGGTGCAGAGAATCTCCAGCGCATCGATCAGACGCTTGCGGGTATCGGAAGGCACAATCACTGCATCCACATACCCGCGGGAGGCGGCCACATAGGGATTATTGAAGGCTTCTTCATAAATGCCGATCATCGCGGCACGTTTGGCAGCCTTATCTTCGGCGGCATCTATCTCTTTACGGAAGATGATATTGGCAGCGCCCTGAGCGCCCATGACGGCAATCTCGGCAGCCGGCCAGGAGAAGACCATATCCGCTCCCAGATGCTTGGAGCTCATGGCAATATAGCTGCCGCCATAGTCCTTTCTGGTCACAACCGTAAGCTTGGGAACCGTCGCTTCGGAATAACACCACAAAAGCTTGGCACCGTGACGGATAATGCCGTTCCATTCCTGATGTGTGCCTGGCAGGTAACCGGGCACGTCCACCAAGGTCAGAAGCGGGATATTGAACGCATCACAAAAACGGATAAAGCGTGTGGCCTTGTCCGAAGCGTCTATATCAAGGCAGCCGGCCAATACGTTCGGTTGATTGGCAATGATGCCGACCGAGCGTCCATTCAGGCGGGCAAAGCCCACGATGATATTCTGGGCATAATACATATGCGGTTCGAAGAAAGTGCCATCATCCACGATGCTGTGAATGACATCCCGCATATCGTAGCTCATTCTGGGATTATCCGGAATGATCGTATCCAGCTCCGGACAGATTCTCCAAGGATCGTCTGAAGTCTGAAGCCGGGGAGGATCTTCCATGTTGTTGGAAGGCAGATAGCCCAGGAGCGTCTTGATCTGCTCGATGGCATCAGCATCGTTTTCACAGGCAAAATGCGCATTTCCGCTTTTGCTGTTATGCGCCATCGCACCGCCCAGCTCTTCCTGAGTGGTCTCTTCGCCTGTGACTGCCCGGATCACGTCCGGACCGGTGATAAACATGAAGCTGGTGTTCTTTACCATAAAGACAAAATCCGTCATGGCAGGAGAATAGACCGCTCCACCGGCACAAGGCCCCATGATCGCCGTGAGCTGCGGAATCACTCCGCTGGCGCGTGAATTACGGAAGAAAATATCGCCATAACCCCGCAGGGCATCGACGCCTTCCTGAATGCGTGCTCCACCGGAATCGTTGATACCAACGCAGGGCACTCCGGATTTGAGAGCCATATCCATGACCTTGCAGATCTTGGCAGCATGCATTTCGCCCAGGCTTCCGCCCCGGGAGGTGAAGTCCTGAGAAAAGGCAAAGACCGGACGTCCATTGACCATGCCATGCCCGGTAATTACGCCATCGGAGGGGATTTCAATCTTCTCCATGCCGAAGTTATCGCAACGGTGGCTCACAAACATATCGAGTTCGCGGAAAGTCCCTTCATCAAAAAGCAGGTCAAGACGTTCACGGGCAGTAAGTTTCCCGCCGCTGTGCTGCTTTGCGACAGCCTTTTCTCCGCCCATGGCCAGGATTTTGGCTTCCTTGTCCCGCAAGTGTTGGATAGCATCTTTTGCTGAGAGCATTCTCACTCCTTATCTATCTTATTTCAATTCTGTAGTATCCAGATCGGGGCTTTTTTACCCTATAGTGCATTCTTAAATGATAACGCTTTTAGTCAAGTAGGAAATTCAGAGCGTAGCAGATGGAAGTTCTGAGCTTGTCGGGAAAGAAATGAGTCCAAATTGTAACATAAGGCTACACTTAGTACAGAAAGGAAGTGAACAAAGCTTGACAGATATCCTTTCTCGGCATTACTTAGAACTAGCGGATCAAAGCCTGATTACAGGAGAGAAAGTGATGCGAAATACCGCTTCTTTTTAGGTATGAGAGGCCAGGTGCCCAAATCAAAGTCTTCTCCGAAGCCAGCCCTCAGCATCATATCGAGAATAAGGATGAGTTAAGTGTATGAATGATATCAGCAATAGAACTGCTCTTGGCAGGTACCAATACTTCGTAGAGAATATTCAAGTGACTGATGAGAACCCATTAATTCGGTTTTGGCTGGCATTACCTATGAACCGGCTCGGGCAACAAGTATCAGTGACATCCATTATTCCCACACCTCAAGAGATTATAGAGGATGATCTTAACGGAAATGTAATTATCTTCTGGGAGATAAGTCCTTCGAACAAAAGCCTGACTTTCCAGTATGATTTTGAAGTCCTTGCCACAGACATCGAATTTGAAGTAGCCCCCGGTAATATCAAGCCCTACGATACCGAATCGGAACTATATCGCTATTACACAAAATCCGAGCCATGGATTGAGATAAGCCCAGAAATCAGGCAAAAAGCAAAAGAGATTATTCAATCCGAAACCAATCCTTATCTATGTGCAAAGCTATTCTATGATTGGGTTATTGACAATATGTCGTATGTGTACCCCAAGGTTGAAGACAGAGGAGCTCAAAAGTCTTTCACACGTCTTTCCGGGGATTGTGGTGAGTTTAGCTTTGTATTCATTGCTCTTTGCCGTTCTGTAGGGATTCCTGCCCGTTCGGTTACCGCTGTTTGGCCCACCGAATCTGGCCATGCGTGGGCAGAGTTCTATGTTGAACCATACGGCTGGCTTCCCGTGGATACTACAATTGCTCAAGTATTAGACTCTAATCTACAACTTACCATCAAGTCTAAAAGTTTGGATAGAGACTATTTGTTT
>JAKPXC010000171.1 GCA_029567705.1 Candidatus Cloacimonadota bacterium
TATCTGTTCCCTGAACAGACTCCGATCGTGGTACAGGAACCCACTCGGACCTATGCATACAACACAACCGGTAATGCCAAGAAGTTCTTCAAGGTAGTAGCCGTATCATCGTATAGAAATGCTTTCAATCGACCTGATGTGTTGGGAAATCTTAATCCTAACCCTGCAAATCTTAATCCCTTGGAAGCACAAAGAAAACAGTAAACTACATTTCTAACTGCGCAAGCAGTAGATAGTGATTAAGAGCCCCCGGCTTCGGCTGGGGGCTCTTTTATTCCGGATTGCAGACGTCCTCGCCTGCAATGACCGCTTGCTGGTAAGCTTCCCATTTGAACTGCAAGCTCGAGAGTTTGCATTTCATCCCGGCCTGGAAAAAAGTTCGGGTTGCTAACCTGTTCATTGTCAGGAGTTAATGAGAGTGCGGAAAAGAATCCACAGGAAAGTGTCCAAAATCCAGTGAAAGTGTCCACGTATATATAGTAGGGGGAGAGTTTCTCCCGAGTGTTCTTTTAAACAGTGTATAGAGTGTTAAAATAGTGGTGAAGTGGCGAAGTGATGAAGTGATGAAGTGATGAAGTGATGAAGTGATGGAGTGATGGAGTGGTGGAGTGGTGGAGCCTCTCAGTTTTCCCAAGGATTATGGGATTCCAGGATTGGTTGATTACGGATTACACGGATCCGACAGATTCTACGGATTACCATAAATCAATATCTGTCAGGAGACCCATTAGAATCAGTCCCGTCTGGGTTCTGCTGATCTCCTCTTGATCCCTATCTCCCAGCCATCCTGTTTTCTGCGTTCCACTAAAAGATGCTAGCCCGCAAGCGGTCAATTTAGACGAGGACGTCTAAAATCCGGAACGGGTTCATCAGCGTTCATAAAAAGATGCTTGCCCGCAAGAGGTCAATTTGGACGAGGACGTCTAACATCCTGAACGGGTTCATCTGCAGAAAATCCCCTTTTTCTGCGTCATCTGCGTTCTATTCCGATCCCACAGCGTTCCAGGCCAAGCTGATCTCTTCCAGCTCCCAGCCTTTGCGGTAGAGAGTGGCATAGACCTTTTCCCGGGCTTTGGCACGGGGAAGCTCACGGAACCTATAGAGAAGCGTCTTGATTTCTTCGCGAAGCTGGGCCTGGCTGTCCTCCGGGACGTAGTATTCCTGCAGCAATGGCTCATAGATGCTGGCGGGAATTTTTTGCAGCTTGAGCTTGGTGATGATGTAGCGGCGGCTTTTTCCGCTTTCCAGAAGGCTGCGGATATAGAGTTCGCTATAGCGGTGGTTGGAAAGAAAGTTGCGCTCTTTGGCCAGTGCGATCAGATCTTCGGTCAGTTCCGGATGCAGCAGGCGGCTTTTCAGATAGCGCCGGCATTGCAACTCGGAATGTTCTGATTTGGCCAGATAGTCGAAGAGCCGTTCCCGGTTGTAGCTAAACAACAATTCCCGGAGCGGAAGCCATTCCTCCTCCTGCATATCCTCGTCCATATAGAGCCGGAAAGGCGGAGGGAGAACCCCGGCGGGCAGGGTTCCCCATCTTGTACCTTTATACTCTATTATGGCTGTGCGAGGTGAATCAATCCTCGTCGAGATCTTCAGCCGGGACATCTTCCACAAACTTGTCCATCTGTTCGGGACTCACCTGTTTCTTCAGGATTTCGGTGATTTCTTCCAGCAAAGCAGGATTTTCGCGCAGGTAGAGCTTGGTTTTGTCCAGACCCTGCCCGATGCGCAGATCACCGTAGGAGAACCAGGAACCGCTCTTTTTGATGATATCCAGGCTCACGCACATATCTACGATGATATCCAGATTGGAGATGCCTTCACCAAAGATGATGGGAAACTCCACAGTCTTAAAAGGCGGAGCGAATTTGTTTTTGACGATCTTGACCTTGGTCTTGGCGCCCAGAACCGCTTCCTTGGAGGGATCCTTGATAGCTCCGGCAAAGCGGACTTCCATACGCAGGGAGGAATAGAACTTCAGTGCCATACCGCCGGTGGTGGTTTCCGGATTCACAAAGGCGGGAACCCCGATCTTCATACGGGTTTGATTGATAAAAAGCACAGCGGTGTTGGATTTGGAGACTATGGCTGTGAGTTTGCGCAAAGCCTGAGACATCAGCCGGGCATGCAAGCCCACGTGGCTATCGCCCATGCTGCCTTCGATCTCGGCTTTGGGCACCAGAGCGGCAACTGAATCCACAATGATGAGATCCACAGCAGAACTGCGAACCAAGGTCTCGGTGATCTCCAAAGCCTGTTCTCCGCCATCGGGTTGAGAAAGCAGCAGGTCGTCCACCATCACGCCCAAACGCTTGGCATAATGAGTGTCCAGAGCGTGTTCGGCATCGATGAAGGCAACTGTGCCGCCCAGTTTCTGGCATTCGGCGGCGATGTGCAGAGAGAGAGTGGTTTTTCCGGAAGCTTCTGCACCGTAAACTTCGATGATTCTGCCTTTGGGAATACCGCCAATACCGAGGGCAATATCCAGGTTGAATGCACCGGTCGGGATCACGTCCACGGATGGTCTGGGTTTATCGCCTAGGCGCATTACGGTGCCGGTGCCAAACTTCTTTTCAAGCTGGGTGATGGCGCTGTTCAAGGCAGCATTCTTGGATTTTTCCAACATAATATCTTCCTTTCTAGGTTAATTGTAATTGTTCCAACAGACTGTACTGCGGTCCCTCGGGACGCAGAATGCTTTGATATAAACTAAGCGTGTCAAAACGGGAAAGAGGGGAACTGAAGGGTTCGGAGAGGATCTCACGCTCGAAAACCGGGCTTTGGCTGCGTTTGATTCTGCCCATAGTGATGTGCAGACGCAGTTCTTTGGGATCCGGTTCCAGATGCAGATTAAGGGTTTCAAAGAGCAGACGGCGGTTGAACTTCTGGATCTCGCGGTTGGGAGCGGTCAATTGAGCCCAGATCATGCGAATCTGCTTGGGCGGGAAGAGCTCGAAGCCATTGGCGCTCAGTTCAAAGGCACGTTGTTCCTTGGCCAGGGAGTTCAGGCAGTCTTTCAGTTCTGGAATACGATCCTCGGGTGTGTCCCCCAGAAAGAGCAGGGTAAGATGCAGGTTCTCCGGACGTACCCAATTGATCCCGTCAGGATAGGCTTTCTGCCATTTGTTCAGGCTGGTGAGTAGAGTCTCACGCAGTTCCGGTGGCAGCTCCAGAGCGATAAAGGTGCGAATCGGCATCAGCGTTTGTATCCGATGTCCCGCAGGAACTTCTTGCGGTGGGTGATATCGGTGTCCAGCTCCACACCCTTGGGAGAAAAGCCGTCGATCACGCCCAGGATGCCTTTGCCCTGTTCTGTTTTAGCCATGATCACCTGCACCGGATTGGATGTGGCACAGAAGATGTTTACCACTTCACGGCAGGCTTTGACGGAAGGTAGAACGTTGATAGGGAAAGCATTTCTCATGATGATGATAAAAGAGTGCCCGGCACCCAAGCGACGCAGGTTTTCCACGGCAAGCTCGATAAGCTCGTTTTCATTGCCGTCTTTTCGGATCAGGCAGGGGCCGGAAGCTTCGCTAAAAGCGATGCCATACTGAGATCCAGGGACGCTATTGGCCATCACTTCATAGAGATCTTCAACGGTCTTAATAAAGTGACTCTGCCCCAGAATTATATTGCAATCCTCCGGAAAGACAAGCTGTTCAAGGACAATATCTACCATAAACCACCTCGACGTTTTGATAACTCTATCATTTGGATGGGCATATTTTTGTAAAGGATTTCTTTTCTACCACAGAGGACACTGAGAGAAGCAGAGAACAGCAGAGGATATCTTAAAACAGAGTAAAGGGGTAAAAGAGGTTCTACTCCCAGAGACAATAGCTGTTGGTCCATAACGTTCACATCGTCCATTCTGTCCACCAAAAGCACTACAAGGAGTAACGGAGAAAGGAGAACGGGATTGGGCTGCCAAATCACCCCAAAGCCTCTCTACGTTCGGTTATGAGGACCCTGATAATCTCCGATTTGGCAGATACGCTATGCGCGAGGTGTTCTTAAAAATGGAAAATGCTTGACTTAATGTACGGAAACATTTGTCTATCACTAAGGGATTGAAAAAGGGAGGTGATTATCCAAAAGGTCGCTAAGCTTGGCCTGGCTCTGCTGCTGTTTGCAGTGCTCGTTTCCTCGACCTTGTATGGAACCGGAGAGGAAGCGGGGGAGTTGCGCTACAGCTTTGGTTCGGTCTATGTGGGCGGGCACTACGCCAATGGGATAAATCTGGGGCCATATTCCAGCTTTCAAAACATCACTGGGATTGAATTGCGGGGTTCCCGAGCTTTCAGCTTGTCCAATCTGCCTGAGTTTCCTCTGCGCTTGGAGCCGGGTGAGATTTACACGGTCACGCTGAACTTTGATCCCATAGCTCCCGGAACCTATAATACTTCGCTTTCCATCTTCCGAGATGAACATAGCGAGAGCACCTATCACACATATCATGGAGGAACGGCTTTCTATCCGGATATCCGGGTGCTTCCTTACAGAGAGGCTTTCAATCACGATTTTGCTGATCTCCTGCCGGCAGGCTGGTCTCGAATATTGCAAAGCAGTTCTTACAATGCTTCTGCCGGGCTTCAGATGTATGATTCCTACATTTACAACTGCGCGTGTATGCATAACGGCATACCGGCAGATCCCAATGCCAGGATTATGCTGATAGCGCCTCCTTTTGCAGAGGGCATAGATCCGGAAGAACTGCGTCTGAGATTCAAATTAAGAGGTTCTTCGCCGGCCAGCACTTTGCTTATAGGATACATCGGAGAACCGCAGGATGCTGAAAGCTTTATCCCGGTGGATACCCTGTCCGTTCAACCCTATTGGGAAGAAAGGATTTTGAATCTGGCAGATTATCCGGCATTACCGGGCAGGCTGGCCTTTAAGCATGGCCTGGGAGGGGCATCATTCTATCTATACATGCAGGATCTGCTGATAGAGAAGATTCCGGATTACGATCTGGGTTTGGATGCTTTAACGGGTGATCCCGTGCAATCTATAGCTGGGGATCTGGTGCTGTATGTGACGGTGAAGAATTGGGGTAGCAGGACTTACGATGGCTATAGGCTCATTATTGAAGACGCTGCCGGAAATCCCTTGGGAGTGAGTCCGGGCTTGCCGGTAGCTCCTGGTCAAAGCTTGATAGTGCCTGTGATCTGGAGGGCGACAAGCACCGGTCAGATTCGTACCTGGGCACGGTTGGAGCAGATCCCCGGAAGTCCGCCGGACAGTAACCCTTATAACAATCTCAGCCCGGAGTATCGGGTTCTTCTCAACTCATCACAAAACCACATTCTCCTGGGACATGGAGATGTTGAGGCGCGTATGCCGGTGGTGCTGAACTCCCGTTATAGCATATTCCAGACAATAATTCCTGCCTCAGAGATCGGCAGAACAGGGACGATTAACAGGTTGATGTTCTATCGTACAAGCTCGACAGCCGTGCCGCAGAACCGGGTTTATCAGCTCTTTATGGGTGAGACTACCAGTACCGATCTGCAGAATGGCTGGATTCCGAGCTCCTTTCTGACCCGGGTCTATAACAGCAATATCAGCAGTATCGGCACTACTCTCGGCCTTACTCTCTCCCCCATGTATGAGTATCATGGAGGTAATCTTGTTATCATGCTGGTGCCAATAGGCTCAAGCGGGATTCAGGATTATGACACATTTTTCCGGGCTCAGGCAGCGGGGAATCTTCGCACCCGATTTACCGGTGGGAACCTCAATGGATTTGATGGCAACAACCCTCCGCTGGATTCATCTCTCACTTCTCTGTATCCCATGACCAGCATCTTCTTTGATGGAGAGACGGGCTATCAAGTGCAATGTTTCCCGGCTTCCAAAGATTTTGGAGAAGTGCTGTGCGGCACTGCTCAGACGGAGCTCTTCCGCATCATGAATCCCAATACAACTCCGGTGGAGATAGTCAGCGCTCATGTGGAAGGGGATGAGGTTTTCCGGGTTCTGGAGCCGTCCTTTCCTCAAACACTGGCTCCGGGAAGCTCCCTTATCCTGAATCTGGAGTATCGGCCGGTGAATACAGAGTCAAATGTAGCAGATCTGGTGCTGAGCGATCTCTGGGGAAGAAGAGTGTATAGCCTGCCTATATCTGGAAGCGGCCGACAGGCGCAACAAACGGAGCTTCCTCTGGTGCAGAGCTTTGATAGCATCTCCTATCAAGATTTACCCTCTGGTTGGCAGGGATCTATCTACAGCACAACCGGTGCATGCTCCCTAACTCGCAGCAATTCGGTTTATCGTTCTGAACCTTCCTCGCTTTCCTTTGTTTCCAGAAATGAGCTGTATCCCACAATCAAGCTCAGCAGTCCGGAACTCTCTGAGGACCTGGATATCACGCAAATGCGGCTCAAATTCTATGCCAAAGCCACTCTTCCCGGCCTGATTAAAGTGGGTTTCTGTTCTGATCCCTCCGATCCGGCAGAGTTTACGGTAGTGGCAGAGCTTCCGGTGGGTGATACTTGGGAGCTCAAGACCTGGGATATGGGAGCCTATTCCGGTGGAGGAAGGCACTTGTGTCTGCGCTACGACGGTGGCGTGATTAGTAATACAGTGTATGTAGACGATCTCCGCCTGGAAAGAATCCCCCAGCAGGATCTGGAGCTCTGCAGTCTGGAATATGGTAGTTGGGTTAATCTGGGACAAGCTTACAGGATTCGGGGGACGATCCGCAATTGGGGCACAGAGACTGCCGCAGGATACAGCCTTGCTCTGATCTCAGAGGCTTACGGGACGCTGGGTGTATTACCGGGGGAGGAACTTGCAACCGGGCAGGAAGCAAGCTACATCTTTGATTGGTTGCCGGTTGATTACCAGGAGGGTCTGGAAATGGTGATTCTGCATTCTGCTGACGAGAACCTCTCCAATAATAGCCTTCCTCTGCAGAATCTGGTCTATAGTGAAGCGGATGAGCTGCTGAGCATGGGCAGGGGAGACCGGTTTGGCGGGATTCCTATAGATTACTCTGCAAAGAGCAGCATATATCAGGTGCTGCTGAGCCGGGAGGAACTCTTTGGCTTTTACGGGTGGATAGGCGGCTTAAGGCTTTATCCTCACTTCAACAATGAGGTTCCATCCCGTCCCGTAAAGATCTGGATGGGTAGCACCGATCAGGAGCAGCTTCCGGAGGGTTTGATCCCGATCAGTGAACAGGTGCTGGTCTATTCTGACAGTCTGGCAGCCATCCCGGCAGGAGATAGCCAAATCTTTATTCCATTCACGGAGGACTTTGATTTTCGCCGGGATGCGAACCTGGTGCTTACGTTCTACCGTCCTCTGGATAATGTTGCCCGGGGGCTTTACAAAGACTTTCAGGCTCAGACGGGTACACTTGGCAGGCAGCGTCTGGTGAGCTCTGCAGTTACTGAGATTATCCCCGAGTTTCCTCCGGCAGGAGATTTAGTGGATCTGGTTCCCCGAATGGATTTTCTGGTGAGAAGCGGGGGAGTGGGAAAGCTCTGGGGAGAAGTGAGCAGTGCAGGTATCGCTCTGGATTCCGTGAGAGTGGAGATCCAGGAACAAGGGCTTTTTATGATGACCGATAGCTATGGACGCTATCGCTTTGACAATCTTCCGGAAGGTATATACACCCTGAGCTTCAGCAAAGAAAGCTATATCACCCGTGAACTGACAGCCAGCGTGGTGGAGGCTCAGGAAACCTGCCTAAATGTAGCTCTGCAGGCATATCCGCTGGTCAATGTGTTGGGCTTAATTATTGCATCCGATACCTCTGCCGGATTGGCTGGAGCCAATCTCTATCTCAATGGAGTACAATGCTATCAGACCACCAGCAGTGAGGATGGCAGCTTTGCCTTCCAAGGAATTTATGGAGCTCAGGCTTACACGCTCCGCATCTCAGCGCCGGGTTATCAGAGCCGGGAGCTGAACCTGCAGATTGGAGCAACAGATCTGGATTTGGGTGAGATAGTGATGGCCGAGAACGCCTATCCGCCCATCAACCTGCAAGCCACAGAGGGAGACTTTGCCGTATTGATCAATTGGGAAGCTCCCAATCAGCAGGAACTGGGGCTCTTTGAAGACTTTGAGGATATCTCCGGTTGGACAATTCAGAGCACCAATACCGGCGGAATGCTGCCCGGTGGCTTGATGCCCACCTGGAGCATTGTGGGTACGGTGGATCTGGGCACCGGCCCGGTTCCTCCCTATCAGGGGAACCACCAAATGGGAGTAGGTTGGGCAGATTCTCATCAGGACGAGTGGCTGATCTCTCCTCTGTTCAATTGTCCCGTGGATGCGTCCCTCAGCTTTTGGACCTGGGTATATCGGGGAAGCAGCGCCGGAGATCACTACAGCGTAAAAATCTCCAATGATATGGGAGCATATTGGGGAACTTTATGGGATGCCTCCAGCCTGACTGGAGCTTGGAACCAATATCAGGAACCGGTGCAGATTGATCTGAGCCAGTATTCCGGCCAGATGATCATGCTTGCCTGGCATGCGGAAGACCCGCCGACCGATGATGGGCTCTGGTACAACTGGCTGATCGATGAAGTTCAGGTAAGCAACTACCGAAAGCGCAGCGAGCGTTCCTTGCAAGGCTACAGAGTTTTCCGTCTGAGAGCAGGGGAGGAGCTGGATGAAGAAGCTTGGATGCCACTGGCAGAACTCTCTTTGAGTGAACTGAGCTTTATCGATTCTGCCTGGCAGGAGCAGCCGGAAGGCTCTTATCGCTGGGCTGTGAAAGCTGTGTACCACTCGGAGGTGCTATCAGTTCCCGTCTTTAGTAATGTGTTGCAGATGGATCATCCGGACGGTATGATCAGCGGAGTGGTGCGCAATACCAATGGAGACATGATTCCCGGTGCCGGGATACGTGCCGGTTCTTATAGCGCTACTACCAATAACTCCGGGGCGTACCTGTTGATCCTGCCGATCGGCACATACACCTTGCAAGCCGAGTATAGCGGTTATCAGACCGGGATACTGGAGGGAGTGCAAGTGCTGGAAGGGCAAACGACCACTGCGAACTTTATCTTGAGCCCCGGCTCCGCCTCCATGGAAGAATCCGAGCTAGCCAATGGACTGGGAAGCATCTATCCCAATCCCTTCAGTTCTTCTCTGCGAATCAATTATGGCCTGAGAGAACCAGCCAGCCTCAGCTTGGAGATCTATAACCTCCGGGGACAGCTTGTGAAACGCTTGCACAGTGGGTCCGGTCAACCCGGAAGGCACAGTGTAGAGTGGGATGGCAGAGATAGCTCCGGACGACCGGGATCTGCCGGAATCTACTTTTTAGTGATGCGCAGCGGTGGCAGGAGCTGGAGCAGAAAAGTATTATACAACCCAATCAGGAGATGATAAATGGACTATTTGGAAGTGATACAGCAGCGTAAAAGCGTGCGAACCTACAAGAGTGATCCCATTCCACCCGAGATACTGGAGGAGATTCTGGAGGCTGGCAGATGCGCTCCCTCAGCCCAGAACCGTCAACCCTGGCGTTATCTGGTGATCAACGATAACAACAAGGTGCGTGAATTGGCCAAGCACTGCGGCCTGATCGGGCTTTCCAACTTCTTCATCAAGGATGCCCCGACCGTGATCGTAGCCTGTGCAGAAAGCAAGAGCAACCTTAGGGTGAACTCGCAGGATTACTATCTGGTGGATGTGGCAATCTCGTTTCAACAGATGATTCTGGCAGCCACGAACCGGGGGATTGGCACCTGCTGGCTGGCAGCCTTCAGTGAATCCAAACTACGAAGCTACTTAAACATACCCAAATCCTGGAGGATAGTGGCGCTTTCTCCTTTTGGATATCCTGCGGAGAACGAGAAGTTCTATCCCAAGCTGGTGAGCTCTTTTGCCGGCAGCAGGAACCGTTTGCCGAGGGAGAAGACGATACAACTTATCAAGTGATCAGTGAACAGTGAACAGAAAGTGACAAGTAACGAGTGACGAGAGCGATCAGCCCCCGCTCATGAGGTGAATCACGTGCACTTCCGCCTCGTCCGGAACGGTTGTGCTGTCATAAGCTTCTCTTTTCACCAATTGACCATTCACCTTGATCACCAAGAGGCGGAAGCTATACTTCATCACCTGCAGGATTTCACGGATGGTCATGCCCTCATGCCAATCTATCCGGTGTCCGTTAACCGTTATCATCTTCTTTCCTTAGCAGTAATTCCAAAGCCAGATTCGCCTGCATGGCAGCCACCAGCGTCACCCGCGCCGAGATGGGTGAGATGTTTCCGATGGGTTCGCTGCAGCCATCTCCGATGATATATATATTGCCAAACTGCTCGGTGTGAATAGATTCATTTCTGCCCACTCCACTCAGTCCGGAAGCACCAATATAATACTTTTGTGGAAAGGCTTCCGTCCAGGCTTCCAGCAGCATGCTCTTCTCTTCAGCCCGGTCGAAGGCTTCGATCAGGATCTCCGCTTCTCCAAACAGCTCCGGTAGATTCAAAGCCTCAACCCGGATGGGATGAATGGAGAGCTCTATGTTACCCCCAATACGCTCCAGATTCTCTTTCAATGCTTCCACTTTCAGCCTGCCTATCTGATCCTGGAAATAGAACTGCCGGTTCAGATTGCTGGGAGTTATGCGGTCAAAATCTGCAATAATAAGCTTTCCCACTCCTGCCCGATAGAGGAGATTTGCGATATTGGAGCCCAAACCACCGGCTCCGGCTATACCTATAGTGGCAGCTTGCCAGGCCTTTAGCTGGGCAGGGTCATGGGCCAAGTAGAGCTCAGAAAGGTAAATAGGGGAAATCCTTGTGATACCCGAGCACGCCGTCTATCTGGTCATTCAAATCCTGTGGATCGCCGATCACGAACTTCTCTTTGTTCCCGGTGCGGAAAGTGCTGTAGCCTTTGGTTTCCAGAGTAATAAACTCCAGCCAGGAACTATCTCCATAGAGCGGAATACCATCCAGCACCAAAAGCCCGATATTGGCGGGATCGGAGGCCAGAAGATTCTCAAAGGGATCGCTATCCAGCTTGTCCATCAGGAGGAGATTCCGGGTTTGAGAAGGATCCAGGAAGCCATAATGTTCCGGCAGCATCAAAGCCCGACGGGCATTCTGAGTGGCCATCTTGAAAAGAGTCTTCAGCGGGATATCCGGAAAATGCTTGTGCGCTGTGATGAATTCATCGATCATATTGATCCCGCCGGACATGGTGGAATCCGTGCCGAGGCAGACGTTGACTCCCAGCTCCAGTGCCTTCTCCACCTTGAGGGTTTCTCCAATCAAATAGTAATTGGAGGTGGGGCACCAGCAGACGGAAGCACCGGCGGCAGCAACTTGTTCCAGGTCTTTCTCTGTGAAGGCTATGCCGTGGATCATCAGAGTGTTTGGCCTCAGCAGTCCGCGGTTCACCAGCTCGGAAAACTCCGCTTTGGTGATCGCATCAGTGCCTTCTCCCAGGTGGATGATATAGGGAATTTTGTTTTCTGTGAGCCGCATTTCTTCTTCGGCAGATTCCCCTCCCCACCAGTTTTCCAGCGTGATGCTGTGACATTGGCGAAAAGCGCTGATCACCTGGATCGGCATGGATTGGTAATACAGATCTTCCTGCACTGGTGCGTGATCCTGTACCACCATACAACCGGAGAAAAGATTCTTGTAAGCTCCGAGCTGAGCCAGCAGGAGAGAGGCAGGCTCCACCAGGCGAAACCGGCCGTCGTTCATCCAGAACTGGTTGCGTTCATGGAAAGAGAAGCTCTCTTTCATATCTTCCACCCAAATATGGGAATTGTGGTAGGGACGTTTATCCCCCGCACGGGGATACCAATTCCCAATCAGGTGATCGTGTGAATTGATCATGGGGCTGTAGGCAATTGTCTTTTCGGACACATACAGCTCCGGACCCACACCGGGCACCTTCAGATGAAGATCCAAATCAAGCTTGATTTCCACCCGATCAGAGCTTAGGACGCTGATCGAAGGTCTAATAATCATCTTCTGATTTCTTTTATCCTTTTAGTTACTTGTGGCAGCACTTCAAAGAGGTCACCCACGATTCCCAGATCGGCTACCTTGAAGATGGGAGCGTCGGGATCTTTATTTATGGCAATGATATAATCTGCAGAAGACATTCCGGCCAGATGCTGGATGGCACCACTGATGCCTATGGCTATATAGATATTGGGTTTAACGGTTTTCCCGGTTTGACCGACCTGGTGCGAATAGGCAATCCACTCGGCATCGACTGCCGCACGGGAAGCACCCACGGCACCTTCCAGGGATTCCGCCAGGGCTTCGATCATTTCAAAGTTTCTGGCATCTTTAATGCCTCTTCCGCCGGCCACGATGATATTGGCTTCGGTGATATTGACCAGCTTGGAATCCTCTTTCTCAAATCCCAGGAACACTGTGTTTTCTTCGTCCAGATCAAAATTGATCTGTTCCTGAATCACGATGCCGTTCCGCTTTTCATCCGGAAGCAGAGGATCCATTACCTTATGACGCACTGTGGCCATTTGCGGACGGTGATTGGCTGTGAGAATGGTGGCCATAATGTTACCGCCGAAGGCGGGACGGGTCTGCATCAGATTTCCGGTTTCGGGGTCAATATCCAGCCCGGTGCAATCTGCCGTGAGTCCTGTGCCCAATTGCACGGCAACGCGGGGAATAAAGCTTCTTCCTGTCACAGTGGCACCCGCCAGAATGATGGAAGGTTTATATTTTTCCGAAAGTTCTGCCAAAGCCTTGGCATAGAATTCATCCCGATAATGCGCCAGAGAGGGATCGTCCACTTCTATCACCTGATCCGCTCCGTAGGAGATAAGCTGGGAGCTGAGCCCATTAAGCTCGCTACCCAAAAGCACGGCTGTGAGCTCTTCGCCCAATTGATCTGCCAGATCCCTGCCTTTGCCCAAAAGCTCATAGACAACGGGGGCAATCATTCCACGCTGCTGCTCGGCAAAGACCCAGACGCCCTTGAACTGGCTTTTATCCAGCTTGGGCTGTTCTATCTTGCGGATTACTATGGCATCAAATGGACAAGCTTCCACACAGGCACCACAGAGGACGCATTTATCCGGATCGATCACCGCAAGCTTGTCCTCCAGCTTGATGGCATCATAAGCACAGGCCCGTAAACAAGCGCCACAACCAACGCATTTCTCAGTTATCACTTCTATCATATCAATAAAACTCCTCGTGCAAGTCAAATTGGGAATAGATATCTTGTCAAGAAATTCATCAGCTTTGCTGCTTTGCACTCCACCACTCCACCACTCCACCACTTTAACAACACTCTATACACTGCTTGAAAGAACACGTGAGAGAAACTCTCCCCTTACCTTTTATACGTGGACACTTTTCCCATTTTTCGGACACTTTCCTGTGGAATCTTTTCCGCAGATTTATAAAGGCTCTCTCATCAAGGTATTGGACGGCCATACTTTTTTCGATGCCAGACCAACGCATAGTCGAAGAGACTGAGTCCACGGACAACATCTATAATACCTACATAACCAGTGAACCGACTCGAAGTCTCCTTTGGACCCATTCTACTCTCATTACAACCTGCGTTACATGATGGCACGTAACCACCATACTTTACGCAGCGTCACTCCAGCGTAGGAGACTGTGTGAAAAGACTCCGGATAGTCCCGTCAGGGACGCAGCTAGTAGATAAAGTCCACATTGATAACACAATCCTCCCGGAGTTATTGGGTGCTGATTAACCCCGGAAGGATGATAACATGTTAGCCCAGGGTGTAAGCCCTGGGACTGGAGTTTGGACATTTTCACGTAGATAAATGTAATAAAGCTTGACATACATACCGGCATTCATAGAATGGCACCAAACTGATTAAAGGAGCATATCATGAATCACGATGATATTCGTCAAGCCATTCTAGAGATCGAAG
>JAKPXC010000174.1 GCA_029567705.1 Candidatus Cloacimonadota bacterium
TGACCACCCTCATCTGCACGTGCTTGCTTTTCGATGGAGAGCCAGGCTGTAACCAGATCGTTGTAAGGACGCGCATCTTCAGCCCAGCCTTTGCGTTCGCAAGTGGTATAGAGCAGGAAAGCCAGTTGGCGGGCTGTTTCGGAAATATGGGGGATAGCTTTAACGATCTCGGCTGCTGCGGATTCTCCCCTGGTTTGATGCAAACGGATGAGATGATGCAAGACTTCCCAGACGGGCATGCGACTGTCTTTAGCAGGACTCCAGTTATCAGGATATTCACTTGGTTTTAACAGCTGTACTTTCCCAGCTCCTGCAGCTAAAACACCGCTATCCCTAACTCCTTCGACTGAAACACCTTTAGCTCTGGCAAGAACATCTGCTTCACCATACACGCCTTCCCGCCAGCCATATTCACTAAACCACTGCAAGCAAAAACGGGTATCGCTGTCCCAATCACCTTCCAACTCCTTAAAATAGTCGTCAATAGCTCTATTGATCAGCACAAGGGCAGTGCGAACGCTCATAGGAGAGCCATCTGCCTCTACCACGGACTTATACTTGGAAAATACAGCCATGCCTGGTCCGATGGCAGCTTGGGCTAGATCGACCGGGGCTATGGGGCTGGATGTTTCACTGCCATTAATCATGGTGTCCAGAGCAATGGGAATAGCCTTATTCAATTCCTGTATAAAGTCTTTACGGCTTATAAGGTCTGCATCTAATACTCGTTTACGGCATACAAGTATAATGCTGGAAGATAGCATATTACTACCTATTCCACTAACCTTGTTGGCAAGCTCTGTTCGCATTGGCCAGGTACCTACAATGGCAAACTCAGATTTGATCACCGCTTCCAGGAATGTTACCCATCCCGTAGATATGCTTCCGACCTCTGAAGTCTCTGATTGTTTAAATGCGTAGTAAATTGTAACCGGGAAGGCTGCGTTTGATTGTTGGGATATCCGGCTCATTGCCTTCATCATGCCATTCAAGAAGAACAATTCTGCATCCTTCTTGGATTTATGGCGATACTGGGATGCTACCAGTTCATCGTCTTTTGGGGTTGCAATAGTCTGGAATAACTCTGGGAAAATTGGTTTCAACGCTCTCTTTTGAAACACGTAGAAGAAATCTGATAAATCAGCGTACATGATATTGTCGTAATATGGAGGATCAGTAGAAACAATCTTTTTAGCTGAAATACTCTGAGATGTAGCGTCGGAGACTACTGCTTTACAATTCTTATGCGTTGGCAGTTTTTGTATCGCCTTACACACCCAATCTAGCATAGATAACCAGTTCCCAGTGGAATCACTTAGGATATTCACTTCAGCATAATCCCATACCATAGCTAAAGCTTGCCTTCCAAAAGCACTCCTTACTCCGTCTCTAGTGCAATCCCAGGTTGAGAGAACTGAACTCTGGATGGACAGTTTACCTACACAGAAATGCAAATAAATTCGTATAGCTTCTTGATATATGACTTTATCTTCTTTTATATCATTTGCTTCAATAGCTGCCTTAAAAACATCATCAATTATTGTGGTGAATGACTCTAATGCATACATCTGTCTATTGCTGAACAAATCGCCATAAGTGCGCATTCCATAGAGGGGAACTTGATCAGCGCTTTTCCCTACTAATGTTTGTTCTGGTCTCCAAGTAGGAACTGCGGATTTTGCTATAGTTTCCTGATGCTCGTCTGGTGAAAGATATACTCTACAGCTCTTTCCTTCGGCAACAATAGCCATCAGCTTAGAACCCATCCTGCCAGCTTGTCCCTCAGCCTTAATGTACTTACCATCAATGGGAGTATTTGAGAGGAGGCATGTAAAGTTAGATGTTCTTCCAGCTGCTTTCGTTCCCTTTTTTATCGTATCAAGACTATCCGGCATGCCAACACGGACTTTAAACTGATATTTATCGCCGTCAATAATCGGCTCAATCCAGGCTTCTTTCCCCTTTTTATCAGATAGAAGGAAAGTTGAAGTCAATGGAACATCCACGTGAGAGTATAATGGGTTTGGGCTCTTTACTGTTCTTGCCCAGATATAAGCTATTACTGTCAGTTCTTTCCCTTTATATTGTGCGAGATCAGGCCGTTCTGTTATCATCTCTTCGGTGATTTTGATGGGGGGATAGAGGTGCCCTATACGCTTAAAAGCTTCCTGCCGTACCCAATGTCCATATCTACGCACATCTTCTGCCAGACCTGTAACTCCGGGCCAGCTAACAGAGATCTCTTTCTGTTGATCGCACTGAGGAATAGGACCAATGGGACGGTGTCCCACAAACTTGGGTGGAATCTCGATCATGGCCTTGTTTATCAGCACTGCCACAGGATTGAGGTCGCTTGCCCAGGCTTCCAATCCCAAGCGCTGGGCTTCCAGCGGGATGGAGCCGCCACCGGCAAAGGGATCATGGAAGGCGGGCAGTTTGTCTGGATTGAATATCTCGGATGCCTGGGGATGGTCTTTATTGAGTTCGCAGGTTACTTTCCAGCTTTTACGGATCTCAGCCCGGGCTTTCTCCAGCACGATCTCGTTGTTGGTGTTTACCCACTTCACCAGCTCCCGGATGATCTCAAAGAGCTCTTCCCGCTTGCGGTTGGCATCCGCTTTGCGCTTGTAGCCTATCTGCAGTTCTTCATCCCAGCCGGGGTCATTGACCAATTGAGCAAAGAGCACCGCTCTGGCAGCCGCCAGAGGTCGCCTTGCCCAATACAAATGCAAAGTGGAGGGATGGCCGTGCCGGATAGATTTTTCCCGTACGCAGGCCTCATTGATCTCTTTGAGGGGCAGAGCTACTTCGATCAGCTTTTTGGGGGCTTTTACCTTGTATTCACTCATTTCTTTCTCTTGGGCTTGGACTGTTTAGTAATCTGTTTTACTTCCTGCAGGGCTTCCACAAAGTGCTTTTCTGCTGCGGTCGGCTCTGAAAGCTGCTCATGATGCCATTTTTCATATTCCAGCCGGGCTTTCTGGATCGCGTCTTCGTGGGCGATGGAGC
>JAKPXC010000191.1 GCA_029567705.1 Candidatus Cloacimonadota bacterium
TTTTTCTAACTACTGATTTCCATAGATGCCTCCCACGCCTTCCTCATTTCTCCCGGAGTCTTCGCCGAGTCTTGCAGGACTCTTCCCGAGCACTTTGCTCGGGAAGAGTCCTGCAAGACTCGGCGAAGAGTCGGCGACCCATTAGAGACACGTTAAGATTGGGAGTGCAATCTCCGAATTTGCCAATGCGATCAAAGGACGTTGGAAATCACACGCAAAATTATCTGCCAAATCGGAGTTTGGCAGCCCGGTAACAAAGCGATATTCGAGTCTTAACAGATCACTAAAAGAGGTTGTAGGAAAAACCCAATCCCATTGTTTCTTTGAGTTGCATTTCGCTGATCTGTTCCTTCTCGTAAAGCAACTGCAGATAAAGATTCAGGCTTAATGCACCCCATATCCTCATTCCCAGATTATGCTCCCAGTTCAGATCCGGGGATTTCCATTCTTCATGGGCGTAGTCATCACTTTTGCTGTTGAACAGAGCCTGATAGATCTGAAGCTTGGTATTGTAGGAGATATTGGAGGGTGTGAAGATATTCTTGTATTCTGTCACAAACTCCAGACCGCCATCGACCGTGGTTTGGTTCTCACGTTCTTCCGGTATGGCACTGATTAATACATCCCGATTCAAGTTCTGCCTGAAAGCGGCACCCAAACGGGAACTGAGCGCTTCATTTCCTCTTTGCAGCCAGTTACGGGTAATACCAGCTGATTCTGTGAACTTAAGCGGATTCACGATCCTGGTCAGGCTGGGATCTGTCAGATCCAGGAATTGACTCTCCATCCGTAAGCCCACGAAAGGATTGACAAAGGTCTGCATCGTCATCTTAAGAAGGGACTCTGCATCGATGTTATCCGTGGACTTGACGGGCTTTGCCCAATAGTTATCACCTTGGGCATCAGTCTGTTGCTGGTGCGTCTGACCAAAGGCCAGCTTCAGGGTATTGACATTGAAAAAAAGTGGATTAAGTTGCTTCTCTGCACTCAGGTTTGAGCCTGCTGTCCAAGTGATAGCCCCCTTTTCGGTTCCAGCCCAGCTATTGCTGTAAGCATTTTGGGTAACGTTGAAATTGAAGGTTCCCGTCAGGTTCCATTCCTGAGCCCCAAGCTTCCCAAGAACAACAACACAAAGTAAGAAAAAGATCTTTCTCAGTTTCATGACATACTCCTCTGTTCTTTTTCCTATATAGTATCCCAATAATAGATTCGTCCAAGTTTCTTCTTAACCTGGTCTGCCAGCTAGGCGTTTACTAATTCCGCTTTCATGGAACAGTACTGATACCTTTCAACCGGGAGATATAGGAGATCAGGCTTGACATAGAGCGTCCGGACATAGATATTATCAGTAGAAACACTGAATGAGGATTACATGAAACAACTGATCTGGTCTTGGAATGTAAACGGTTTGCGGGCTGTGATAAACAAAGATTTTATCGCCACCATAAAAACCAGTGGCGCAGATATTATTGGCTTGCAGGAGACCAAGCTGCAGGAACATCAGATTCCACCGGAGATGGCGGAACTGAGCGAGTATCATCAATACTGGAGCCATGCCGAGCGTAAGGGCTATTCCGGCACCTGTCTGCTTTCCAAAACCGAGCCACTCAAGGTGGAATACGGTTTGGGAGTGCCGGAGTTTGATAATGAAGGCAGGATAATTATAGCAGAATACCAGAAGTTCATCCTCTTTAGTATCTACTTCCCCAATGGTGCGCAGAGTGATGACCGGCTGGACTATAAACTGCGTTTCTACGACCGCTTTCTGGAAGTGATGGAGGAAAAACGCAAGACGGGAAAATTGGTGCTGGTGAGCGGTGACGTCAATACCGCACATCATCCCATAGACCTCTCCAATCCCAAGGAGAATGAGAAAATCTCAGGCTTTCTGCCCATAGAACGAGCCTGGCTGGATAAAATCGTGGAACTGGGCTGGGTGGATAGCTTTCGGCATTTCAATCCAAATCCGGAAGAATATACTTGGTGGAGCTACCGCACTGCCGCCCGTAACAGGAACGTAGGCTGGAGAATAGATTACTTCTTTGTGAACAGGGAAGAACTCCCACGCCTGATCTCTGCTGGCATCCGCCAGGATGTACTCGGCTCGGATCACTGCCCGGTCTTTGTGGAAGTTAATGTGTAAGGAAGAGTTAATAGTTAGTAGTTAATGGTTAATAGTTAATGCTGCGCTGCTGTCGCATCATAGCTTTTAAGTATGGTTGATCCCAGGGTTGACAGATTGACCCTCCAGTGTAATTATCTTGAAAGCAGACACTATAAACTACTATCTTTCATTTAGCTGCGAAGCATGCTGAGCAGCTAGTGGATTAACTATTAACCATTCACTTATTAACCATTAACCCCGAGAAGGGATTTGATCCACAGCGGGATCATAATCTCATGATGCCCAATGAAGTAATAACCTTTGCCTCCGGTCTCGACCGGACGTTTGCAAACGTTTTCCCAAGCCCGGTATTGCATATTCATATCAAAGACGGCTGTGGTAAAGTTCTTCAGCTTGCCGCTGATGTTTCGCGCTACTGTGAGGGCTTTTAGGAAGACTTCCGGGATGATCACGGCTGAACCCAGATCAACAAAGACTCCGCCTTCGTCCAGCCCCAAGAGCCGGTTGCAGAGAATGCGGAAATCCCGGTGGGAGCAATCTCCAATAGCTTTGCCATCGGCACAAGGTGTTTGATGGATAATGTCGGTACCTATTCCTACATGAACCGTTACTGGAATATTATGTTTATAAGCCATTGCCAATAGAGAATCTTCCGGATGCTCTGCCTTTTCCAGAAGGTGCTTGCCGATAGCCTCCCCCAAGCCCAATTCTTCTTTACTGGCTTGAGTTATGAGCGAATTAATCCCATAAGTGGTTTCAAAGACCATGCCAAAGCTGCCGTCCGCCAGAGCTTTGGAAACGTCTTCCGAGGTTTTGCCATACATAGCCAGCTCAAAATCATGGATCATAACGGAACCATTGACGGCGAAGCAATCCACAGCTCCCTGTTCCATCAGCTCCACCAATAGCGGAGTGAGACCGCACTTGATCACGTGTCCGCCCAAGCCGATGATGATGGGCTTGGCTTCTTCTCTGGCCTTTCTGCATGCTGCGATAAAGGCTTTGAAATCTGAGGCTTTGAGGATATCCGGCAGGCAATCCAGAAAAGCTGAGGTATCCACATCTCCCCTTTTGGCAAAAGCTGAAGCTTCCACTTTGCTGGGACGGTCCTTTATCGAATAAACATTGATCTGAAATAGGTCTATCTCTTGGTAACGGCTCATTGATTTCCTCCCGGTTTACCCAGATAGCGGTCACGCTCGCTGAAGATGCAGCCGCAATACTGTTGACGATACATGCCTGCAGCCTTGGAGAGTTCTATTCCCTTCTGCCAGAGGCTTCTAAAATCTTCATAATAGAAGTCAACTCCGTATCTTTGGGCCATCTCCTGGGCAATGTCTTTGATAAGCTCGTGCTTCTGGTAGCGGCTATAGAGCAAAGTGCTGGAGAAGACATCAAAGCCTTCTTCTGCAGCAGTCTTGGCCACTGCATCCAGCCGGTGCCGGTAGCAGAACTCGCATCTTCCGTCTATGTTGCCATCGATCCCAGTGATAAACTCGTCGATTCCATATTGATCCCGAACAATCAGAGGCATATTCTCTTTTGCCGCAAAGTCTTGCAGAGTCTCCAGTCGTTTGCGGTATTCTGTGTAGGGATGGATATTGAGATTAAACCAGAAACCGGTAATTTGCATACCGGTTTCTTTCAATTTATTGTATGGTGCAATCAGGCAAGGTGCACAACAGGTGTGCATCAAGAGCTTAGGAGCGGACATAATGCGGCATATCCTCAGGCAGCACCAAAGACATTTCCACCAAGCCGGCAATCTCACCATCCTGATACCAGGCTTGCTGATAGATCAGCTTCTTCTGGCCTTCTTTCTCGATGGTATAGGCATTGGCTTTACCAGTAGCCAGCAGCTCCCGTATCTTTTCCTGACTGGAGGGCTTGTGGCAATCGTAAAGGCTGGTGCCGATCAGAGATGCTCCACCGTGGGAGGCAAAGGTACGGCAGGACTTGGCATTCATTTCTGTGATGATTCCTTCTTTGTCACAGACGGTGATCGCCACATCAAAATCCTTGATCCACTCGTACATTTAGAATTCCTTGAGCAGATTGGCAGCCACTATACCGCGCTGAATCTGATTGGTTCCCTCATAAATCTGCAAGATCTTGGCATCCCGCATCATCTTTTCCACGGGATATTCCTTCATGTAGCCATAGCCACCCAGAATTTGTACGGCATCGGTTGTGACTCTCATGGCAACGTCTGAAGCAAAGTATTTGCACATAGCACTCTCTTTGGAGTAGTTCTTGGCACCGCTATCCACCATTCTGGCGGTTTGCATCACCAAAGCCCTGGCTGCTTCTATCTGAGTGGCCATATCCGCCAGCATGAACTGCACGGCCTGGAATCCGGAGATGGGCTTACCAAATTGTTCGCGTTCCTTGGAATACTTGATGGCAGCCTCAAAAGCTCCTCTGGCCACACCTACCGCCTGAGATCCCACCATGGGACGGGATTTGTCGAAGACCTTCATGGCAGTGATAAAACCGGTGCCTTCCCGACCCAGCATGTTCTCCGCGGGTACCTTGCAGTCTTCAAAGACGAGTTCCCGGGTGCTGTTTGCGCGAATGCCCATCTTGTTCTCTTTTTTGCCAAAGCTGAATCCGGGAGTGCCTTTCTCCACCACGAAGACAGAGCAACCGCGGGCTCCTTTGGCAGGATCGGTCATGGCAAAAACAGTGTATATTTCGGCTTCCCCACCATTGGATATCCATTGCTTGGTCCCATTTAGCACGTAGTAATCTCTCTCTTTGCGGGCAGTGGTGGCCATAGCCCCGACGTCGCTGCCGGCACCGGCTTCAGTAAGGCCAAAGGCTGCCAAACGCTTGCCTGTGGCTATCTGAGAGAGATACTTCTGCTTCTGCTCTTCAGATCCGGCAATCAGGATGGGATACATACCCAGACCAGTCACACCAAAAGCCAGAGAGATTCCCATATCCACAGCGCAGAGCTCTTCTGTCACAATTGCCAGATCCGCTACCTTGCCGCTGATTCCACCGTATTCTTCGGGAATAAGCACAGCAAAGAGATCGCTTTGAGCCATTATCTCCACGATATCCCAGGGGAAGATACCCTCTTCATCGTACTTTTCACGCAAGGGCAGCATCTTCTCCAAGGCTATCTTGCGGGCTATTTCCTGCATCTCCAATTGATCTTCTGTAAGGAAGTATTCCATTATTATCTCCTGATAGTCATAGTTTTAGCATAAAAGGTAAGGCTACTGAACAGGCCTCAGATGTCAAGCGCAAAATCCGCCTGGAGGCCATTAAGCATAGTAGAACAGCACTCATACCTTTAGGAAGCATCCTGTGTTACAAATTACTCTGAGAAGAAAAGCTCATTTCCTGCTTGACAGAAATACTATCCCAAGCATTTTCTCACAACAATGATTTAATCAGGAAAAGACCGGGAGGAATGATGCGCAGTATAGAGTCCATGATTGAGCTAAAGAACTGTTTTCAAGCCTACCTCAAATCTCTAATCTTGCTGATTTGTCTTTTGGCGATAAGTTTTACCATCCATGCCAGTCCTATCAAGGCAGAAATGGAAGCTGAGCTGCAGAAAGCAAGGCGTGATGATCAGATTCTTGCTGTGATTCACTCTTGGCTGCCTCGTCTGGTTGATGAAGAGGATTATCGCTGTGCCTTGAACTACTGGGGCATGGTGGACCGTGCAGGTAGAGATCAATGGTTTGAGGAGAAGCATCTGGCCAATCCGGATGATCCCATGTTCCACTGTTTATGGTTGGAAACCCTGGACCGCTGGGAAGAGCGGATGGATGGTGCTGAAGCAATTATAAACTCCCATCCGGATTACTATTGGGCATATAGACTTCTGGCCTTTGATCTCTCCATGCTGTACTCTATGAGCAGAGCTAGTTTCGGAGGTCAATACGCCCGTGAACGTCTCGACGCCAAGGAATCTGTTTATGTGCAGCTTCTCGAGCAGGGAGAAGCCAGGTATGAAAAGGATCCAGAAATCCTATCCACGCTTGCCGAATCCTACAACGATCGTGAGAACATCTGCCTTTT
>JAKPXC010000203.1 GCA_029567705.1 Candidatus Cloacimonadota bacterium
ATGGAAGGAGCCGGTGCTTTTGTATGCGGAGAAGAAACTGCTCTTCTGGCTTCCATCGAAGGCAAGCGTGGCATGCCCAATCCCAAGCCGCCATTCCCGGCTGAAAGCGGGCTTTTTGGCAAACCTACCGTGATCAACAACGTTGAGACTCTGGCATTGGTGCCGGTGGTGCTCCGTGAAGGTGTGGAAGGATTCCGCAAGGTTGGCTCTGCCAAATCCCCGGGCACCAAGACCTTTGCTCTCACAGGCCATGTGGCAAATACAGGCCTGATCGAAGTTCCCTTTGGCACTACTCTGCGCGAGATCGTTTTTGAGATCGGCGGGGGAGTCTTGGATAAGGATGGCAAGATCAACAACGATGCTTTCAAAGCTGTTCAGATTGGTGGACCCTCCGGTGGTTGTCTCACCCGTGAACATCTTGATCTGCCTCTGGATTTTGATTCCCTGAGCGCTGTGGGGGCCATGGTGGGCTCCGGTGGACTGGTGGTGATGAACGACTCCAGTTGCATGGTAAAGATTGCTCATTACTTCATGAGCTTCACGCAGCATGAATCCTGTGGAAAGTGTGTTCCCTGCCGGGAAGGAACCCGTCAGATGCTGGAACTGCTGGAAGATATCACAGAAGGCAGAGGCACAGAGGAAACTCTGGAACTCTTGGAAGAAGTGGGTCAGGCGGTGAAGATCACTTCACTCTGTGGTCTGGGGAAATCCGCACCAAATCCCGTGCTGAGCACTTTGCGCTTCTTCAAAGATGAGTATCTGGCTCATGTGAAGGCGGGTTATTGCCCCACCCGGAGCTGTAAAGCTCTCACTCCCATCACTATCGATCCGGAGTTGTGCCGGGGTTGTACTCTCTGCAAACGTGTCTGCCCTGTGGGAGCTATTTCCGGAGAAGTGAAATCTCCCCACAAGATTGATCCCATGGTCTGCATCAAGTGCGGAGCCTGTGTGGCTGCCTGCAAATTCAAAGCTATATCCTAAGAGGAGAGAAAGATGGATACTGAAAAGATTGTATACATAAATGACCGTCCCGTGGTTTGGGAAGGTGAGACCAATATCCTGGCACTGGCGCGTAAAGCTCATGTGGAGATTCCTACCTTTTGTTATCACTCCGAGCTCAGCGTTTACGGAGCTTGCAGGCTCTGCTTGGTGGAAATCGAAGGCAGAGGCCTGGTGACTTCCTGTTCTACAGCTCCTTTTGAAGGAATGCGGGTAAAAACACACACTCAGCAGATTCTGAAGCTGCGCAAAGTGATCATCGAGATGCTGCTGGCCAATCATAACCGGGAATGCACCCAGTGTGACCGCTCTCCGGATTGTAAGCTGCGCGAAATCTCCTACAAGCTTGGTGTGGACAAGATTCGTTTTCGTCAGACCCGTCCCTTAAAAGAACTCGATACCGGCTCTCCCTGTCTGGTAAGAGATCCCAATAAGTGTGTGCTCTGCGGTGATTGTGTGCGCTTCTGCTCCGAAGTTCAGGGTATTGGCGCCATAGACTTTGCCAATCGGGGTGAAGGCGTGGTGGTGACTCCTGCTTATGGCAAGAGCTTGGCCAAGGTGGATTGCGTACATTGCGGACAATGTGCTGCAGTGTGTCCCACCGGAGCTCTAACCATTCGCAGTCAAACCGATCAGGTCTGGCAAGAATTGCAGAATCCTGCCAAGAAGGTCGTGGTTCAGATAGCTCCTGCCGTGCGTGTGGCTCTGGGTGAGATGTTCAATCTTCCCGCTGGAGAAATCACTACAGGCAGAATGATTGCTGCCCTCCGAATGATGGGTTTTGATCGGGTCTTCGACACCTCATTTGCCGCCGATCTCACAGTGATTGAAGAAGCCAACGAGTTTCTGAAGAGAAAGACCACCGGTGGGAACCTGCCTATCTTTACCAGTTGCTGTCCGGCTTGGGTGAAGTTTGCCGAGCAGAGCTATCCCAAGCTTTTACCGCATCTCTCCAGTTGCCGTTCTCCTCAGCAGATCTTTGGTTCCATTGCCAAGGAGCAGCTCCCAGAGCAGCTTGGGACAGACCGCAAGAACCTGATTGTAGTCTCCGTTATGCCCTGCACGGCAAAGAAGTTTGAAGCTCTTAGAGAAGAATTCCGCACAGAGAACGTGCCGGATGTGGACTTCGTGCTCACAACCCAGGAACTGGGACGTATGATCAAGGAAGCGGGAATCGAGCTGGGCAACCTGGAGCCTGAATCCATGGATCTGCCCATGGGCTTTGCCACAGGCGCCGGAGTGATCTTTGGCAACAGCGGTGGAGTCTCCGAAGCTGTGTTGCGCTACGCTGCAGACAAGCTGAATATCAGCCTTCCGGAAAGCATAGTGCTGCAGGATGTGCGGGGAAGTAAAAGCCTGCGCGAAGCAGAGCTTGACACTTCCATAGGCAAACTGAGAATGGCAGTGGTGCATGGCTTGAAGAATGCTGCTGAGCTTTCCGACCGGATTCAGAACGGTGAAGTCTATTACGACATCGTGGAAGTGATGGCTTGCCCGGGTGGTTGCAGCGGTGGAGCGGGACAGCCCATCGTCAGTAACCCTCTGGTTCGCAAGGAACGCACAACAGCTCTGTATAATGCAGATAAGATGATGGCTTTGCACCGTGCGCAGGATAATCCCTTTGTGACCGAGCTCTATAAAGTTCTGCTGGAAGAGCCGAACAGCCACAAAGCGCATGAGCTCCTGCACACTCATTATCAAAGCCGCAAGAGGATTGAAGATGAAGAGATCAATTTCTCCGCTCCGTCCAAAGAAGAACGCTGCAAGGTGAAAGTCTGCATCGGTACCAGTTGCTTCCTCAGAGGTGCTCAGGAGATCCTGGCACACACTCTGAAGACAGTGGAAGAAAACGGTTGGGGACGCCATTTTGAAGTGGCAGCCACCTTCTGTACAGAACAGTGTGACAAGGGACCGACTTTGGCAATTGGAGATCAAGTGATACATAAAGCCAAGATTGAGGATGTCACCGCCGCACTCAGCCGTGAAGCTCAGCTTCGGGGTGCCTGATGAAGAGCATCCTCATCTGCATGGGAAGTTCCTGCTTTGCCCGTGAAAACCGCGAGAATCTGGGCTTAATCGAGGAATACCTGCGGTCTCATAAACTGGAAGACAGCGTGCGGATTGAAGGTTCTCTCTGTCTGGGAGAATGTGCCGAGGGGCCAAACCTGATCGTGAACGGTAACCGTTATCATCAGGTAAATGCCGAGAAACTTAAAGAAATATTGGATAAAGAGTTGTTACCGATATGAATAGAATGGAACCGATATACACGGAAAAGACCCAATGCCAGGATTGTTACAAATGCGTGCGGGAGTGCCCGGTGAAAGCCATCAAAGTGGTGGATGGCAGCGCTATGGTGATTCCCCAGGCCTGCATTCTCTGCGGGCACTGCACTCAGGTGTGCCCGGTGCATGCCAAAAAGATACGTGATGATCTGGACGAGGCCAAAGCTCTGCTGGCTGGCGGAGCCAAAGTCTATGCCTCTTTGGCACCCAGCTATCGCACGGAGTTCTCCGGCTTGCGATCCGGAAAGCTGATCAATGCCATCAAGAGCCTGGGTTTTGCCGGTGTATCGGAGACAGCCTTGGGAGCGCAGGAAGTTTCGGCTTCCTGCGCCCGACTCTTACACGAAGGAGAGAATCCCGTCTGGATCAGCAGTTGCTGTCCTTCGGTGATTCATCTGATCGAGCAGTATCATCCGGATCTGGTACCTTATATCACGCCGGTGCTCTCTCCACTTCAGGCTCATGCACGTATTTTGAAGGACGAGTTTGGTGCGGATGCCAAAGTGATCTTCTTTGGGCCTTGTATAGCCAAGAAGAACGAAGCGGATGATTATCTGGATTTGGCGCTAACTTTCTCAGACCTGCGCCGTTGGTTTACCCAAGCGGATACTGATTGGCTATCACTTTCTGAAGAGGCAGCGTTTGTGCCTCATTCTGCCGGGGAGGGCGGTCTCTATCCCGTGGATGGTGGTATGATAGATGGAATCCGGCTCTGTGGGGCTCCTGAGGATACTTTATACATGAGCTTCAGTGGTGTGGAAAACGTGCAGGAAGCATTGCAGGAATTGCAGACAAAAAGCTATCACCGTCCCGTCTTTATAGAAGTACTGGCCTGTGCCGGAGGCTGCGTGAACGGTCCTGTGGTCAAGAAACAGGGTTCCACTGCCGGTAAACGCATCACAATCTATGAAGAAACTCCTCGTCTAAAGACAGATTCCTCAGAAGGCAGGGATATTTCGGGCAGCTTCCATTCCCGTGAGATCAAGAGGCCTTCTTTCACTCCTGCTGAAATCAATGAAGCTCTTCTCAGAATCAGCAAAAAACGTAAGGAGGACGAGCTCAATTGCGGTGGTTGCGGATACAATACCTGCCGGGATTTTGCTGCCGCCCTCCTGGAAGAAAAAGCAGAGCCATCCATGTGTGTTTCTTACTTGCGTAAACTGGCACAAAACAAAGCTGCAGCGCTGATCAAAGCCATGCCTTCAGGTGTGGTGATAGTGGATGATAAGCTCCGCATCATCGAATCCAACAGCCGTTTTATAGAACTAATCGGTGGAGATGCCGAGATTGTGGGCGAGGCCGATCCCGATCTGGAAGGGGCTTACCTGGAGCGCATTATACCTTTTTACCATCTCTTCGAGGAAGCTCTCCGGCAGGATAGTGAAGCCAGTGTGCAAGATATCCGCCACAAAGGCAAGATTATCCGGATAACTATCTTCAGTATTCAAGCGGGGCATGTGGTGGGAGGTATCCTTCAGGACATCACCGAACCCGTGATTCAAAGGGAACAGATCATCGATAAGGCTGCTGAAGTAATGAAAAAGAACCTCAGCACAGTGCAACAGATAGCCTTCCTATTGGGTGAGAACGCTGCCGATAGCGAAGTACTGCTCAATTCCATCATCGAGAGCTTTGGCAACAAGGATCAACAGTGAAGAATAGCTTTCTCGAGGTAGATTATTACCAGATCAGCAAACACGGACAAAGAGCCTGTGGAGATTCCTTTTTCAGCCGCAAAACAGGTGAGAGGACTATTCTGGTGCTGGCAGATGGCTTGGGCAGCGGGATCAAGGCCAGTGTGCTTTCCACCCTCACGACCACAATGGCTACAGCTTTCATCAGTTCCCGCATGGATATAAAACGCACTGCGGAAGTGATCTTGGAGACTCTTCCGGTTTGCTCTTACCGCAAGATAGGCTACAGCACTTTTACTATTATTGATGCCCTGCAAGATGGGCAGATCAGGATTATTGAACACGACAACCCACCCTATGTGCTGTTACGCGGCGGAGAGATTATCCGTCCGGAAAAGCAAGCTATAGAACTCAGCACCAATCGCAAGGCTCAGCTTCTATTCAGCGAGTTTACGCTGGAGCCGGAAGATAGGCTGATCCTTTTCTCAGATGGAGTCACACAGGCAGGGATGGGACGTCCCGGCTTGCTGCTGGGATGGTTGCAGAATGGGGTGGAGAAACATATTTTGGAGCTACTGCAGAACCAGCCTAGCCTCTCGGCGGGGCAGATCAGCAAGGCATTGGCGCAACGTGCCAGAGATTTCGATGGTGGTAAAGCTGCCGATGACATCACCTGTGCTGCCCTATACCTCAGAAAACCCCGCCGGACGCTGCTGGTAACAGGGCCTCCCTACAAGATGGAGCACGACAAGGTGATGGCAGAGATCGTGAGAGGTTTCCAAGGCATGAAAGTGATCTGTGGAGGAACCACTTCCGAGATCATCTCCCGCGAGCTGGGGATCCCAGTCCTGGTGAATCTGAAGGAGATGCGCAAGAGCATGGAAGTGCCCCCCAGTGCGGATATGGAAGGTATAGACCTGGTGACCGAGGGTACCATCACCATCAGCCGGGCACTTCAGCTTCTGGAACAGGACGCCAATCTGGACAGCCTCCCAGACAATCCGGTGAAACGGCTGATGAGCATCCTGATCAACAGTGATATCATTGACTTTGTGGTGGGCACCAAGATTAACGACGCCCATCAGGATCCGGCCTTGCCCAAGGATTTGGAGATTCGCCGCAACCTGATCCGGCATCTTAGCCGCATAATGGAAGAAAAGTATTATAAACAAACCGGCATCAGTTTTGTCTGACGCCGGCTGAATACTCGTTTCCCTTCTCTATCCTCTCTGCCCGTATACGGCCATGTATGTCGCTGGATAGAAATGGTTACGTTTTTTTATCTGGGTAGCGGGTTCTCACCTCTCAAGAGCTTCTCGACTCTTTGCTGATGAGCAGTCTTTTTGTTCCAGCTACTGTGTTCTTCAGTATAGCTGCTTATGAACCAGACAATCCCACCCTTGGTTTTCTGGTAGTTATGTGCTTCCAGACTGATCTCGAAATCTTCCTGAGGCTGATACTCGCTCCAAAGGTTTTTACTGAACGAATAAGCACGGTCTGTGGGCTTTAAATCAAAAGAATAATGATAGTAATATCCGTTGGTATCCTTCAATTGCAAGGTTGCTCCCTGAGCTTTGGGATCATCTGATAAGTTCCAGACCAAGCCGTAGTTTTGGGTTGGATCAAAAGTAGGTGCATTGAGGATGTATTCTGCTGGCATGGTCAAGCTTCCGCTGACCGTCTTGCCTTCGAGATTGAGCTGATACACAATCTCTTCATTGTAATCAGAGGGGAGAGCTCCACTGAGATAGTACATATCCATGTTGTAATAATAGCAATGTGCTATATTATTGTAATTCATGTTTCCAACTGGGATTGTATGGCTATTGATAGACAACCCTTCAAGCCTTCTCTGGGTGATAACTGTACAATAGACATCACTATCGTCACGGTCAGCCTCTTTGGCATACTCCAGAACAAGATAGAAATCTTCCTCGGGATCCAAATAAGCTTCCATAAAGGTCGGTAGGCCATCATCACCTTCACGCTTATCGCAGGACACGATGCTCAGAGCCATAAGCACGAGCAGGAACAAAGTAACCATTCGTTTCATAATAATCTCCTTTCCTTCTGTAGCCGTTCTCTGAAGGTTACTGACCACACTTGCAATATTCATTCCTTGCAGTCAAAATATTGCTTTAATTATCCGTGTACTGATTTAATGCCAAGAGGCCTGAAAAAATGACCTCAATATCAGGTTTAACCAGCGCTTCTTCTTTGAAGATAGCAGTTTTGCTTGACATCCTTTCCTACTTCAGACTTTTGCTCGCTGTATCCACCACTATGTCTTAAGCATTGTGGAACAACGACAAAAGAGAGGAAATCCAAAATGGAAATCAACAAAAGCTATGAAGCCAGTGCCATTGAACGAAAATGGTACAAATTCTGGGAAGAAGGCGGTTACTTCACGCCGACTAAAGACCCAGCCAAGAAACCCTTTACACTCCTGATCCCACCTCCAAACGTGACCGGTATCCTCCACATGGGCCACGTCCTCAATAACACTCTCCAAGATGTCGTTGTACGTTACCACAGAATGCAAGGCGTTCCCACTCTCTGGTTACCCGGAGTCGATCATGCGGGAATTGCCACTCAAAACATGGTGGAAAAACAGATCGCCAAAGAAGGCCAAAACCGCCATCAATTGGGCAGGGAGAAGCTGATTGAGCTGATCTGGCAATGGAAGCACGAAAAAGGCAACATCATTATAGAACAGCTCAAGCTCCTGGGAGCTTCCTGCGATTGGAGCCGTCAACGCTTCACCATGGATGAGATGCTATCCAGAGCAGTGAAAGAGGTCTTTGTGAGCCTCTACGAAGATGGCCTGATCTATAAAGGAAAATACATCATAAACTGGTGTCCGCGTTGTGTGACCGCCCTGGCCAATGACGAAGTGGAGCATGCCGATGAAGAAGGCAAGCTCTGGCACATCCGTTATCCTTATGCCGATGGCAGCGGATACGTGACGGTTGCCACCACCCGTCCTGAAACTATGCTCGGTGACGTCGCTGTGGCGGTGAATCCCAAGGACAAGCGTTACCAAAACCTGATCGGCAAAGAGCTAATCCTGCCTCTCACCGGCAGAAAGATACCCGTGATTGCCGATGACTATGTGGATGCTGCCTTCGGCACCGGCTGCGTGAAAGTGACTCCCGCTCACGATCCGAACGACTTCGAGATCGGGCAGCGGCACAATCTGGAACAGCTTCTGGTGCTGGATGAACACGGCGTAATGAATGAAGCAGCGGGAACGGACTTTGCCGGTTTGGATCGTTACGAATGCCGCAAGAAGATACTTGCCATGCTGGAAGAACAAGGCCTTCTGGAGAAGACCGAAAAGCACCAACACGCCGTGGGTCACTGCTACCGTTGTGACACCGTGATAGAGCCTTATCTTTCCGACCAGTGGTTTGTGAAGATGCAGCCTCTGGCCGAGCGTGCCATTGCGGTGGTGGAAAGCGGAGAAGTGAAGTTCCAGCCGGAACGCTGGACCAAAGTATACATGCACTGGATGAAGAACATCCGGGATTGGTGCATATCCCGCCAAATCTGGTGGGGACACCGCATTCCTGCTTACTACTGTCTGGATTGTGGTGAGATGGTGGTTGCCAAGGAAGAACCCCAGGCCTGTCCCAAATGCGGTAAATCTGCTTTCCGTCAGGATGAGGACGTGCTGGACACCTGGTTCTCAAGCTGGCTCTGGCCTTTTTCCACGATGGGCTGGCCGGACGAGACCGAAGATTTGGCCTATTTTCTGCCCACCAATGTGCTGATTACGGCTCCGGAGATCATCTATCTCTGGGTGGCACGTATGATCATGAGTACCTTGCACTTCAAGAACCAGATTCCCTTTGATACCGTCCTGCTGCACGGTACAGTGCGCGACGAACTGGGACGCAAGATGAGCAAATCCCTGGGTAACTCCCCGGATCCCATCGATATCATCCAGAAAGTGGGTGCTGATGCTCTGCGGTTCTCCATGATCTTCAATACTCCCAAAGGTGCGGACGTCTTCTATGCTGATACTATGCTGGAGACAGGGCGCAACTTTGCCAATAAGATCTGGAATGCTTACCGCTTCATTATGATGAATGTGGAAGCCATTCCCGGTTTACCCCAGAAAGCCGATCTGCAGCCTGAGCTTGCCGATAAATGGATCTATTCCCGCTTGCACGAAGTGATCGGGCAGACCAGGGAATACTACGAGAACCTGCGTCTGAACGATGCCGCCCAATGCCTCTTCCAGTTTATCTGGGACGAGTTTTGCAGCTGGTATATCGAGCTTTCCAAGGATCGCTTCAACCGCGAACCTCAGGAAGGTGAAGCCGATCACAGGCTGGTGGTGAAGTACTATCTGCTGGATTTGATGCAGACATCCATGCGGCTTCTGCATCCCATAATGCCCTTTGTTACAGAGGAGATCTGGCAAGGTATCAAAACGGTGTTCCCAATGCCGGAAGAAGCTCTGATCACAGCAGCTTATCCCGAGCAGGACACAAGCATGATCGATAGTGCTATTGCGGATGAGATGAGCTTTATCCAGGAGAGTATCTCCGCCATCCGCAATCTGCGCAAACAGCTTAACCTGCCTCCTTCCACCGGGATCCGAATCGTAATCCGCCTGGCTGAAGAGAAGCAGAAGGAGCTCTTTGAGGCTTACTCCTCCTATCTGGCCAAGCTTGCCAAGGTAGAGAGCCTGGAATGCGGGATCGGGATAGACAAGCCACGTCCTGCCATAGCCGCTGTGGTGCGCAATATCGAGATCTTCCTGCCTCTATCCGGCCTGATCGATATGCAGGCAGAACGCGACCGGCTCGGTAAGCAGCTTGCCAAGCTGGAACAGGAAATGGCGGGTATCCGCAAGAAACTGGATAATCCCAATTTCATGGGAAATGCCAAGCCCGAAGTTGTGGCCAAAGAAGAGGAGAAACTGGCGGACGTGAGCACAAAGATATCCTTGACAAAAGAGCTGCTCCAGGATTTAAGCTCCTAAGATCTGTTCACTATTAACCATTCACTATTAACTGAATTGGGGCTATAGCTCAGATGGGAGAGCGATTGGTTCGCAATCAATAGGTCAGGGGTTCGATCCCCCTTAGCTCCACCAAGATATCAGCGGTTTGAGATATCCTTCGGGATTGTCCAAACCGCTTTTTTCATGTACCAAAGGATCAGGAAGACATCCTTCCGACCTTAATCGTTCCTGCCTCAATTACGCGGCGATTCCGCCGCAGTTCTGCCGCGACTCCGCCGCATAGGCGGCGGAATCGCGGCGGATTCGCTGCAGAACTGCGACTGTATCGATTGAGTAAGAGATAAGGGAGGAGTAAAAGGCTATTGACAGAATCATCCCGGCTGGACGAGAGTATCAAAAAAAGTAAGGGGAATGCATGCATCCAGCCGTTCAAGAATATCTGGCCGATCTGATCCCGCTATTACAGCAAAAAGGTGTGATGCCGGTAAGCACCCGTGAGATTCAGTATGGAGTCCAATTGGAGCTTCTCCGGGGCAGCGAAACACTGAAGCTGAACGTTTATCAATCCAAGACACGGGGAGTAAACACCCTCATCAACAAGGGGGGCAGCGAAGCTTTGGCAGCCATGGTGCAAAGTATCATAGGCAAGGCCACTGTTCATCTGCCGGAACCTGTGCAGCTACATGATTGGGACACTTGGATCGGTTCGGATGAATGTGGTAAGGGAGATTACTTTGGAGCTCTGGTGGTTTGCGCTTTCCGGATAAACAGAGAAGACCTCCCCAAGCTGAGCAAGCTGGGTGTGAGAGATAGCAAGGCTCTGAAAGATATCGAGATAAAGGATATCGCGAAAAAGCTCTATGCTGCCTTTCCGGGAGCCAGCAACAGCATTATTCTCAAGCCTGCCACCTACAACCGGGTATATACCGATATGAAGAAATATGGCAAGAACCTGAACGACCTTCTGGCTTGGCAGCATGCTCAGGTGATTACCGAGCTGTACAACAGCAGCAAAGGGGTGCAGGGCGTGCTGGTGGATCAGTTCAGTCCCTCCAAAAAAGTAGCCCGGTTGCTATCCACCAAGCTTCCGTTGCTTCCCGTGGTGGAACGTACCGGCGCTGAGGCTGATTTGGCTGTGGCGGCAGCTTCCATCTCTGCCCGGTTTCAGTTTCTACAGGCGCATGAGGAGCTCAGCAAACGCTACAAGATGGATCTGCCTTTGGGAGCCACGCATGTGCAGGCTCGGGCTCAATCCTTTGTGGATCAATATGGATTTAATCGTTTGGGAGAAGTGGTGAAGCTGCACTTCGTGATCACTTCACGTCTGCAGCAGAAAGATATATTCGGGGGCAGATAAGCTAAAGTCTAGGCAGGAAGGACTATGTAGAGCCAGTTTAGAAGCAGAAGGATCAGACCTATGGCAAGTATGAATCTCTGTTCGCGCCCAGAGATCTCGTAGCTGATCTGGATTCGGAACAGCACCGGTAATACCATGTGTAATGTGAACAGCAGGCTGAAGATCAGCATCAGGGGGTTCAGGGATAATGCCCTCAGAATTCTTCCCTGCAGCAGTGCCACCCAAGCTCTGCTCAAGCCGCAGCCGGGGCATTTGACTCCCGTGAATTTGTGAAAAAGGCATAATCCTGCTCCTCCGGTGACGAAGTAGAGCACAGCACTTAGCAGCATCAAGCTCACGAAAACACAAAACACCAGAACACCATAGGGGAATGGCTCTGAGTTCCTCCTTATCCGGATCCTCATCGATCGGGCGGCTTAACCTGTGGTGTATTCTCTAGAAGAAAGCGGTGACCATCCCCAGATAATAGGCGATCATCAAGCCCCAGATGGCACAACTCACCATTCCAAGGATTCTACCCACGTTGGTCGTGCTCATACCGCTGGGATCCATTGAGCCTTCCCGCATTTTTCGTAGATCTGAAGTTCCCATCACCCAGGCTACGATGCCAAAAATACCACAAATGACCAAGCCCAAAACCCCCATTACCATGACCAAAGTAGCCCGGTGGGGCTGGACATTGGATCTGGGAGTGAATAGCTCGTTGTTCTGATAGCTGTCCATGTCTACTCCTGTGATTAAGACGATAGCAAGAACAAAAAACGCATTTGAGCCCACCTCAGGGGTGAATCTCAGGCTTGCGTTCTTGCTCTATCTACGTATCTATTGTGCTAATACTGCCCCATGCTCATAAGGCTGCCCATGATTCCGCCAGCGAAAATCGCCATGAGAATACCAAGGGCTATACTGATACCCATAAAGATGAGCTGAGCTTTTGCCCAGTTTGCCTTGCTGGGATTCTCTGTGCTGCTGGTGGCCCAAACGATGAGCAGGATAATATTCAGGAATGGGATGCAGAGCAGAAGCATGGTAACAATCCATTGACCGGTGGTCATAACCGGCGCCATGTCGTGCGAGTTTGTGTAAGGTTGCTGTTGAGGAGCTTGGGAATAGTAGGGGGTTTTCTTCCATTATTTCGGTCTCCTTAAGTTCTCTGTTGCAAGTTTGCAGGATTTAGAAAGTCTGTCAAGTAAAATGCTGAACATGTTTTATTCAACGGGTTTGGAGATTATCACCCGCCATTCCCGGCCGTAAAGATTCACGCTGTTCCAAGAGGCTATTTTCACGGCTGCCAGCTCGTGACCCCGGCTTAGGAAGCTATAATCTCCTTCTCCGCTGGGAGTGGTGCAGATTCTGTGCCCCAGTTCCTGCAGGCTGTTATAACCGGTAAATACAGGATCCGTGAAGAGGTTCTTACCCAGTTCCTCTTCGTCTTCTTCATAGATGATGAGACCATCGGTTTGCATGATGGTAAATTCATATTCGGGGGGAATCTCGTAGCTGGTGAGCAGCGGACGCAGCAAAAGTTCCGGGCGCAGGAGGATACTCACAGAGCCCTGGAAAGTATTGTTGTCGTCGTAGACAGGGATGGCCAGAGAAATGGCCTGGAAGCCTTCAACGGTCATAAAAGCCTTGCTGAGGACGGCCTGCCTGGTCTGCCGGAGCTGGATCACGTGTTCCTGGCTGCTGATATCCGTGCCCTCAAAATTGCGATAATCGCTTGGCTCGATGTATTGCATAACGCCTTCGGTGTTTACATAGGCTGCCTGTAGAATCTGGTTTGAGCTGCTCAGAATATCTTGCAGCAGCTCACGGATGCCAGCCTCGGTTCGATTGTTTTGCCGCTTGAGTTCCACTGCGCTGCGTGTGAGGTTATCAATTCTATCCAAGCTGTTCTGCAGGGCGGGAACAATTGTTTCCAAAGATAGATTCAACCTTTCCTGGGCTTGGCTAGTAATCCTCTCCTTGGAAGCGATAAAGAACCACCAATCGAGGTTGGGAAGCTTCTTGTAAAGCGTGCGGCGCTGGCTGGAGCCCATCTCGTAGGTCAACTCTCCGGCTTCGGTGCTGAGCATGGCATAGCCCAAAGCATTCTTCATGGATTCAGAACCCAATTCCAGAGGATTCAGGAAGATGTATTCCAGCTCCCTGTCCAGCATGGTTAGACCGCTTTGGTTCAGCACAAACCAGGTGTAAGTTTCCGGCAGATCCATCTCACGGGTCAAACGGCTACGGAGTTCATCCAGAAATACAGAAGCTCCCAGAGCTCCGGTGGTTCTGCCATCTACGATAATGGGAGTAGCCATGAGGGCAGATTGCTTGCCGGAGGAACGGCTGTAGATATCGTAGCCCAGGACATTGTTTCCTGCAAAGAGAGACTCAAAGTAACCCCTGTTGCTGAGGTTCAGATTGGTGAAGTCCTTGTCCAGGCTGTAGTAATTACCGTCCGGGAGCACATAGAAATAGACGCCGGGAAGATCTTCTGCGGCGATACTTAGATATGCCTTTATACCCTGCCAGTCTCCGGCTTGGGCTTCAGGGCTCTGCGCTATCAGTTCCAATTCCCGCAGACATCCTGTCATTATGTTATCCAGATGGGATACAGCAGTATTGATCAGGGCGGTATTCAGCTCCCCGGTCTGGGCAGACAAAGCAACCAGAAACAAAGAGAATAGTAACAAACACGCCAGGCGCTTCACCTTTTCCATGATGTTCTCCTTCATCGGTAATAATCTTGAAAATCACTATGATCAGAGGATTTGAGCTCTCTTGGTTTCCGTCAAGTAAAAAAAATTCCACAAAGCCTCATGTGGGAAGCGAATCTTACTCTTGACGCGAGCCTCAGTTTTGCGGGTATGGAGCAAAATACCAAGCAATATTCAGGGAGAAACAAATGAAGCTACGGTTCATGCTATTGCCACTCTTGATATTACTGCCGTTGACTCTGACGGCCTGGGCAAATTACTCATCTGTATCCACACCTAATTTCAAGGTCTTTTATCAAGACGGATGGGAAGAAGAAGCCCTGGAAATCTTGCAGACCATGGAATACTATCGTCCTTATGTGGAAGAACTCACCGGAAACACCGGAGGACTGGCTTCCATTGTGTTGGAAGATATGGGTAACGAAGTAAATGGCTATGTAAACTTTCTGAACCGTAAGATAGCTCTCTTTGCCTACCCACCCACCGGCTCTGAGCTTTCCAATGGTGAATCCTGGTGGAAGCTGGTAGGTGTGCATGAATACATCCACCATAACCAGATCACGACCACCTCAGGCTTGCCCAAAGTCTTGCAGAAGGCTTTTGGCAATATCTTTTATCCCAGCATCATGCAGCCCATGTGGATCACTGAGGGCATCACCGTCTATGGAGAATCCAATCTTTCTCCTTACTCCGGCAGGATGCGGGGTGG
>JAKPXC010000062.1 GCA_029567705.1 Candidatus Cloacimonadota bacterium
AGATTATGGCGTGGTAACCGAAGTCCCACATGATAAAAGGCTGACTTATCTGGGCTACTTCAATCTGGACCAGATTGATCCCGATTTCATGGTCAAGCTTCGTGCCAGATATGGCAATCATGTGAAGATCGGTTGGATGGGCATCAGTCCCAAAGGTGAAACCAATATTTGGGAAAAGAATGGGGAAGACCTCTTAGCAGATTCCAAGTATTTTGCGGGGTATGAGAATACAGCAATGCCTCTCTTGCCAAAAACCCAAATGAAAATTTATCTAGGCCATTACCGTGCCACCTATGGGGAAGGGCTGGTGATGGAAAATACAGATTTTTACAGCTCCCGTAAGACCGGCTATGGCTTTAGTAAGAGGATTCTGGGCTTAAGTCCGGATCTCTCCCGAACTCAGACTTATGCCCTCCGAGGAGCAGCTCTGGAGCTAAGGCACCCCATGTGGGGATTCAGTGCCTTTGTATCATCTGATAAGAAAGACGCTCTGGTCTATATGGAACCAGAGCTTGATTCTGCAGATAATCCCACCAATTACCTAAGTCCTGTTATGACAGATGACGGCAAGTATCAAGTGCTGAGCTACATCACACCCTCAGTTGGTTTCGAAGAAGACGAGCTCAGAGATGCCGAAGCCTACTGGAATCAAGAGCTCAGCGCTGGTGGTTCTTATGCGGTTCCTTATATAAACCTGGCGTATCGGAAGAACTTCGTTGAAGAGAAGCTCTGGGGTACTCATCTGCAGTTCAGCCCCAGAATAGGAACCAAGCTTGGCTTCACGACCTATACAGCTCTTTACGACAACGCCCACTTTGTGGTACCTGATTGGAACACTTTAAAAACTCTCTTTGTGCGTAATTCATACTACTATAAGGTAGTGAAGGGTGTGGATTCAGAAGTTGCAGGGCTTTACAGCACCAGAAACAACGACTATGTTCGCGATTACCGCAGAGTGATTGGCTTTGATGGCCATACTGTGCTGGGTAACGTTTCGGTGCAGGGAGAATATGCCGAACTCTCCGTAACAGGGGAAGACGTGAAACTGGGAGATGATCCCAAGGCCTATTTGGTGAGTGCCTATTCCCAGTATGAGAACCTCTATTTCCTGGCTTTACTGAGGCACTACGACCTTAATTTCGATAACCCCTACAGCAATGCTTTCTCCGAGCATGAGCGCTTTGATGATACCATCCTGGAGAAGTATGTTTACGCTCTTACCAACCCCACGATTTCAGATCTTTATCAGAACAGCTCACAAGCTCAACCGGAACATGGCATCTACTTTGAGACCAGGTATAAATTCAATAACTACTTCACGGTTGGAAGAAGCTATCTCGATCTTTGGGAAAGGCTTTCAGATGGCAGACGCAGTGCCCGATTCCAGAGTGAACTGGAGTTCCGTCCCTTATACCAAGTGGCAATGAGACTGCGCTATAAGAACCAGGTGAATCGCTACGATGACACTGCGGAACGTGGTGTTTCCAAGACCAATGAATATACCCTCTCACTCCGGACTTTCCTTTCAAATAGGGATTTCCTGGAGTTTGAATACAGATACAACACTGTGTGGGGACCTCCCTACACGTCGCTGACCAATCCTGCTGCTGGTGGAGACAACAGCATGGCAGCAGCCAGTACCCTCATGCAGGGCGATTATCTGGCCGTGAACTACACTCACAACTTCAATTCCACCTTCAAGATCCAAGGTTCATTCAACTACTGGTATGGCCATGGTATCTCACATTGGGATTGGGAAGATATGGAGATAGACTTTATGGGCGAAAAGGGAGCCAAATCCTGGATAGCCTTACACAGCAGAATCTCACAGAACCTGTATATGACGCTGAAATATAGAAACAAGAGTTACCAGGCCAAGGAACTCCGGATCCGTGAATACAACGTGGATCTTCCTGCTGATAGCTATTGGGAAAGAGTTCAGCACAATGAAAACACTATTCGCTTAAATCTAGATTACCGCTTCTAACAGGAGGATAAATGTCTTTTAATAAATCTCTCAAGCTTGTCCTGATTGTGCTGATTCTCGCTTGTGCAGGGCTCAGTCTTCAGGCTTGGTCTATCACTGATACTTACTTTGGAAACAAAGTCGGCACCATGGATCCCCGGGCTTTTGCCATGGGTGGAGCCACGGCCTACAACAACCTCAGCCCCTATGCCATCAGCGCGAATCCGGCCAATCTCACGCAGATCAATCGTATGTTTGGTTTGGCAGGTAAAGCCGGGCTGAACCGCAATGAAGACAATCGTGCCATTCCTCTCTATAACAGCTTTGATGCCTATATAGATGACGCAGTGATCAGCTCCAATATCAATGAGTATTACCAATACGGAGCCAGTGGATTTGCCAATCTACAATTGAACAGACTCCGTCTGGGAGCAGGCCTTTATTATGCTCCTATGACCAGTTATGATGGCAAGTATCTGGAGCAGATCCGCAACAATCGTGGAACTGATAACGATGGATATCCTGAGATGATCGCAGTCAACAGCATTGAGAATAACGGCTTGGTGAATAAAGCTTCAGGTGTTGCCTCAATTCTTTATGCCATAGATGAAGAGATGAATGTGAGCCTGGGTTTTGACTTTGGCTTGATCAATGGAGATGTTGATCAGACAAAGAGTATACGTTGGACTAAGTGGTCTGAAGATCAAGTGGGACAGGGAGTGTTGCCGGATTCCACTTATACAAACGAATTCAGTCTTGAGGGTCAGCAGATGAAAGCCGGTATCAGCATGCAACTTAGTCCAAGGCTTGGAGTAGCTGCCATCTACACTCTTAAAAGTACTTTGGATATGGAAGGCAGCAATCATATAGAGCAGGATGCTTGGAGGAACCATGCTGCAGTCGATACCACAACCAGCTATTTGCAGGATTATATACTACCTTCGGAATTGAGAATAGGTTTCAGCTATCAACCCCGTAACGTTGTTCGCACTTGGTTCAATCTCGACATCGAGCAGGTAAAGTGGTCAGACATCAGCGATATGTATGATGATGCTTACAACCTTTATGTAGGTGTGGAACACAGCATACGCAACCGCATACCCTTAAGGCTCGGTTTCCAAGCTGTAACCAGCTATCGTATGGAAGAGGAATCTCAGACCGTGAATGGCATCGTTGTCCCTCTGAAGTGGGCCAAGAAGACCCTTACCCCTATGATCACTGCCGGCA
The DNA here is from genome assembly GCA_029567705.1 of Candidatus Cloacimonadota bacterium. Lineage (GTDB taxonomy): Bacteria > Cloacimonadota > Cloacimonadia > Cloacimonadales > Cloacimonadaceae > PHBP01. The sequence continues at coordinate 3,194 of JAKPXC010000062.1, forward strand.
GCAGCGTAGCTTTGGCTGAAGGACTTAGCCTTGATCTGGGCTTTGGTTTTGCCTGGCGCGAATATGAAAGCCTCGATCTCTTCCGTGATAGCTATTATAACGATAAAATCTACACGGGCGATAGCACTTATGCGCTGTGGCCCAATACACACATTAACCTGACCGATCGTGGATGGGACAATCCTGATAAGGTTTCGGAGAATTTCATCAGCCTCATGACCGGTCTCAGCTTTGTTTGGTAAAGCTATGAGAAAGAAATATATACTGCTATTGCCTTTGCTGCTGGCGATTGTTTGGCTGGGAGCTGAGGATTTGAGATTGGACGTTCTTTGGTCCAATGATGTGCATGGGGGAATAGACCGTGCCAAAGCCACTTTCATGAATCCGGAGTTCCCTCCTCAATTAGGCGGAGGAGCTTCTGCCGCAACACTGATAAAGCATGTAAGAAGCTTAGCTAGAGATGATAGATCCACTCTCTTGGTGGATGTGGGAGATTTCTTCCAGGGACGTCCAGTTGGCACAGTTACCAATGGCCGAGCCGTGATAGAATTCATGAATGCCATTGGCTATGAAGCCATGACCATTGGCAATCATGAGTTTGATATTGATCAGGAGACTTTGATCAGCACCCTTAGCATGGCCGAGTTTCCTATCATCTCCTGCAATGTGATAGATCTGGCAACCGGACAGATTCCCAGCTATGTTCAGCCTTATGTGATCGTTGAAAAGCTGGGTGTTAAGATAGGTCTTTTGGGTATGACCACAACAGACACAGAGAAGATGAGCTTTCCGGAGAATATCGCCGGGATAGACTTTATCGATGAGAAGGAAGCCTTGACCCGCTGGGTAACTCATCTACGTAGAGTAGAAAGGGTTGATCTGGTTGTTGTGATTGGTCATGCAGGCCTGCCTTATGATATAGAGCCCACATATCTTAGCCGTTACGATGCCCAGGGGAATCCTTTGGCAGAGAGAACTGCCGTCTGGGGTTGGGATGCTCAGGAACTGGCTAGAGAAGTTCCCGGTATAGATCTATTTCTGGGTGGCCACATGCATCGTGGCGTGCCTCGTCCCTGGATTGATCCCGTTACTCACACTATGGTAATTCAAGGCTATGCCTACGGCTCAAATCTAGGCTGGATTACACTGAAAATAGATCCCATGACCAAGACCATCAGCGGTTATGAGAGCCCGGCCATAAGGGAAGGCTCTATGATTACGCTTTTTGAAGACCAGTTTATTCCGGACGAAGAAATCAGTGCGGCCATCGAAGCTCAGGTTGCAATCGCAGAAGCCGGAATGGATGAAGTGGTGGGAAGTGCTGCAGTCTATCTATCCAGAACTAATGTAGATGCTCAAAGCCTGATGGGAAACACTGTGGTCGATGCCATGCGGGTAGACGTAAATGCAGATTTCTCTTTTCTCAATCTGGGTGGAATCCGGGCGGATATTGCTTCCGGTCCTGTTACATATCGCAGTATCTTTGACGTGATGCCTTTTGATAACATGGTCGTTAGTTTCCGTTGCACCGGGGATTTCCTCAAACGGGTTATCGAAGCCAGAATAGCCGGGGGACGTCATGGAATGATCGTTTCCGGTGGCAATGTGGTTTATTCCAAACGGTACCCTGATGGACAGAGAGTCACCAGCCTTCGTATAGGAGGTGAACCCTGGGATCCCAATAAGATATACACTGTGGCCACCACGGACTTCCTGATGCAGGGAAATGCCGGGCTCACGCTACTCACCTCGGTTCCCGAGACAGACATCACCTATCATCAGATAAACCTGCGTGATTCCATTGTTCGGTACTTTAAGAATAATAGCCCTATACGCACCAGAATAGATGATCGCTGGGAACGCGATGATAATTCCAGACACAGTCCGGAGTTGATGCCATGAAAGCAATGATCGTAATCTTTTCCAAGACAGGCCACACCCGTGAGTTTGCCGAGAAGATCGCTGAGCAGATCCGGTCAAACGGTAATGAAGCTGATATACATAACTTAGAGACAGTTCAACCTATTCCGGAAAACATGAATCCCACTTCAATGGATTTCGAGCTGAAGCCCACTCCGGATCTGGCTGGATATGACTATCTGCTGGTGGGAACACCCGTCTGGGCCTTTCGTGCTGCTCCCTTTGTGTTGAAGTATCTCAAGGGATTGGATAACCTGAAAGGCAAGAAGGTGATACCCTTTGTGACCATGGGCTTTCCCTGGGCTTTTCTGGGTGGTTCGGCAGCAATTGGCAAGATCGCCAATCTGGCCTTATCCAAAGGAGCCATCCCTCTCAAAGGCTCAGTTATAACCTATTTGCTCTCCAAACCACACGAGCTAATGGATCGTGAAGCTCAGAGAATTGGCATAGCTATCAGATAGTTAATCTGAATATATGATGAACGCATGAGAGCAAAGGCTTTCATGCGTTTTCATATCCAGAGAAGAGGCTTGACACAAAAGGCAGTCACTCCAAGCTGTGTTACTGATTATGAATGGAAAAGAAAAGCATCAGCAGCCCGGTTTCTTCACTATTGATGTGGAGGACTACTACCACATCATAGGTGTGAGTGGAACCCCAAACATCTCAGAGTGGGACTCCCTTGTTCCCCGGGTAGAGCCCGGCTTTTACAAGCTTCTGGAACTGCTGACAGAACGTCAGATCAAAGCCACCTTCTTCTTCTTGGGTTACATCGCAAAACGCTTTCCCAATTTGGTGCAGGAAGCCTTCTCTCTGGGGCATGAGATAGCTTCTCATGGCATGTACCATCAGGAGGTTCGCTATCAGAGCTCTGGAGCATTCTTAAGTGATGCCAAAGATTCCAAGGCCTTGCTGGAGGATATCAGCGGCACAAAGATTCTGGGCTGGAGGAGTGCCGGGTTCTCGGTGAATCAGAACACTCCCTGGTTCTTTGATAAGCTTTTGGAAGCAGGCTACAGCTACGATTCCTCCATCGTACCAAACCGCTTGGGACACAAGCGGCTCTTTGCTGCCGATGCCGCTCCGTCGTTTGTATCCACAAGCAACGGAAAAATCTTTGAATTCCCCATTGGAGTAGCTGATCTGGGCTTCCTGCAAGTAGGAATGTTTGGTGGAGGTTACCTGCGTTTCTTTCCTCTGGATTCTATCGAAAGAATGGCCAAGAAGACCCTGAAGACCAGACCCCTATTGATCTACATTCATCCCCGGGAGATGGATCCCGGGCATCCCAAGCTATCCATGAATCTGTTCCGCTATTTCAAGAGCTACATCAATATGACCTCTGTTCCTTCAAAGCTGGATATCTTGCTGAAGATAACTGATTACCGTACCCTGGGAGACTATTATGCCGAGCAATACTCCGAGCAAAACTGAAGCTTTCTTCGATTCCTATGCTGTCGATTTCAATTCCATCTACGGAAACGAACATGCCCGTTTTACAGGCTTTATCAATCGTGTCTTCCGGCGTAGTATGCGTTTGCGCTATGAATATACCATCAAGGCATGTGATCCCATCAAGGATCATTCAGTTCTGGATATTGGATGCGGCCCGGGGCACTACAGCATTGCTCTTGCCTCCCGGGGTGCTTCTCATGTCCTGGGCTTGGATTTTGCCCCCGGTATGATCCAGATAGCTCAGGCAAAAGCCAGGGAAGCCAAGTTGGAGAGTGTGTGTGAGTTTCGCACCGGTGACTTCTTTGAGCTGGATGAGACTGCGCAATATGACTACGTTATCCTGATGGGCTTCATGGACTATATGGAAGATGCCGGGGCAGTGATAGACAAAGCCCTCAGACTCACCCAGAAAACTTGTTTCTTCAGCTTCCCCTCCTCCGGTGGAATTCTGGCTTGGCAACGCCGCTTGCGTTACAAATCCCGCTGTCCGCTTTACCTGTACAACAAGGAAGACTTGATCCGTCTCTTCAGTATCAGAAAAGACTTTCGCTCCCAAATCAAGAAGATAGACCGGGACTATTGGGTTAAAGCCCAAAGAAAAGCATGAGAACCAGGCAATGGTGGAGAAGATAACGACCTGATGGAAAGAGTAGAGAAGATTATTGCCGGTTACCGCAGACGGATGAACAACACCCGTATGTTTCGGGCTGTTCTGCAAAGCCTGATGATCTTCGTTCTGGGCTTGCACCTCTATTATCTGCTGCACCGGAACCTTGAATCTAGCTCCGGTGTCCTATTCTATGCCAATCTGGCTATCCGTTCTTTACTTGTACTGGTACTCATCTACATACTATTCAGAGCCAGCCAGAAGTTACTTTCTTCTCTGATGACGGCTCGCTATCTAGATTCCTGCACTAATGAAGGAGATGACCTTCTGCAGAATACCCTTGAGCTGAGTGAGAAAGGCAGCTCAGAAGAGATAGTCGCAGCTCTATCCACTCAAGCAGCCGAAAGACTGAAAACCAACACCTACAAGCTTCCACCACTGCTCAGCAGAAAACTCAGCTTGCTATACATCACCTTCTTTGTCTGTATCGGAGCTATCTGGAGCATGGACTATGCATATTTCTCACGGGCATTCAAGCAATTCTACACCAATCGAGCCGAAACTCTGGCTTATAAAGATACCATTGATCTCAAGCCCGGTTCCCTCCGGTTACCAAGAAACAGCCAGTTGCTGATTGAAGTGCTGAATCCAGAACAGAGGTTGGAACACCGGTTGTTCTATCGCACGGAAAGCACTTGGCGTGAACTTGCCATGACCAATTACAGCTACCTCTTCGAACAGCTGGAGAACAGCTTGGAATACTATGTGGAAAACGATGCTGCCCGTAGTCCCACTTACAAGGTTGAGGTGGTGGATGAGCCTATTGTTCGTTCCTGGCAGCTCAGCTATAACTATCCGGCTTATATGGGCCTGAATCCTGTTACCGACAGCCTTTCCTACGGTAATATCACAGCCTATGCCGGCACCCGGGTGAAGCTGGCGATCCTCAGCAATGTTCCTCTGGTTTCTGCTATCCTGAAATATGCAGAGGGAGGATCTGTGGAACTTGCCAAGCTCGATTCCCGAAGCTGGGTCACACAACTAACCGTGAGCACGAATAGAACCTGGTATCTCGAGCTCAAGGACGAACTGGGTAGAAGCTCCCGTCCGGAAGAAAAGCAGATCACCGTGATCCCCGATAACCCTCCCCAAGTGAGGATTCTCTTTCCTGCCAAAGACATTATCCTGGATCAGGACTTAATTCTGCCCCTGATTATCAGTGCAGACGATGATTTTGGACTGCAGGACTGCAACCTCAAGTATCAGATAAACGATGGTGCAGTACAGACCAAGTCCATTCAGACTATAGTCAACGGTAAACTTTTCAACCGTGACTACGTCTTTGAGATGAACTCACTAAATCTTATCCCCGGCAATGTTGTATCCTACTGGGTAGAGATTTTTGATAACTCTCCGGCTCATCAGAAAGGAGAATCCGCAGTCTACCGTGCTCGATATCCATCCATGGAAGAGATATTCAGAGAGATAGAGCAGCGGGAGCGGAGCAATGCTGAAGATTTGGAACGTGTTTCGGAACGTACCGGCCAATTGCGTGAAGACTTTGAACAGCTACGCCGTGAAATGCTCAATCAGGACAATCCTGAGTGGCGGCAGCAACAGGAACTGCAGCAGATCATGCGCGAACAGGATACCCTGATGCAGCAGGTGGAAGAAGTGAACCAAAACTTCCAAAACCTCATGCAGCGCATGGAAGCCAATACCAATCTCTCTTCCGACATGCTGCAAAAGATGCAGCGAATTCAGGAACTGATGGAAGAGATCAATAGTGAGAGCCTGCAGCAAGCTCTCCAGCAGATGCAAGAAGCCATGGAAAACATATCCATGGAAGATCTGCGCCGTGCGATGGAGAACTTCAGATTCTCCATGGAAGACTTTGAACAGAAGCTGGAGCAAACTCTTGATCTACTGGAAAGTGTCCGGCTCGAACAAGCCATGCAGAAGGCTCTGCAGATATCCGAAGAGATGGAACGCATGCAGGAAAACCTGAACCAGAGAAGCTCTGATCCCTCTCAAGATAATGAGCGCCTCGCTTCGGATCAGCAGAGCATCTCCGAGAAATACGAGAACCTGATGCAAGAGCTGCAAAACCTACAAAACATGATGGATCCCCAAAAGGATCGTGAAGCCCGGCAAAACCTGGAGCAGTTGAGGCAGGATATGCAGAATTCACAGCTCAGCAGCGACATGAATCAGAGCCGGCAGAAGCTTTCGGAAAATAACCGATCAGCAGCCTCCCAATCCCAGGAAGAAGCCTTGCGCAAGATGCGGCAGTTTACACGTCGTCTGCAGCAGATGAAAGAATCCATGGCATCAGGCTCTCAGCAAGGCATTATGCAGGCCATGGAAACGGCTATCCGGGAGTTGCTGGTCTTTTCACGCAGCCATGAAGCCACTGCAGCACGTTATCAGAACGATCCTTACCAGATAGTTGGTGATCTGATCTCGCATTACGAGGGCATCCAGCTCTCTCTCAATAAGCTATACTCCAACCCCATGGTGATGATGTTCCTGCCGCCCAAGTTCTTAATCGACCTCACTGCCACCAACACGGCCTATCGTGAGTTCTTCATCGGCATCGGAGAAATGCAGTATGCCCGGGTTCCTGAGCTGTTAGTAACCATCCAGCGCGGAATCAACCTGATGATCTACGATCTGATGCAAGCCATGCAAAACTCCAGCAGCGGCTCCGGAGGCGGGGGAGGCATGCAATCCCTGATGCAAATGCTGCAGCAGATGGGACAGGAACAGATGGCTATGAATATGCTCACTCAGCAGCTTCTTCAACAGATGCAATCCCAGGGAATGAGCCCGGCCATGCAGCAACAACTGCAAAGATTGGCCTCGGAGGAACAGCGCTTGGCCGACAATCTCAAACGAGCTTTGCAGAACAACCCCCAGGCTCAAAGACAAGGTAATGCCATTCAGCAGATTATTGAAGAAGCAGAGACTATCTCCCGGCAACTAAGAGCAGGAATGCTCAACCAAGATCTCCTGAACCGTCAGGAACGCATTATCTCCCGCATGCTCGACGCCCAAAGATCATTGAACCAAAGAGAGCAATCCCGTGAACGCCGTGCAGAGACTTCTGAGAGACAGAACTGGGAAAGTCAGGGAGTACCAGTCGATTTTGAGACACTAAGACGTAGGGCGATCCTGGATGAGACCTACCGAAGCTACCCAAGGGAATACCAAGAACTCATCATCGAATACCTCAAGAGGATTAACGGAGGCAATCGCTGATGTTCAAGCTCATCTCCAAGGCTGTTGTCCATCTGCTTCCGGTATTGCTGTTGCTCTGTGGAATCCTTCCTTTAAAGGCACAATACAATGAGCAGCAGATCCTCACTCAGCAGGCTTATCAGCTTCTTGCCAGACGCCAGTTCAATGAGGCAGAACAAGCTTTCTTGCAGATACTGACTCGTTTCCCAAATGATTCCAACAGCGTCCTGCAACTTATGCAGATTTACCTGCAAACCTCTCAACTCACTAAGGCAGAGACTCTTTTGAATGAACAGCGCAGAATACTATCTCCCAATCTGTATACAGAACAAAGTATCCTGCTCACCATCCATCAAGGCAGAGCTCCGGAAGCTCTTAGCATGGCTCAGAACTATCTGGAGCAGCTCGGGCACGACCAGGCAAAATACCGCCAACTGGCTTCCTTTTTTGAACAGCGCAGCTTCTATGAACAATCACTTATCCTTTATCAAGCAGCTAGAGATCACTTTGCCAATCAGGACCTCTTCACTCTCGAATCTGCCAATGCTGCCCTCAATTTCCGTCGTTTGGATCTGGCTCTCAGTAAGTATCTACAATGGCTCAAGCTGAATCCCAATAACCTGTACTTTGTGAACAACCAAGTCAAAACCATACTTCAGGAAGATTCCGGTTTGATTGAGCAGATAGGCACAGAAGCCTCGAACAACCAGCTTCCGGCTTTATGGGAGCTATATGCGGGAGCTTTGCAAAGCCTGAACCGCAATCTGGAGGCCTTGGAAGCCTTCAAACACCTGCCGGAAGCCAGAATGCAGCGCTTCACGGAAGAGCTTATAGCTGCCGGAAACTATGATATAGCCCTGCTCTCATTGGCTCATCTGAAGGATAGCGCTTCCAGCGTTATTGCCAGAGCGGATTACGTCCTTAAAATGTCACAGGTCTTATTCTCTCAGGGAGATATCGAAGCCAGTACCGCAGTGTTGGATAGTTTGCTGGCCGAACCGGAATTGGATTCTCCTCAGTTTCGAAATGGTAGCAGAGTCAATTACCAAGCTCGCAAACTTTTGGCAGAATTACAAATCAACAAGGCTGTGCAAATGGACAGCGTCTTCACCACCCTGGAATCCATGAGACGTTATGCCAGGGGGGCCGGTGAGCAAAGTGAAGCAAGTTTGCAGATAGCCAAGCTGCATCTGATGAACTCCGGATATGAAAGTGCGGAAAGAGCTCTGGATCAAGTCTTGGATAATCAGCAATTTCACACACGGGAATACTACAGAATTCTTAGTAGTATGCTGCGCCTGGAGATTGATGTGGCAGATTCTCTGCTCAATGAGATGATCATCGCATATCCATCCAGCCCCTGGATCAATGATCTTATCGGCTTTATGATGATAGTACTATCAATCCCGGAGGATTCTCAGGCTAGCTTCATGCGTGCTTTTCAAGCCTATAATCTGAGACAGGAAGGCGCCATTGCTCTGCTGCTGGAGGTTTATGGCCAAACCTCGGATGAGGAGATTCTGATCCTGGCCTCGGAATGGGCTGCCGGGCTGGGAAAGAGGGAAGAGGCGATAGCCATTCTAAACCACGAATTCACCGATCCCATCAGTGCTGAATATGCTGGCGTTTTAAGACTTAACTATACTCAGGATATCGAAGCTAAATCTAGAGTGGCTCGGGAATTCCTCTCAGAGAATCCCACCAGCGTGTTCTCTCCCGGATTCCGGGCAATCCTGAGCCGAGGCCAGTTCGACCGGCCTCAAAGATAGATATCACTCTATACTCTGTTTGAAAGAACCATAGGGAGAACCTCCCTCTACTATTTATACGTGGACGGTTTCCTAATTTTGTGGACACTTTTCTGTAGAATCTTTGGCTCAAGTTCAATCTGAGTGGGACAACACCGTCATCCCCGGTCACAGGATTGACGGCACGTAGGCACTGGGAAGCAATGGGTGAAAGCACATCTGTATGCCCGTCTCCATAGGCTTTGGACAATTTTCCAAAGCTTTTTTTAGGCTCAAGTTCAACATTGGTGGGTAAGTTGCTTCATAAGGTATCCACATCGTTGCAAGACTTTTAGTCTGAAGTATTCAAAGTCTTTGTAGCCATAAGCTCTTTTCAGCAAGGATTTGATAACGTTGTTCAGCGCTTCTG
>JAKPXC010000022.1 GCA_029567705.1 Candidatus Cloacimonadota bacterium
TCCAGCATGAGTTTGATCATCTGAACGGCGTACTCTTTACAGACCGTGTGAGCAGCCTCACCAAGCTCAAGCTCACCCGCAAGCTTAAAATCATGGCCTCCACAGCCTTGAATGGCGTGGATCTTCGCATCTTTGAGGATGAAGAATAGCGCCATGGCCAAGCTCAGAATCGTCTTTGTCGGCACTTCAGAATATGCGATTCCCAGCCTGAAGCTTCTGGCAGAGCATCCTGACTTTCGTCCGGTGCTGGTGATCAGCCAGCCGGATCGTCCCTTTGGCAGAAAGCTCCAGCTCAAAGCCTCTCCCATAGCGGAGCTGGCAGAGAGCTTGGGTCTGACTGTCCGCAAGCCGGAACGCGTGAGCGATCCTGCCTTTTCGCAGGAACTTGCCACTTTTGAACCTGATCTGATTATCACCGCCTCCTACGGTGAGATAATTGGCAAAACTGCCCGTAACATGCCCCGTCTGGGCGCAATTAATCTCCATCCTTCCCTGCTTCCGCTCTACCGGGGAGCTTCTCCCATCCAGAGCGCTTTGCAGGACGGCTGCACTCAGACCGGCATCAGTATCTTCCGGCTGGGTCCCAAGATGGACGCCGGGCCGCTGCATCTCCAGGTGATCCACGAGATCCTTCCTGAGGACAATTTCAGCAGCCTGCATGCCCGTTTGGCAGAAGCAACCGCACTTCTCCTGCCGGATTATCTGAGCGCCCTGCAAGAGGGACGCATCACGGAAACCGAGCAGGATGAAAGCCGCGCCAGCTATTGCCATAAGATCGAAAAACAACAGCAGCTTCTGGACTGGAACAATCCTGCCAGGGTGCTGCATAACCATATCCGCAGCATCTCCTACAGCCCCGGAGCTTTTCAGTATTTCCGGGATCAAGCCCTTAAAATCCTGGCTTCCAAAGTGCTGGACGAGGATTCCACGGGTGCACCGGGAACAGTAGCCCAAATCCTGAAGAATCAGGGTTTCACGGTTAATACCGGCGACAAGCAGCTTCTGATTCTGGAGCTACAGGCCGCCGGCAAGAAACAGATGTCCTCCTGGGCCTTCTGTTTGGGTTCTCGGATAGAAGTAGGAGATAAACTCTTTATTGCCAGAGACAAAGGCAAATTGGAAGTGTAATTATGAAAGAATATTACTTTGCAGTGATTAAATTCCCCGTCTTCGTATCCCTGAGCCTGATCATTCTGATCGGTCTCTTTATGGGATTGGCGCTTGGAACCACCGGGCGCACCGGGCTTTCCACCAGTGAATCTATCTTTTACGGCGTGGTCTTCACCATTCTGGTGTTGATGGTGCTAAGCTGGTTCCTGATCCTCTTTTCCACTCACCACATCATCCGCCCCCAGTGGCTCAAAAGCTACCTGCAGTGGATGCTTTGCGGAGCCTTCTATTATCTGGCTAAAGGCTTTGCTTACATCACGTTCCGAAAACGGGAAGGCCTGCAGGAATCCTTCCTGAACTTCAACAACGAAGTAGTGATCAGCAATTTCACCCGCATCCAGAATCCCCGCCTGCTGGTGCTGCTGCCTCACTGTCTGCAAAGCTCCGAATGTAAAATCCGCATTACCAACGACATCAATGATTGCGCCGATTGCGGCCGCTGCAACGTTACCGACATAAAAAAGAGCCTCGCACCCTATCCGGTCAAACTGGCAGTTGCCACCGGAGGTTCCCTGGCGCGTAAGCTGATCATAGACAACCGTCCGGACATCATAATCGCCGTGGCCTGTCACCGCGATCTCACCGAAGGAGTGCGCGATAGCTGGAGATTCCCGGTCTACGCCATCCTGAACGAGCGTCCCAACGGCCCCTGCTTTGAGACCACCGTCAATATCAAAGCCATCGAATTTGCCATTAAAAAGTTTCTCTAGAGGTTCTCTATCATGAACAAATCAGCCATCCTTCCGTTGGTGCTGGTGATCCTTTTGCTCAATGCCGGCATCACTCTTGTGCTCATCAACCACTTCAGCAAAAACCCCTCCGGTACACCCTCAGTGAGCCGTCAATCCCTCTCCACCCACGATACGGATATCACCCGGGTCGTGGAGGAAGTGGAGCCCTCTGTGGTCAATATCATAGTCACGCAGACCCAAATAGTCCGTTCCGGTCTGCCATTTGGCGGGTTCTTCTTTGATTTCTTCGATATTCCCACCCGCCGTCAGGTGCAGGGCTTTGGCTCCGGGATTATCTACGATGCCAAAAACGGCTTTGTGATCACCAATTCCCACGTCGTTAAAGGCGCAGAGGAGATCAAAGTGGTGCTGCCTGATCGGCGTGAACTCACGGCTCAACTGGTTAAGCTGGACGACACTCACGATATCGCGCTGCTAAAAGTGCCTTCCAACAACCTTCCCGAAGCCCGGCTGGGAGATTCCTCCAAGCTCAAGACCGGCGAGTGGGTGATAGCTTTTGGCAATCCTTATGCTTACATGATGAACGATTATAAGCCCAGCATCAGTGTGGGAGTGGTCTCCGCGCTAAACCGCAATTTCTCCATGCGAGAAGACAATCGCAGCTACCGCAATATGATCCAGACAGATGCCGCCATCAATCCCGGCAATTCCGGCGGACCACTGGTGGATACAGAAGGCAACGTGATCGGCATCAACACCTTCATCTTCTCCGAAAATGGCGGAAATGTCGGCATCGGCTTTGCCCTGCCCATCAACACCGTCAAAGAATTCCTGGGAATCTGATGCGGAGCACCTTGAAGCCTGGTTTTATCCTGCTGCTGCTCATAGGCTTATCAGCACTTTGGGCGCAATCTCCCTACAATGCTCCGGGTGATACACTCACCCTGATTCAACAGCCTCTGCTCAATATCCCCGCCATCCAGATCCCCGGCGAGACCCTGCAAATCATCTGCCTGGCACCTCAGAACACCACCGGCTGGCAAGCGGAGCTGAAGCACGGACGCAAAACCATCCCCCTGCAGATATCCTCCATTCAGGAGCTGCAGAATCCTTTCCGCTGGCTGCTTAACGCCACAATCCCTTCAGTTCAGGTCTTTGAACTCTACGATCTGCGGGTGCGCGCCTCCGGTGGCCTGGACGATACTGCCGAGAACGCCGTGCAGGTGGTTCCCACCCGGAAAAGCTCCTACTATTTTGTGCATATCACAGATTCCCACATGCCGGGACGCATCTTCTACCCGGATTATGGCTATCAAACGGATTCCACCTCTGTGGACGACTTTCGTGCCGTGGTGCAGGATATCAATCTGATCCGCCCGGAATTCGTTCTCTTCACCGGTGATATCGTGAATGAGGGAGAGCTGGAAGGCTTTGCCGGGATGTATTCCTACGGCTGGGCACAAAGAGCCATGGCAGAGCTGGAAGTGCCGGTCTATCTCACTGCCGGAAACCACGATATTGGCGGCTGGAACGACACTCCACCTCCCTCTGGCAGCTCACGCAGAAACTGGTGGAAGTATTTCGGTTGGTCCTGGCTGGATAATGCGGATTCAAACTGGCACACGCACACTCAAAACTACAGCTTCACCTACGGCCCGGTGCACTATATCGGCTTGGAAGCTTATGACAATTATGATAATTTCCGTTCCTATATCTACGGTGGACAAAGCTTTATCTACAGCCAACTCAATTGGCTGGATCAGGAACTCAGCCTGCATCCGGACAAGACCAAGGTTCTCTTTCATCACTACGATTTCTCCGATCAATTGGATCTGAACAGCCTCGGAGTGAGTATGGCGCTCTGGGGGCATATCCACTCCAATAACGGCAATATTAACACTTTCCCCTACAATCTGGCCACCCGCAGCGTTTGTGACGGCAACCGCGCTTACCGGATTATCCGGGTGAACGGAAATGTCGTGACGCCCACAACCACCATCTATGCCAATAATTTAAGCGGAGTGGATAATCTCACAGTGAGCTATTCCGGACCCAATAACGGCAGCCAGAACAGCCTCAGCGCCACGGTCAACAGCAGCCAGAGCCAGACCTTTGAAGCCGCTTTGCTGAAGTTCATAATGCCTTTTGGCAACAACACTTACAACGTGAGCGGGGGAGAGCTGGAACAAGTGGATCGCAGCGGTGACTACAGTATCTGCTACGTGCGCTTCAATCTGCCAGCTTACGGCAGCCGCACCGTGAGCATCAGCATCAGCGGTGTGGCCTCTGATGATCCCTCTCAGATTCCCGATCTGCCACTGATCTCGGCGCTCTATCCCAATCCTTTCTCGGAAAGCCTTAATTTGCGCCTTTCTGAGGGTTTGGATGCTCCCACCCGGTTGGAAGTGTTCAATCAACGTGGCGCTCTGCTAAGGAGCTTTTTGGTGCCTTCCGGAACTTCCTGGAACTGGGATGGCAAAACCGATACCGGTAGCGATCTGGCCCCGGGGATCTACTTCATCCGCGCCCAAAGCGGCAAGCGCAGCCAGGTGCTGAAAGCGGTGAAGACGAGTTAGTGACTAGTGACAAGTAACTAGTAACTAGTGATTAGAGCTGCGCTGCTTCGATACCTGAGCTGAGAAAACAGAAAATACTCTTTTTTTGATTAACAAAGATGAAAGAAGTAAACGAAGGTCTGTTACTGGGTTTGGGTTCGTGTCCATATCGTCCATTTCGTCCATATCGTCCATTGAGTCCATTTCGTCCATTGAGTCCATATCGTCAATCCATAAAAGACCGCATCACAAGCAGTAAAGGAGATTTTTCGTAGAGCAGGATTCCGATCCTGCTATAGATTCATTTTCACCAGGAAGGAGAGAGGATGAAAAGGGACTGGTTTATGCCTTGTGTACCCGTCACTTCGTGAAGGGAGCTGTTTACGTTAGTATACATAATATTTACGAATATGGTAAATAGCGATTCAAGAAAGACTTACTTCATAAGCTTTCCTTATTCTTAAAATCTACTATTGAAACAGCCAAGACCGGTCTGTTCCCCGGCCTTGGCTGAAGGTTTACATTGTTATAGTCTTACCAGGTTGCACACTCTGCGATCACGTGATAGAAGCGTTTTGCCGCTGCAGCGGTGGTGCTCCAACTGCAATCTTCCAAGTATCCGCTATCATCTTCCTCAAAGCCCGAAAGGGGATCATCTGAGCTGTAAATCCTGTATGTATCGGCTCCGGGAACCGCATCCCAGGTGATGGTAAGCTCGCCATCCATCTCCGTGACAGCGATATTCTTCGGGCTCAGCAGCTCCAAACGTTGCCAGAGAGACCGCAGCTGTTTGACTCCCACCGAAAAGCCGGGGTAGCTCACCAAATCTTGCTCCAAGTCCACTTGATCGGCACTCAGAGTCTGGCTCCATTCAGCCGAGAGGAAAGCAGAGCGTTCATGCAGTCCAAAGTTCCGCTCCGGCAGGTAATATTCCCAAAGGTCTTCCATCGAAGCCAGGTTCAGCCGTCCCGTGCGGGTACTGGTGTCATAAACCTGCATAATCCAGCTTGGATTGGCAACTCTTCCTCCCAGATTATCCAAACGCGTAACCGTTACGTAACCCGGAGCATCCAATTGATCGGGAATAAAGCTCAGGCCGGTTTCACCAAAATCATAGTTCTGCCCTATGGTGCTCAGCATCTGGGTGACGGCAATGCCAGATCCGATCAGCGCTTCGCTATCGATGCGATCTTCCGGCTCCATATTGATCAGGCTGCCATGCAAGTGATTCACCTCGTCCCAAAGCTTGGATCCGTTCTCCTCATTCATCCGCCAATTGGCTACCAGAGAAGGGGTTCCGGAAGCCTGCCTGAGATGCATCAGGTTGCGGATTTCCTCTGCACTGAGAGCACGGTTCCAGAGCCGGGCTTCATCGAGAGCGCCCTGAAGCTGATACGCACCCCCGGCACGCGATCCAAACCGCAAAGCAGCTCCAGAATTCATAACCGGCTGCGTAAGCAGGTGAGAGCCATGATTTTCCGCTTCTGTATCGATTCCATCCACATAGACCTTGCCCAGAGGCACTGAGGGATCATATACGCAGGCGATGTGATGCCATCTGCCGGGGATCAGGACATTGGGAGGTGCATCCAGATAAACTCCGGTGGTGGGAATAAAGCGCAGAGAATTGTTTGTCGTGGTATGAATCTCCAGCTCCTCCAGAGCTTTGGCAGTAACAAACTGGATTGTTCCGGTGCTATCCCAGCGCAACCAGATCTCGATCGTAAAAGCAGAAAGGCTCTGCAGTGGCGCAGCCGAGGGAATCTCGGCATATTCACTCTCTGCATTGAAGGATATGGCTGCCAAAGTGTTAAGCCCGATGGTGGTGCCGGAAAGCGGAATCTGGTGATCCGTGCGAGTCAGATTATCACGCACCAAGAGATAAGCGCTGTGGGGGCCGCTGCGCTGTGCCTGATGGGAGATATCCACCGAGGCCAGATTGGTAGTGAGATGGATGGGATAGCTATTGCCTTCCTGCAGCACAAAACAATCTGCATCCGTCCCCCCGATCCCAGTGAGCGTGATATCCAGGCTACCTGTACCGGCATTGCTGAAAGTGAAGCGCATCGGCGGACTCTGCCTGTTCATCAGGGTTTCGGTAAAAACTCCCGAATCGGGACTGATGCTTAGAACGGGACCGGCGAGGATTGTAACATTGTAATCCTCCGTCTCACCGTAATTAAACACTCCCACCGGGTTCAACACGTCCGTGTTGTTCGTATGAATACCCTGCACCCGCATTCTGGTGGTCATAGCCGTTAAGCCGGTTGGAAGGTTGATGGTACCGCCAAATCCAGCGCCATTCCAGCTTAAGGCAGTGAATTCCGCAGGATTGTTGCCAAACACGTGGTTGCCATCCAGATCGATCCAAACGCCCACTGCCTCTGGTCCCATTCCTCCCGTCAATTGCACCTGTATGGGATAAGAACTTCCACTTTCCAGATTGGTGCTGAGGCCGGAATAGTGACAGAAGCTACTCCAGGCGCTGCTATTGTTGATTGCCCCAAAGCTTACATTGGATATCCACAGAGTGTTGCTGTTGTGCCGGGTGGTACTGTAAGGACCGGTGGTAAAATGCCACTGCGGTGACCATTCTGAGGAACCAATGGCGTTATGAGCCTGCACCATCCAGTAGTAGGTGGTGGAAGGCAGCAGATTGTCGCAGGCATAATTGGGATCCGTGAGGGTTGCGTAACCCGTAAAGGCAGGATCGGAGTGCAAACGGAAGCTGTAGCTGGTAGCACCGGCAGAGCTCCAGTTGATATACTCATACGTGCCAAAATTGGTAGCAAGATTGGCGGGATAGGGATTGGAGGGCACCAGTGGAGGAGCCGGTTGGATGCCAAAATCGTCTATCACCCAAGCGCTACCGCCTGTTGCGAAATAAAAGACAACCCGGTAGCGTAAGCGGAAACTGCTACAGCTTAACCAAGGACTGAGGTCAAAAATCTCGGTCTGTTTCAGTTCATCCAGGCTGGGGCTTTCCGACCAATTAGGCCAGGAAGGATAGGAAGCTTTGTCGAAGCAGGGGCCTCCGGATGGATTATCGAGAGGAAGATCGTAAATTCCCGAACCCCGATAACTGGAAACAGGCATCACTGCCCAGTTAATTCCGCCATCGGTGGAATACTCCACATAGCCGCGATCGAGATCTTCCGTGAAAAGACCGGCCTGTTTGAAGGTAAGCTGCATGGGAGCCACGGAACTCAGATCGTGGTGCCCCAGCTCCATCAGTATGCCCCCATTATACATAGAAATGGTTGAAATCGTACCGGGATCGCCGGTTTCAAAGTCGTAGTTCAACCAATAGCCGGTTAGCGAGAAGAAGTTACCCATCCCGATATCGAAATGCTCCAATATCGGAGTGGGAAGCAATCTTGGACCGGTGGTGAATTGATAAACCGGACTGAGGCAGGTAACTCCAAACATATTGGCATATTGCATCTGATAGTAATAAGTGGTGTATCCCGCCAATGGATCGGGAAAATCAAAACTGCCGGCTCGGTCGTTCACCATCTCCGAAAACATGGGAAAGTGCGCACTAAGATTGTTCGGATCCGGTCCCCAAAACAGATTCCAATTGCCACCCCAGCTGCCATCTCCCCAAGTCCAGGTCATACCGGTGGTTTCCACTGAAACGTTCGTGGCACCGTTGGCAATACTGAGGTTGGTGGGTGGAAGAGGATCAGCAGTTGCAGATATAAAGAGTCCAGATATGTTCAAAGTGTAGTCCACCGCCTGTGCTTCCATGTGTTGAATGACTACATAATAGGTCTCTTCCTCGGTCACGGAATAACTGAAGCTGATGTTTCCGGTGGCATTCGTTCCCGTGTATTGAGTTTGCAGATTGTGGTCAATAATTCCCACCCATAGAGTTTGCCCCGGAGCAAAGGTGAGACTGATCTGCACATTGTCTCCCGGCCAACCGTTAAAATACCAAAAATCGGTATCAATGCCGGCTGCCATCGTGCCGGTGTGTGAACCGTTTTCGCACCAAAGGATACCATCATCTGCGGGTAGATCGTTGGGTTCTTGCTCAACGAAAGCCCAAAGCCCTCCCGTTAACAATAAAAACATACTAATCAACAACACCAAGGGTCGCATATCTCCTCCTTCTGAGATAAAAGAGTATCCGGCTCTGTGGATCACCGGAAGGCTTCTGACACGTCTATGCTTGGTTAAAGCTCTGTCAATATGATTCTCTGCACATCTTTCACAATTTTTCGCTTTTTTTCCGGCCAAGGAAGGCCGGATTGAGGGGAAAAACAGCCTCACCTGAGGATAGATGTATGTTTCGGCAATGTTGACGGCTTTCGACAGGGTGGGAATCCAAGGCTGTTTTGTGAGGATTCAACAGAGGATTTTTGGGAGTGAGACTTTTCACGCAACCGTCTCCTTCTTATGGGTGGCCGAGTCTTCACCGTGTCTTGCAGGACTCTTCCCGAGCAAAGTGTTCGGGAAGAGTCCTGCAAGAGTCGACGAAGAGTCGGCGAGAAATGGGGGAGTGACGGGTGACAGGTATTCTACCCAAGGATTGAAGGAATATTAGGAAGGATAAATGTTGATTTGACGGATTGAACTGATTATAGGTGGTTCAAATCCATTTACAGTGGGTAAATCTGATCATTGCCAATGTCTGGATCCCAGCCTTCGAGACTGTGTGAAAAGTCGAGAATCCAGTAGAGTGATCGACCAGCAGCAGCCCCAACCCGCTTCAGCGGGTTTTTATAATAGAGGCGGTGGTTTCAACCACCGTATCTGACGGACACACATAACAATAATGCATCCCATTCATCCGAGTTTAAGCCTGCATGAGGAGTCTAGTTTCTGGCGGGGACGCCAGAAACTAGACTCCTCATGCAGGCTGTGATTTGACAATATGATAAAACCCCAAAAATGTTACTCTATTCAGATATCCTTATATGTCTAAACAGGAATGTATTACGTATCTAAAATGCCGTCCCGCTGGGACTCATTACATCATCAATAATCCTGCGTTGCTATCTAAAATGCCGTCCCGCTGAGACTCTCCTGAGACTTTTCACACATTCTCGAAGGCTGGTATCTTTATGGTGTTTAATAGAATGAGAGACAAGGAGATGGATTCCTGCCTTCGCAGGAATGACGCTGCGTGAAGTATGGTGGATGTGTGCTATCTTTCGCCTCGGATCACTGCGTACGCAAGGGTCTTTTTGTATAAGCCGGAATCAATCATCAGACAAATCCTTCAATCCTATAATCCTTGGGAAAAACCCCCGGCCACCCTCAGGAAGCAGCCCTGTATCAATCTCCCACAGAGAAGAAGAAAGTGGTGCCAATCCCTTCTTCAGATTCTGCCCAGATTTTTCCTCCCTGTCTATCCAGGATTCGTTTCACAGTGGCAAGGCCAATGCCGGTTCCCTTGAAGTCCGAATCTTTATGCAGCCTGTGAAAGGCTTGGAACAGCTTATCTGCGTGTTCTTTGCTAAATCCGGCTCCGTTGTCTTTCACGTAGAAAGCTCTTGTTCCTTCCTGTATTTCCTGGCCAAACTCAATGTGGGCAAGTTCCCGGTTTCCCGTGTATTTCCAGGCATTACCCAGCAGATTGGTGAGAACTATATCCATCATGTTGGGATCTGCCTTACAGATGAGATTGGAGGCGATATCCACCTCAACCTTACGTTCCGGTTGGTCACTCTGAAGCCGTTCGATAATCTTGGAGGCCATTTCTGATGAGGAATAAAGAGCTGGACAGCAAGAAAATGAGGATTGAGGTGCTGAAAGCTATGGGTTTGGAATCCTGCGGTCCAATCGT
>JAKPXC010000044.1 GCA_029567705.1 Candidatus Cloacimonadota bacterium
TCTCGGTTCGCGTGGTTGACCTGCAAAACGTTCCGTCTGATCCAGTGGAATATAAGTTCACGCTTGTAGATCCAATTTCTCCAGCTAACAGAAGCGGAATTCTGGTCATAGATCAGGATAGTCATAACCAAACAAACTCCCCTGAACCTTATGTGACCGATTTTTACAACTACATACTCTCCGGAGCTGATGGGACCAAGGACTTCATAAATCTCCCCACTTCCAGCCAAGCTGGAAACACGTATCAGGACAGAAGAGATAGAAGACTGGCTTATTCTGACCTCATGCGCTACAAGTTTGTGATCTATCATTCGGATCGTCCCGGTGAAAATGGTGACCTCTTCAAGGATTGCGACGGACTACTTATCTACCTGCAGAATGGTGGAAATCTACTAATCTCTGGTGCGGAAAACTTATCTGCTGGTACGATCAGTCCCATGGTCAGCAATAATCAGCAGACCCTACTCCAGGCTTTGGGAATTGAGTATTCCGCAAATGCTGTGCTTCCTGCGGGAAGTAATATTGCCAACAATCCCTTCTTCCAATCTGCTGTAGGACAGGCAGGATTTGCTAATATTGGCCTAAAGTATGGAACTGGCGATGATGCCAGCTTCAATACCCTGGTGAACCTCAGACAAGGAATGGGCGCTGTGTCCTATTTCGATCCCACTCTGATAACAGCAGAACCGATCTTCAAGTATGGCTGCAAGCCCACCACCTCAACCGTTACTCCTCCTACTCAGGAGCAGTATGACACCTTCAGCCAGAGAATTGTGGGAGTGCGTCACATCAATGGTGAAGGTCGTGCTTACACACTGGGATTCCCCCTCTCGTACATGATTCAATCTGAAGCCAGAGATTTTATGAATCATGTGTTTACCGAGATAGGGCTTTAAAACCCCAAAACGGATTTGTCATCACCGCCCTTGTAAAAGGGCGGTTTTTTTTGTGCCTATGAAACCTCCCTGCAAGCTATTCTAATAGGAGCTTTCAATCTGAGGATTATGCTTATCCCTCCTACTTATCACATACAGCGATAGAACTTTACCAACAGATCTCAGCATAGGCTATCCGATATTCACACTAATTGGAGTTTGCTCACCTAATAAATTCTCAGAACTTTGGTGAAGAATTGCTTGACACAATCAGGCCTTCCGGGTTTTTGTACCTACACAACGTGCTGAAGTGGTGAAATTGGTATACACGCTAGTTTCAGGGACTAGTGAGCAATGCGCTCATGGGGGTTCGAGTCCCCCCTTCAGCACCATTCTTTTATAGCCACTATTTAACGATCAATCGACACAGCTCTTCTCCATCTTTCGTAGTATTCCAGCCAATTCCATCATACATGGCCTATCCCTGCAGAAAATGATTGACGGTTTTTGCGCCTGACACTTTTCTAAACCAAGAAAGCATAAAGGGGAAAGCTAATGAGAAACTATAGTGATTTGATCGATAAGCTCAATCTCATCCCTCATCCGGAAGGCGGTTATTACCGCAGAAACTGGCAATCACTACTCTCTGCAGATATCAAGGACAGTAACCGAACTCTGTTCACAGGCCGAACAATTGGTTCTTCCATTCTCTACCTTCTTCCCTCTGTTGAAGTGAGCACCTGGCATCGAACCAACTGTGACGAGATGTGGCATTACTACTCGGGAAGTCCGCTTGTGCTATACTGCATTACAGCTCAGAAAGGTCTTACCAGGCAGATACTTGGTTCTGATATCGATTCAGGCCAGCTGCCTCAAATCATCATGCATAGAGGTAATTGGTTTGCAGCGGAGACATTGGAGCCTGATACCTATACTTTATGCGGATGCACTCTTTGGCCGGCATTCACTTATGCTGATTTTGAGATGGCTGAAATTAACAAACTCATAGATGAGTTTCCCCAGTATAGAAATGAGATCGAACATATAGCAAAAAGAACTAAGTGAACCCGGAGAAACACATGGAAAGAAAGATCTTTGTTTTGGACACAAACGTCCTGATCCATAGCCCCCAGGCACTCTTCTCATTCGAAGATAACAGGGTGGTTATTCCGATAGTAGTTATAGAAGAGATAGATCAGTTTAAGAAAGGTGTGGATGAAAAGAGCAGAAATGCCAGGCAGATAGGACGTTATCTTGATGCCCTCAGGACAGATGGCAATCTTCAGAAAGGCGTAAAAACCCCACAAGGCGGCACGATTCAGATCACGGTAAACAACGACGTTACCAATGCCGCCTCCAAGCTCTTCTTCCTGGATAGAAACGATAATCTGATCATTGGGACAGCCTTGTACTTTAAGGAAAAATACCCGGAGTCCATTGTTACATTGGTCTCCAAGGACGTAAACGTTCGTATCAAAGCGGATTGTGTGGGTATCCACGCAGAGAATTACGAGACAGACAGCATCAAGTTTGATGAGTATTACACGGGTTACAGAACCCAGGAGATTGAAGCAGAACTTATGCAGGAACTGGAAACCAGGAAGTATCTCGGAAACAGCTATGGTGAGCTCTTCCCAAACCAATTCCTCAGATTCCTGGAAAAAGATAACAATATCAGAACCAAGACTACCCGCTTTAACTCCATGCACAAATCGCTCTATCAGATTAAAGAGTACTATGGACAGGAAGTCTTTGGCATTAAAGCCCGCAACTATGAGCAGGAAATGGCGCTCGATCTGCTTCTGGACGATAATATCAAGCTCGTAAGTCTCTCCGGAAAAGCCGGTACCGGCAAAACTCTGCTGGCAATGGCAGCCGGGCTGCAGAAAGTGGTGGAAGAGGAGAAGTATTCCCGCTTGGTGATCTCCCGCCCCATCTCCCCTATCGGTAAGGACTTGGGTTACCTGCCCGGCAGCAAGGCAGAAAAGTTCAACCCTTGGATGCAGCCCATCTATGATAATATGGATATTCTGCTGTCTCTGCATGATGAAAGCGGGAACTCCAAGAACAAGAAGAAGACCAGCCTGAACGACTTTTTGGACTACGGTTTTCTGGAGCTTGAACCCCTCACCTACATCAGAGGCAGAAGCTTGCCCGACCAGTTTATCATCATAGATGAGGCACAAAACCTCACACCCCATGAGATGAAGACCATCATCACCCGAGCAGGAGAAAACACTAAGCTTGTTTTGACAGGTGATCCTTATCAGATTGATCTGCCTTATCTGGATTCACAGAGCAACGGCTTAACGGTAGCCATCGAGAAACTGAAAGCTGAGGATCTGGTGGGACACATCACTCTGGATATCGGCGAACGCTCCAAGCTGGCAGATCTGGCAGCAAAATACTTCTAAAAGGCGCCTGTATGAAGAACAATGACCGAACTTGGGTCGAAATCCACCTTGATACCTATCGTGCCAATATCGAAGCTTTAAAGTGCTTCCTGAGCCCAGACCAGTCTTTCATGCAGATCGTTAAAGCAGATGCTTACGGTCACGGAGCTCTGGAGATTGCCGAGCAAGCACTGGCTCTGGGTGCCAGATTCCTGGGAGTGGCAAACAGTGAAGAGGGAAGGCTCCTGCGGCTGCAAGGCATCACAGCCCCTATTCTGGTGCTTTCTCCCAGCCTGGAAACAGAGATTGCTTCTCTGATAGATTACGATCTTACACCCACTATTTCCTCTTGGGGTTTTGCCATCGCTATGGAAGATCACCTGCATCATAAAGGTAAACAGATGCCCTATCACCTTAAACTCGATACTGGTATGCACCGCTCCGGTTTGTCACGGCAGGAATTCTACAAGTTTATCGAGCAGATCTCCAAGCTTACTGAACTCAAGCTGGAGGGCGTGCTTTCGCACTATGCCGCCAGTGAAAACGATCCGGATTTCAGCAGAGAACAGGAAGAATGCTTCTTTGAACTGATTAGCTCGATTAAGCCCCAACCCAGTTTTATCCATCTTGCCAATAGCTCGGCTTTGATCAATGGTCTAGCTAGCTGTGGCAACCTTGTACGTCTCGGAATCCTTAGCTATGGCATCTATACGCACCCCCAACAGCGATCCTTGATTGACCTTCAACCCGTGATGCAGTTTAAGAGCCGGGTGTCTTTGATAAAGGACATAGAAAAGGGAGAAACCTGTGGCTACAACCGTCTTTGGATGGCAGAACATGATACCAGATATGCCCTCATACCCGCAGGATATGCTGATGGTTACGACTATCTCCTGGGAAATAGAGCCGAAGTCTCCATTGGGGAACACTGTTTCCCGGTGATTGGAAAGATTTCGATGGATATGATCACGGCCGAGATCGGGGACAAGCCTGTCAGTGTGGGCGACGAAGTATGCCTGATGGGTGGAGCAGCCCTGCAGACCCATGCCGAGAATCTGGTGGCCGGATACAATGGTTCCAGTTACGAGCTTCTTTGCCAGCTCGGACGCCGGGCTCGGCGTTACTACTATCTAAATGGTCAGCTATGCTCCAGCTCTCCCCTATCCCGCAGAGATTTCGTTCCAGCCGATTTCAGCGACAGCAAGCTAAATTCCATCATAGAAGCAGCAGTCCTGCAAAGGTTGGATAGCAGCGAAATCGGTTCCATCGTCTATCGAGAGATGCTCTCCAGCCTCTTCTTCGATAAAGACAGCGATATTCACTACCGTAAAGGCTTCAGACACAGCATCAAACTTATTGAAGGAGATTCCCCTCTGCATTATGAGGTGGAGACCGAACTGAGCTATAGAAAAGTGTTGGACAGCGAGTATTTCATAGTTGCCTGTGCTCAGAGTGAGACAGCTCTTCAAGCCTACCTTAAGCGTAAAGATGTGGAATACCGCTGGCTGATGGACGATAACTTCGAGATCAATCCAGATAGTTTTATCGTGAGTTCCATAAAGGTGAATGAGCTCAGGCTCAGCACCGATTCCAGACACGAAAATGGATGTTTAGAGCTAAGATGCAGTCATCCGGAACTGAACACATTACTGGGGAAAGAGGTGGATTTCGTGATCAATACCCGCACGATTTATCCCAGAAAGTCCCACCAAATGAGCATCTTCATCACAGAACTCACCAAGGGCATTTCCCTCAGCTTCTCCTATCCTGAGGATTGGACAGGAGTGGAATGCATCCCCATCTTCTCAGGACAGAATCGGTATCCCAAAATCACAAGAAGTAGGAACATAATCGAACTCAGCACCAGTCCTGAGGAATGGATATTCACTTTGAGTGGAGTTGTTTTTGCATACTGATTACCTACTAACAATCTCACTATACGGTTAGTTGGAAAGCCCTAATTCGCAAGCATCGACCAATCCTTACTTCTTTCTTCCTCATTCGTCTGTGCCTGGCATCAGTAGTGACCCTGCCGCACATCCGCCGCAATTCTGCCGCCTATGCGGCGGAAGTGCGGCGGAAGTGCGGCGGATAGTCGGCTGAAACCTATCAGAATAAAATGAGGAGCTTGGAGGGATCCAAGCTCCTGCATTTGTATTATGATTATTCTACCAAAGATTTAGTAATAGAGGTCTCTGCGTCCGGCTTTCATCTCCGCAAGCTTCTCCGTTACAGATTGACGCATGGTTTCATCCTGTATCTCTGCCAACTCACGATCAATCAATCTCAGGCCGGATTCCAGGGTCTTCTGTGATGAAAAGTCGTAAAGATATTCGGCAAAGGTAAGTAAGGCATTGGGAGTGCAGAACCTTTTAACAAAGCCAGGGATGGCAAATTCCATAAAGTGTTCTCCAGTGCGCCCGGCTCTGTAACAACTGGTGCAAAATGAAGGAATGTATCCATGCTCTGCGAGTTCATAGATCACTTCGTCCAAGCTGCGGGTATCTCCCAGCACAAACTGGCTCTTCTTTTTTGATACTTCGTCTTTATTGGAGTAGTCTCCCACACCAATGCTGCTACCTGCATCGATTTGGGACACTCCGTAACGCAGCACTTCATTCCGTACGGCAATTGGTTCTCTGGCGGTTAGAATCATACCTGTGTAAGGCACGGAAAGCCGAATTGTAGCGACCAGATGCTTGAAATCCTCATCTGATACCTGATAGGGGGGATGATCGGCAAACTCTGTGCCATTGGCGGGTTCGATTCTGGGGAAGGAGATGGTGTGAGGTCCAACGCCAAAGCGATCTTCCAAATGTATGGTATGATAGAGCAAGCCCATCACTTCAAACTTCCAATCATACAAGCCCATCAGAGCCCCGATCCCCAGATCGTCTATCCCTGCCTGCATAGCCCGGTCAAGGCCATCCAGTCGCCAGAGGAAGCTACTCTTTGGTCCGCTGGGATGAAGCCGCTTATAGGTTTCTTCATGGTAGGTTTCCTGAAAGATCTGATAAGTGCCGATACCCACTGACTTCACTGTTCGGAAGCCTTCGATATCCAGCGGTGCGGCATTTATGTTCACTCTGCGAATCTCGCCTTTCTTGTATTTGGTATCATAGACAGTCCGAACTGTATCAGCGATGTATTCTGCGCTATACATGGGATGCTCACCGTAAACCATGATAAGGCGTTTATGCCCCGTTTCCACCAGTGCTTTGGTTTCGTCGATAAGCTGCTGTTTACTGAGGGTGGAGCGCAGGCAGTCTTTGTTGGATTGGCGAAAACCACAATAGACACAGTCATTGATACACTCGTTCCCCACATAGAGTGGTGCAAAGAGTACTATACGGTTGCCGTAGATCCGTTCTTTAAGTTCGTGAGCACCTTCCAGAATCATCTGACGCAACTCCGGATCGGTAACACTCAGAAGTGCTGCTGTTTCTGCCGGATCAAGCCGCTGTTTGTTCAGAGACTTGTCGATAATATCTCTGATCTGTGATTGCGGGGCATTCTGTGCAGCCTTGATCTGATCGATAATTGCCTGGGTGGGAATGAATGATTTGAGTCCTTCGGTGGATATCTTCATCTTTTCTCCTAATCTATCTTCAATGTTATTGTCTTGACTTTCACGGATTTGATTTGGCCGAGTTTTCCGGAGAATGCACCCATCTCATCGAGGTTTTGCTCCATGATGAGAAAGATTACGGAGACGTTTTTATCACGCATGGGATATCCTACTCTCAGCAGGATGTTCGAAGCATAGTCATGCAGAAGCTCTGATACCGGCTGGAACGCTCTCTCAGGGTCGTTCACCACGATTGTGACAACATGTCTTTTCTTATCCATTAATCCTCGGTTGCATTGGGGGGATTTTTTTCCAGGACAAGAGGGTGAACCCGTTATCCCTTGATGGCAGATGATCCCCCATCGCAGGTCTGTATATTGGTCGATCTGTCTCCCTTGAAAGCACTTGGTAACAAGCCCAATCTTAGGATCACAAACAGATCACTTGGTGTAAAGCTATTTAACTCTGTTTATCTGGCAAGCTATTTCTTTTGTTTTGATGAGATACAGGACGTTCTCCTCACCCTAGTTTCTGCTTTCTACTTCAGGATGGGATTGATCCCCTCCACATAAAGTTCGATAGCCTGAACATCTTCGGCTAGTTCAGCCCCTGTGAAGCCGACGAAATCTGTGTAAGATACATGGCGAAGGTATGCTTGGAAGAATCCTTGGGATAATGGTTTATAGCTCCAGTGCCAAGGTTCATTCGAAAAGCCGGTTCTTCCAGTCTCAGCTTTGTCCGTATATGTCTGGTAAAAGCCATGCTCAGCGGCATGAAGCTTCAACCAATCCAAGATGCGTTTGCCTTGGCCTCTGGTAAAGTAGGAAGGCTCCAGATTGTTCAGATCAATCTCAGTTCCCCAATGATGACGGGAAATCCCCGGCATGGAGACATACTGCAGAGCTTGCTGCATGATGCGGACCTTATCTTGTCTGCTCATGGAAGCCCTCCAGCCCAAGCTGTTCAAGCGGCCTTCCCAAATGCTTCTCTGCCTGCTCCAATTCCTTGCCGCAGAAAGTATCCTGAGTTCAATTCCATCTTCCAGGGCTGCTGCATACATCTCTTTGAAGGCGTTATATACGTCCTTGCGAATAGGCAGGCCGGCGGTACCATACCGGCTTTCCAGGTTGGTAAAATCCGGGTGATGGGAGAAATCTGTCTTACCCAGGAGAAAGTCCTTATCCGCAGTATCTGGATTCTCGTCCTCAATGGTACTGGGTTTGGGATTATCGACAAGGCTGTCAGCTTCCGGCAGAGAATCCGAAGAAGCACTTTCTATCACAGGGTTTGTAGCCTGAAGGGCTGTACCATTGCACTTCGTACACAGAACCCATACTACACCCAGAGCCAAGATAACCAGTACTTGGATCAGAATGATCCGTTTATATTTCTTTTGTGCCTTTAAGCGACGACGCATTTACGCTCCAATCTGAAAAGAGTTTCTTTCTATATTTGGGAATGGCGGCAGCAGCCACCATTGCCGCATTATCCATACAAAGCTTCAGTGAGGGAATATAGGCTCTGATGCCGTGCTTCCCGGCTTCCTGTTGCATCATTTCAGCCAGCTCACTATTGGCAGCCACACCTCCGGCCAGAACGATAGATTTGATGCTATTGGCTTTTGCCCAGCGCACAGATTTCTTCACCAGAGGTTCAATTATAGCAGCTTGTATAGAGGCAGCCAAATTCTCGCGGTTCTGTTCAATGTAGCCCTGGTCATATTGGCTAAGATGAGTTAGAACTGAGGTCTTCAGGCCACTATAGCTGAAATTGAAGTTGTCCTTTTGTTTGAGAGCTCGAGGGAAATCTACAAAGGTAGGATCTCCGTTTTTAGCCAGTTTATCGATGATTGGGCCTCCGGGGAAGCCCAGACCCAGAAGCTTTGCACACTTATCAAAAGTTTCACCTGCTGCATCATCCAGGGTTTTTCCAACTATCTCAAATTCGGTTTCCGTCCGAAAATGCACCAGTTCTGTATGTCCGCCGGATACTACCAGAGCCAGGAATGGAGTCCGAAGCTGCGGATGGTCTATAAAGTTCGCAAAGATGTGTGATAGGAGGTGATTGACCGTGATCAGGGGAATCCCCAGGCTGTATGCCAAGCCTTTTGCGTAGGATAAGCCCACAATGAGGGAACCTATGAGCCCTGGATTTACTGAAACTGCAACAGCACTGATCTGATCCAGATCTATCCCGGCTTCCTTCAAGGCAGCCTGACACAGGTACATGATGTTCTTCATGTGAAGACGGGAGGCAAGCTCCGGAAGTATCCCGCCAAACTGAAGATGCTGTGGCTGGGAAGATATTAGATTGACATAGACTTTGTATTCTGTGTCCAAAATGGCTACAGAAGTATCGTCGCAGGAGCTTTCAAAAGCCAGTATATATTCTTTACTCAATCGCTAACTCTTACTTTATCCGGAGTCACATCTACCAGAGTGATGCCTTCGGGAACTTGAATTGATATGGTATAGAAGCCTTGAGATTCCACAGAAAGCGTTAAAGTGGGGCGAATGCTGCTGATGCGCAGGCTATCAAGATACTGACGGTCTCCACTAAGCTTAACTGTGACTCTGGAAGGGAAAACTTGCTGCCCGGGACGCTCTGGTAGCTCTATGTTGCTTATAACTCTGGTTACTACCTGATTGGAGCTCACCAGTATTCTCACCTCTTCTGCATCTGTGGATATGTTTTTTGAGGGTAGAACCAGATCAACCTTAAAGCTGGCTTGACCTAAGTGCCTGCGTCCCAGTTCTTGAGTGTTCAGAGAGCGGATATTGTCTATCAAGTGTGAGGGACCGGAGATCTGCACATATTCGGGTGACATTTGCAAGCTCTTACGGCTGAATTCCTGCCTCACTTGTTCGTTTTCAAAGCTGAGGTTTATGGGAACTCTCTTCTCTCTCTTTGTTTCTGCCGAGATCCGGATATCTTCATTACCAACTGGGCCTATCATAACCAGATCTATGTTACTAGGAATATCTAGATTGTAGTCTGATATTGAAAGGATATCCTGGCCGGGACGAATCTGGCTGGCATCGACGGAAACCTTCAGATGGGCAAGCACAAGCTTTAGTATCTCTATGCCTTTCCCCTGAACCAGAAAAGGTATACTCTCAGGTTGCTCCTTGATACTCAGGTCATCCGGATTGTTCAACAGCACGATTGGCATGTTTACCACAGCCTTGTGTTCTGAAACAAGCACAGATTGAAGCCAAAGGATAATGGCAATGAAAAGCGCCAAGATCTTCAGCCAAATCAGCTCTCTGCGCAATTACTCCTCCACGTAGTAAGCATTTATCCCCAATTGTTTCATCTTCTTATAGAGTGTGGTTCTTTCAATGCCTATCGCCTGGGCGGTGGCACTTACTCTCCAATCATACTGCTCAAGATAGTGGGTTATGTAGTTTCTTTCAAAAGCTGCAATGCTCTCCCGGATACTTGTGATGGAGAGGTATTTGCTCAAGGGATCTTCACTGGTGCTGGATTGATGCTGCAGTTTGAGCTTTAGATGCTTAAGAACCACATCGTTGCTGATAAGCTTCTCGTTGATAGTGATAAACTTGCAAAAGTTCATCAGCTCCCTCACATTGCCTGGCCAGGAATACTTCAGAAGTTCATCCTGCAGTTGTGAGAGATCAAGCTGATCGTTAAAGTCATACTGCTGGGAATAGTTTGTGAGCAGGTAACTCATAATCAGGATGATATCCGATCCTCTTTCCCGGAGCGGTGGAAGCTGAACCACATTGCCTTCTATTCTGTAGAAGAGGTCCTTGCGTAACACATTGGGGTTAGACAAGGCATCGAGCTCTGCATTAGAAGCAAATATCAAGCGTGTATTCACTTTCTTCATCATACCGCCCACCACTTGTATCTCTTTGTTTTCTATGGCACGCAGAATCTTAGCCTGCGCTTGCAGAGATAGGTTGGTGACCTCATCCAGAAAGAGAAGTCCTTCGCTACATTCTTCAAAGAAGCCCACCTTGTTACGGTCTGCATTGGTAAAAGCTCCCTTGGCATGGCCAAAGAGTTCGCTTTCGATAATTGTTTCGGTAAGAGCGCTGCAATTAACTGTGTGAAACACCTTGCCGAATCTCTTGCTATTGATATAGTAATAACTGGCAGCAACTTCTTTACCGGTGCCGGTCTCTCCCACCAGGAAGAGATCTTCATCCACCTCTGCAAGCTTGGCTATCTGTTCCCGGGCTTTCCGTATGGCAGGGCTTTCTCCGATAAAGGGGAAGCTGCGGGTGAATTGCTTCTTCAGGTTTATAAACTCTATCTGCAGGCCAATATGATCTTCTTCCTGGCGTTTCAGGGATACAGCATTGTCTATATGAAGCATCAACTGGTTGGTATTGAAGCTGGCACCCTTTTCGATGAAGTGATAAGCGCCCAGGTCTCTGATCTCCTGCACCTGAGCAGTGGTTGCTTCACCCGAGATCACTATCACTTTATAGTTCAAATCCAGATTGTCTCTAAGATATCTGAGCACCTGCAAACCATTCAGAGGGCTTCCAATCAGATAAACATCCAAAAGGATAACATCCGGTTGAAACTTCCTGAGCTCATTGAAGAAGGCATCGCTATTGGTGGTTTGTAAGACTTCATAACCACGTCTTTGGATTATGGTTGCAACGTTTGAGGACAATACAACGTCATCTTCCAGAATGAGGACTTTTCCTTTCATTGAAGCTCCTAGTTTATTCGTTCCTCCAGATCAGCCAAGGCATTGATGTAGTAGATATATGCCTGATCCGGAGAGTCATATGGCGAGAAGTATTTGTGCACGTCTCCATCTTGGAAGTATTTGGTGCACATGTAATAGAAATGATCGCTGGTTGTTAGCATCCGGGCGGTTCTCAGAAGGTTTTCATCACCTTTGAGTTTCACTTTCTGCAGCAGTTCATACATGGTTTCAATAGCATTCTTCTGCATATCGTTTTCCAGCCAGGCAGAAAGGTCTCGCTCTTCATCTGCCCAAGAGACTGCCTCCGGGAAGGAGAGAGATTCCTGCTGGTAGTTTGCCAGATCAGACGTTTGACTGGGCGTAGCAAAACCCAGATGTTTCCGCTTGAGTACCTCAGCCGGGAAGTGCTTCATAAAGTCAAAGATACCGGATTCTGCCCACTGATGCTCACCAAAAGTCTCATAATCCATGAAGAGATTGAGGAATTGGTTTCTGCCCTTTTTCTCTTCCAAGGTAAGATGATCTATCCAATTCACAAATTTATCTACAGTAAGCGGGTATTCCGGCCAATCCCGGTTTGAGAAGCGGAAGGCTATATCATCCGAGAGCTTATAGTACTTCAGGAGCAGGTTTATATCCTTGGAATAGTTCTTGTAAGCGTAGAGCGGGGAACGCCAATCCAGGATCCGATCCACGCCCTCTGTTATGATGGTCTTGAAGCCTTCTATCTCGAAGATCAGATCAGAAAGTTTGTCCTGATAGATCAGCTCTGTATTACGGAAAGTCGTGGTGTCATATCCGAATTCGTCCTTCATCAGCTTACGGTGCATCATTACCTGATCCAGAAACTCGTTTGTATCGTATAGTAAAGACAGAGAGTGATAATAGGTCTCGCCGATCAGCTCCACTGAGCCGGTATCCACCAGAGCTTTGAAGGAATCCAGAACCTCAGGACTGTAGAGCTTGAATTGTTCTATGGCTGTACCCGTGATGGAATAGGATATCTTAAACTGACCAGGGAACTGCTGGATGAGTTCCAAAAGCAGCTTGTTTGTGGGCAGATAGCACTTCTCCGCCACCTTCTTCATAACCTGCGAATTAAGCTTATCATCAAACAAATCCACACCGGCACCAATATCAAAAAGGCTCAGATGCCGAAGCCGGTATGGCTGATGAACTTGAAAGTAAAAAACAATATTTAGCATATCTCTCTCCTAGGCCTGATCACGCAGATACCGGGACAACAATGACGAGTAGTGCTTACGTATCAATTCGGCAGATTCCTGCCATTGAATTCTGTTTACTTCATGCTTGCCATCCAGTCCCATCTTGAGGCAAACCTCAGGATTGTCTATCAGATGGTTGATGGTATCTGCCATCAAATCCACATCCCAATAATCCACTTTGAAGGCATGGTTCACCACCTCCGCCACACCCGATTGCTTGGAAATTATTGCCGTCACTCCATAAGCCATAGCCTCCAGTGGAGCTATACCAAAAGGTTCTGAAACGGAAGGAAGCACATATATATCCGAAGCCCGAAGCATGCGTTCCACTTGTTTTCTATTCAGGAATCCTGAGAAGAGGAACCTATTCTTCAAGCGTAGTGAAGCCGAGCGACGCAAGAGCTTGCGCGCCATATCACCCGTTCCTGCCATAATAAACCTGGCATCGGGATTATGTTTCAATACTCTCTCAGCCACCTCCAGGAAATAATCCGGTCCTTTCTGGATAGTAATCCTCCCCAGGAATAGGACAGTAGTGCCTTTGAATATTCTATGACGGCTAAAAACAGCATCTTCAGATAGAGAAAAAGCATTGTGCACTATCTTAATCTTGGCAGTATCGATCCTATAGCGGGACATGATCATCTGAGCAGTGTATTGGGAGACAGCCACCACCATATCTGCATACATCATACCTGCATGCTCAATCTTATGAATCCTCTCGTCTCCGGGACCACCGGCTCTATCGAACTCTGTGGCATGAATATGAACCATCAGCGGTTTGCCGGAAAGCTTCTTGCTCAGCATTCCAGCCGGATAGCAGAGCCAATCGTGGGCATGAATCAGATCGTAGGAAAGCTCTTTGCTAAACTTCTCTGCCCGAACCGTGAACTCTTGCACCTTCTTAATGAGGTCTTCTTCTCCCACCAGGTGAGTAGTCATCTCCTCAAAAAGCTCATGTTCAGCCATCCCGGTTTCGATAGATTCCACATACTCCCGACGAGTGATGTATTCCATATACTCCTTCAATTCGGCAAGCTGAAGATAGGTCTCCGGATGATTGCTCACTCCCAGATACTCCAACTTTTCCTGAAGGCTGCTGAACTTTTGGCTCACAAATTCACTTTGTTTCTGAGGATCGACATAGACCACCGGCAGGGTATCCGCATCACTCTCCTGTCTCATAGGAAAGTAAACCATCTCTTTGGTCGGAAGTACCAGATCGATTTTGATGCCAAGCGCCAGCAAGGCTTTTACCATGCCATAACAGGCCATCGCCAAGCCTCCGGAGATCAGGGGCGGGTATTCCCAAGAATACATCAGGATTTTCATAAGTTCCCCCGCAGATAAGCAATATAGCTTTCAACGTTATACAATGCAGCTACACTCATGGCCAAAGCCGGAGCACCCTTCGGGAAGTGAGGATTATCTCCATCCCATACTTCTGCAATTGAGGCTATATGCCCCTTCATACAACTGGTTCTGAAAGGCTCTATCAAGCTCTCCAGCTTATCGGCCACCTCAGCATCGGAAATCTTACCACGCATCGCCTTGCTGTAAACTCCACAGAAGGGGCTGAGCAACCAGGCCCAGACGCTGCCATTGTGGAAAGAAAGATCCCGTTCCCGTTGTGAACCGTAGTATTTCTTGCGAAACTTGGGGTCTTTAGGGCTGAGGGTTCTTATTCCATAGTAAGTATATAGCTCTCTATAGGCTTTTTCAAAGACCAGCAGCATACGCTCAGGATCCAAAAACGAGAAAGGTAGGCTGAGAGCCAGAAGGGCATTCGGACGAAGTTCTGTAACCTGTTCATCATTCTGACCAGCATTATGTTGACAGACCAGTCGGTCGGCCAGATAGTCTCCGCACCAGAACTTTTCCATGGATTTCTCCAGCTTCTCAGAAAGCTCCATAATCTTAGTTGTATTGGCAAGCGGACGTTTTCTCTGATTGATTTCATAAACGTCTTGATACACTTTCAAGGCATTATACCACAGGGCGTTGATCTCCACCGGAGCTCCATTTCTGGGTGTAACGGCCATTCCATCCACCCGGACATCCATCCAGGTAGCATGAGCAAATCCGGGCTCTAGAATCAAGAGACCGTCCTCGCGGATATAGAAAGGATAGGAGCTTTGTGTCAGGATCGTTCCCAGCAGCTCATCCAGAAGGACGAGTGTGTTCTTCCAATAAAGCTTGGTGTTCTTTACCTTTCCCAGCTTCCATAGCAGTATTATGTACCACATAGTGGCATCAACCGTGTCATAATTGAGCTCTCGGCCACTTTCTGGTAAAACATTTGGAATCAGCCCGTCCTTCACATACTCGGCATACTTGTTCAGGATACGCTCCACCAGTTCCAGGTTTTCGGGCTTGCGCAAGAGCGCATTGAGCACAAACATCGTATCTCTGCCCCAAGCACCATAATACGGATAACCGGCAATGATATCATCATTGGCCACAAAGTCCATTACTCCAGCTTCCAGAAAGTTCATGTACTCCTGGTATGTGAAAAGCTTACTGTCCTCATAATCCAATCTGCTGATCAGGGTGTCGTCCTGATCGCTCTGATGGGGATAATCCTTGGGCTTGGGAAGGCTGCTATAACGAGCTTCAATTCTCTTGATGATCGGCTCAAGTTCGTCCAAGTTTTGATCTGAGAACAGCACATAGTTGGATTCCCCCACAGCCAGATCAAAGCTGATTTCGAAAAGCGATATCTGATCTCCAATCCCGGCGTATCCACTCATTACTTCCCAAGGATAGTAAACATTGTAATAGACATACTTATTGTGTTCGATTTCTCCCTTTAGACAATGAGTATAAACCTGATAACCATTGGAAGAGCGCTGGCATTCGGCACGAACTCCACTCCCCAACTCAGTAATCCTTGTATCAAAATGCTCGTGATCCAGAGTTCCGGAGTGATTTAACTCATGATGTGGTACAAGAGTGTATTTGGGGTGAAGGTGGAAGTGCAGACGGTGATGACCAAGATTGGTGTATTTAACCATGCTTGTATTGGTCTCTTCATCCATCAATATCTCTTTGAGGATCAGTATCTCGTTCTGGTGAGGAAGAGCACTGTATAGGAAGATAGGATAGGGTCTCAACCAAGGTTTAACCAGATACAGAAATCCTTCCGGATAGATGCAGTTGCTGTAGTTGTTGCTATCCAGATGGATAATCTCACCTCGCCACTCAATCTTTTCCTCCATCCCGGCGACCAAGTGACGACGGTTGAACTTTGCGTCGCTGGCCACAAGAAGACCATGATACTTCCTCTGATTGATCAGATTCCCGGTTCCCAAAGCATAGGAACCCTTTGAGTTACTAATTATCCACTCATGATGATGGGTTTCCATGAAGTAGTTATTCATTCTCACCCCTTTTTGATTTTAGTCCTTGTGTTGATTATTTTCAATAGTCAGAACTCGTCAAGCAATTTATTCCTTACATATATACGCATCGGGAGAAGCTATTCTCCCAGCTTAGGGAGTTTTTGTTCATTTTTATCCATAGGTCATTAATATGGACTACGTCCTTCCCTGGTAGATGCTCGAAGCCTGTGGGCTTCAGTATAACGCATGCCTTTGTGCCCAGGAGCTTTATGCTGGTATTCTGATTCCTGATACCTTTTTTTATACTATCTGCTCTCTCCCTTGTTTCTCCCGGAGTCTTCACCGAGTCTTGCAGGACTCTTCCCGAGCAAAGTGTTCGGGAAGAGTCGGCCAAGACTCGGTGAAGACTCCGCAGCTTATTGGGAAGAAGTGAGAGGACTAGATATTAAAAGTAGAGTAGCCTAAAACGGGAAGAAGACCCTTTTGAGGGTCTTCTTCACAAAGTTATGAGTGCTAGTTTAATCTACAATACTGAGGCTAGAGTTGTTTTGAATACGTTGATTGGCCGGTTGTAAAGTATCATAAACCGAGGGCATGTCCGAGAAGTATTTACTATAGACCACCCGGAGAGTTTTGTTGTTTCGGCTGATCTCGTTGATATCCGGTAATTGGTAGATCAAATCCTGAGACCCGGTGGCATCCACCGTGGCATATTCGTGATCTATGGTGCGGATGTAGTTTCCATTTTCATCGAACAGCACCAGCATGAAGAAACCTGTAACAGGCACTGCCAGTTTGTTGGATAGGGTTACATAGACGTCCGTGGGAGTGGGAATATCGCTGAGATCATAGAGGAAGAACTCATCGCTGTTAACGGGTTGGACAAAGATCTCGCTATCCATCTGGAAAGCATCCTCATCCAGCCAGTTTCCGGAATAGGAACGGGCAGCTTTGAAACCACCAAAATACGCCAGAGTTCTTTCCTGATAGGAAGACATGCCGGGATCGTTTACAATATAGGAAGAAGCGCTGTTGGCAGGACCACGTCTGGCCACTACCAGAACCCAGTGACTGCGGCGATTGGCAACCTTGACTATTACTTTGTTACCCTTATCCAGCTCTTGGCTGAGGTAATCCCAGTCGTTTCGACGTGCACTTTGGGAAACTAGCTCAAGGCCATTCCCAGGTCCGTCAATCTCTCCGGCGATTTGCCATCGCATCAGATTTCCGGCAAATCCACCGTTCCGGCTGAGCCAATCGTTCAAGCGGTCGGGCGTCATGCGGGAATTGGTGGCTTCTGTATTAAGCAGCATAGCAAGGCAGCTTAGAACGCAACCGCTGCTGCCAATTGTGCTCCGGCTGGAGCCAAGTCTTTCGCTGTTCCATCGTGAGTCATTTTGCGAGAACCAACTAAAACCTGTGGCACTCAAACTCACAACCAAGCTGATCATTATAAATGTGTAAGTTATTTTTTTCATAATATGTCTCTGTCAGTAAATTCTGATATCACTCAGGATTAGCTGTCGCGCACCACTGTGATTCCGGATGGGATGTTGTCAACAATAAAATGCCTCTGAAACATGCAACACATTGCAGAGCAAGAGATTGACCTAGGCATTGGACCGCTGTTCAGGAATCAATGAATCAGGCTCGGACAACGGCTCTGGACAACTCAGTTACTTTCAGCATGATGTTCTGTTTCTGCTGGGCAAACTGGCGTTTTTGCTCTTCACTCAGAGTTTCTGCTCCCGCCATTTTCAACTGGTTGGGATTGATGAATTTTCCGCCACTAATAAGACCAAAGTGCAGATGCGCTCCTGTGGAACGTCCGGTGCTTCCCACTCTGCCGATAACCTGTCCCCGTACCACGCGCTGTCCGGCTCTTACGCTCATGGAACTAAGGTGGGCATATTGGGATTCCACTCCACTGGAGTGTTTGATCTGGACATTGTTGCCCCAGCCTCCGTGATAGCGGGCTTCAGTAACGACGCCATTGGCTATTGCATAGACAGGCGTACCCATTCTGGCACGGTAATCGACACCCTGGTGCATCTTTGATCTTCCCGTAAAGGGATCAGCCCGGTAACCGAATCTGGAGACCACGTGGATACTCCCCAGAGGGTAACCTACTCCGCTGGTGTTGTTGCTTTTGCCATCTTTATTATACAAACCGTTCAAGACAGATTTTGGATCGCTGCTATCGGTGTATCTCCACAGCTCTTTGGCACTAACGCGTTCCCCTTCATACTTCACATAATACACTTGAGTTCCCGGCAGTGCTTTATTCTCAAAGATCCGTTCCTTGATAAGCACGGTGAATCTATCTCCATTTCTGGCATCTCTGGAGAAGTTAACTTCGGACTCCAGGCCATTATTCACAGATTGCTTGGCATTGGGCTGAAGTCCCGCTGCCAGCAGCGATGCATCCAGCGTGCCCTGCAGCTCACCTGTTATCAAGCGGTATTGTTCCAGAACAGGTAGAGTATCGACAGTATAGATCAAAGAATCCGGGGTAACAGTGAAGTTGTGCCTTACTGTGGGTTCCTGTACAAACTGCATTTTATCGATAGTCTGTCTGTCCTTGTTAAGCTTGATCTTGAGGGTGTCGCCGGGTTGCACGGTGGTAACGTCAATGTATTCTCCCATTCTGTAAGAAACGATGGCAACATGCAAGGCAGGTAGGCCATGTCCTTCCAGCACGGAATAGAAGCTTCCGCCATCGGGAATGGTACCGGTGATCCAGGGATCCGTGGCTGGGGGTTCCGGAACCATAGATTGAGATTTATCTGGTAGTACTTCTGAGAGAAGTGCGAGTGATGAAAAGCTGATGATAAGGGCAAGAATGATTAGGAATAAGGCTCGGTTTCCCTGGTGCAAACTGTTCTCCTTCTATATATTGTGAGGGTGATAATGAATGTTTACTTTAGAGAGGCTGCTTCCATAGAAATTGAAAAGCTCTTTCTCGACCTGCTCGGAGATATCATGACCGCAACGAACGCTGATTTCCCCATCCAAACAGATGGTTATATTGATCAGAAAGTGAGGGCCAAAACGATGCAGACCCAGTTCTTCTATACCTCGAACTCCGGATACTCTCATGGCAAGCTCTTTCACCTGCTTGCTGAATTCAGGATCAGGAACGCTGTCCATCAATTCTCCGGAGCCATCCTTGAGTATCTCAAAACCTGTTTTAATAATGTATATTGCCACCACAGCACCTGCAGCCGGATCCATCCAAAGGAATCCCAGCTTGCCCATAATCAGGCCAAAGATCACAGCTAGAGAGGCCATAATGTCATTAAAATGATCGTTTGCCAAGGCTTTAAGAGTGGGGTTTCCGGTTTTCTTGGTGCTTCTGCGGGTGTAGTTATAAAGATAGAGTTTGAGCAAGAAAGTTCCCACGGCAATAACCAAAGCCCACAAAGAGGAACTCTGAGAAGTGGCTGAACCGCTGGCCAGTTCGTAGACCTTGTTTATGGAATCCCAGAAGATTGCTATGCCTGTGGTTAGGATGAAGGCTCCAACCACTATAGCTGCGATGGATTCCAACTGCCGGTGTCCATATGGATGCTCTTCATCGGCAGGCTTACGCGCTTGAATCATGAAGATTTTGACAGCTACGTAATAGATAACGTCCGAGCTGGAATTGATTCCATCGGCCAGGAGGGCCGGACTGTGTCCGATGATCCCGACTGTGGTCTTCAGGATGGAGAGAACAATGTTTGAGAATAGTCCCAGATTGACGGTGATAGCTGAAAGCCTGTCTCTATCGTTCATTGTAACTCCCACAGGTCTGTAAACTGCAAATCTGGAAAGCTTTCCCGCATAGACTGACGAAAGCTTTCTGCATCCCGCTGATCCATGCCGGGTGACCAGCTATTCAGATAATACTCTCTGATCTTGAGAGGAATCAAGACCTGAACGGAGGAAAGCTTTAGCAGTTCCTGCAGGTGCTTGAGGCTGAGCTTGATGCTTTCCGGGTGACGAAAGATCAGGCTGGTTCTGGTGCTTCTCAGGTGTGGTTTGAGCTTGCTAAAGCTGGATTCTGTGAAAGCCCCCGGGATAAAGCTTTCGGAGCTGGAGCTTTGCTGGAGGATATCCAGATACTGCTGCTCCGCTCCCAAGAGGGTCTTCAGCCCTGTCTTCTGCCATTTTCCCTTGCTTTTTTGGCATAGATCACGGCTTTCCAAAAGGCGGTTGCGAACCGTTCTGCTAAGACTGCTGTTTTCTTCCAAGGTATTCAGGAGCAGTAAACGGCTTAGTTCTTCTTTGATGGATTCGGTAGTTCCGTAACCTGCCCCCACGGCAAGAATCAGGTGGTCGATTACTTCGCTGAGCGCTATGGACTTCCTGTCCAGAGAGCCATCGATTAACACGGTCTTTGCTCCCATTCTCAGCAGTACCCTGGCACACAATATCTGATCTGAAACTGAGCCCGGGCCGGTTATCTTGGTCTCAATAGCCTCCACAGCTTCAGCGATGAATAGTTTTCGGCCGGCAGATCCGGGTGCTTGGGAGAGAATATTCAAGCTGCTTCCAGAACCATTCACTGTCTCTTGATCACAGATAAAGAGTGAGCCCTGGGGAAGCTTCACTTTCGGTTTGGGGGTGCTGAATACCAAATCAAAATCCTCGCCGTCAATACCAGTGCTCATGAGACCGTATCGGCAGCGAGGATCTTGGGCAATTATATGGTTCAGAATGGTCGTTTTTCCCGCATTTTTACAGATTCCCACAATTGCAGCAATCTGATACGGGCTTTTCCATTCCTGCATACGCTAATGTTTCTTTTGCTGGTTTCGCCTGGTATCGCTGGGGCCTATGGATACCTTTTCTCCACGAAGGAGGGTCATTACACCTTCTCTGCTTTTGCGTTCGTTGGGGCAGAGATCACGATACTTGGCATCATCAATGGGCTCAAAGCCGGGCTCTGTGTAAGAAGTGATGAAACCTTCGTAGTTACGGAGAATGGTTCTGTTTGGCATCTGGGAAAGAATGTAGTTTGGCATCACGGGAATCTTTCCACCTCCACCGGGTGCATCAACCACAAAGGTGGGTATGCAAAGGCCGGAGGTATGCCCCCGCAGGGACTCGATGATCTCGATACCTTTGGAGATGGGGGTGCGAAAATGGGAGATTCCTTCGGAGAGGTCGCATTGGTATATGTAATAGGGACGCACCCGGTTCTTGACCAGAGTGTGGACTAATTGCTTCATGACATCAACGTTATCGTTGATTCCCTTTAGTAGTACGGATTGATTACCGATCACTACGCCGTTGTCTGCCAGCTTGGCCAGAGCTTGTCTGGCTTCTTCTGTCATCTCTTGGGGATGGTTGTAGTGTGTGTTGAACCACACGAACTTGTATTTCCTGAGCACAGCAATGAGCTCGTCGGTGATCCTCTGTGGAAGCACCACGGGAGTGCGGCTGCCAATGCGAACGATATCGACATGCTCGATCTGAGCAAGCTTGCCTAGTACTTCATCCAGCCTGGCATCACCCAGTGTGAGAGGATCTCCTCCTGAGAGGATAACGTCCCGGATCTCAGTGTGCTGGCGGATATATTCCAAGGCTTTTTCCACATTCTCCTGAGGCATGGGAGCGTCGTGCTCTCCTGCCTTACGGCGCCGGGTACAGTGCC
>JAKPXC010000127.1 GCA_029567705.1 Candidatus Cloacimonadota bacterium
GGCTCTCCGGGGAGGGGAAGGGTTCTGGAAAGTTAAAAGGCCAGGACTCAGAATGAGGGGCTCCGCTTCGCTCCGCACCCTCGCTATGATCTGGCGTTCATGTGCAAAGACTTGGAGGTGAGAACTGAACTGCCCTCTCGCTATAATCTGGTGTTCGTGCGCAAAGCCTCGGTTATGAATGTCCCGGACTAGAGGCTATGCCTGGGGCAAAAAAGTTTGGCCATACAAACCTATGATAGATGGCTCTTTATGAATATGCGGAAAAAATTCTACGGAAAAGTGTCCAAATTTTGAGGAAAGTGTCCACGTATAAAAGGTGAGGGGAGAGTTCTCCCACGTGATCTTTCAAACAGTGTATAGAGTGTTGTTAATCAAGTGGTGAAGTGGTGAAGTGGTGGAGTGATGACGGGGCTGAGTGATGGAGT
This sequence comes from Candidatus Cloacimonadota bacterium, assembly GCA_029567705.1. Lineage (GTDB taxonomy): Bacteria > Cloacimonadota > Cloacimonadia > Cloacimonadales > Cloacimonadaceae > PHBP01. Next base: position 426 of record JAKPXC010000127.1, read on the forward strand.
GGAGTGGTGCTCTCTTCCCAAGGATTACGGGATTAGAGGATTGGAAGGATAGATAAATACCGGATAATATGCTTGTACGGATTTAGAAAATCAATCTAATCAGTGATAATCCGTTCAATCTGTGAAATCCGTATTCTGAAAAAAAAGCCCATCCTACCGTACCACGCTGAGTGTCAGCATGCGTTTGATCAAGCTGCGTTTATCAGAGCCGGCACCCAGTTCCATGGTGCTGACCACTGTGCCTTTGATGCTGTAGATATACTGGCTCTTATCGTCGATGGGAACGCGGTAGCCGGAGGTGTTGTGGATAATGTAGTGCGTGCCGTCCACTTCTCCCAGATAGAGCACAATGTGTCCTCTCAGATGCAGTAAACTGATACCGGGTACTGCCTTCCGGGAGATATTGGCATAGCGGAGGGAATCACTCTCTGCTGGGGCAAATTCATGCACCACCCGGCTTGCTGCCACTTGGGAAGCGCCATTGCGGGGCAGACGGAATCCAAAACAGGCAAAGATGTGAATCATCATGCTGGAGCAATCCCAGTCACCGTTTATATCCGCCCAGCCGTAACGGTGGTTCAGCATCTTGAAGGCCTGATTATAAGCGTTTCTCACGGTATATGGCAGATAGCCGATCCGGGCGTCACTCCTCAGAATATAGCCTTCCTGCATGGCTCCGCTGCCGTTCTCTTGCCGGAGTGCCAGGCGAAGCTTGTAATAATCTCCGCTTTCGCCCAAGTATTCAAAACGGGTGCCCATCCGCACCCCTCCCAGATAATCCAGGGCGCTTGCATCACGCCAGAGATCGGCTTTATCTGCCAGCACCACGATAAAGCTCTGAGCGCGCTGATGGTTCTGCCATTCCCGCCGGCTCACAATGGCCAGATCCTGCAGACGGAACCAACCGCTGCTCACCGAAGTGGCGCCAAAGGCCCAAGCGCCATCCCGGGAATTGTGATAAAGCACTATGGGCGTGCCGATATCGTAGCCGGAATTTTGGATTTCATCGAAATAGATATCCCCCGGTTCCTTATTGAGGTTGTCCATAGTGGGAACCAGGCGTTGATTGGCGAAACTGGAGGCTATGGCAAAGCGCACGGGGAGGTTTCCTCTGATGGCGCTGCTGTTTTCCAAGCGCGCCAGCTCTGCCCAGTAGGCGGTGCTGAGGTTGTTTCCCGTCGCATCGTAAAGCCGCATGCCCTTGGCATTGTTGTGAAGGTAGTTGATCTGATTGCGGATGCTGCGTCCGGGTATGGACGTGGAGTGCTGATCGATGGCGGTAACGGTGCCAAAGCTTCTGCGGATGCGGGAATTGAAGGCTTCTATGGCAGAAGGACTCATCAAGAGACTATCCGGATAGGGATGACGGCTGATCCAGAAACCCGGCTGCCGCATCTCTGCTCTCACACCATCCAGAATCACCGGTGGTGCCAGAGCAGGCAGGATATCTTCCCGGGTTTGAGCCCAGGCAAAAGTTAAATGTATGGCGATTAAGAGCAGGAGGAAGCGCTTCACTATTCCACAATCCTGTCCAAAACAGGGAGATACTCTGCCAGGAAGTCCTCAAAGCGATCTTCCAGAATGGCGCGTCGTGCCATCTGCATCAGTTCCTGATAGAACCATAAACTGTGGATGGTGGTGAGGCGCATGCCCAGAATCTCGTTCATGGTGATCAGATGGCGGATGTAGGCACGGCTGAAATGCGTGCAGGTGTAGCAACCACAGGCTTCGTCGATGGGACGGAAGTCTTCCTTGTAACGGGCGGCTTTGATGATCATCTTGCCGTAGCGGGTGAAGATGCTGCCTTTACGGGCGTTGCGGGTGGGCATCACGCAATCGAACATATCCACTCCCCGGGCGATATTGTTCAGCAGATCGCTGGGAGTGCCCACACCCATCAGGTAACGGGGCTTGTCTTTGGGTAAAACGTCATTGAGGAAAGCCGTGATGCGGAACATATCTTCTTTGGATTCACCCACTGCCAGGCCTCCAATGGAGTAGCCGGGGAAATCCATCTGCATCAGCTCTTCCGCACACTTTTGGCGCAAATCTTCATGAGTGCCGCCTTGCACGATGCCGAAAAGGGCTTGCTTATCGTGGTTCTTGAAGGCTGCTTTGCCACGGGCTGCCCAGCTCAGGGTAAGCTTCAGGGATTTCTCCAGATACTGACGGCTGGAAGGCAGAGGAGGACACTCATCGAAGCTCATGATAATATCTGCGCCCAGTGCTTCCTGAATCTCCATAACCTTCTCGGGACTAAAGAAATGCAGGCTGCCATCGATATGGCTGCGGAATTGCACTCCCTCGGGGGTGATCTTGCGCAGAGCGGAAAGGCTCATCACCTGGAAGCCTCCGCTGTCCGTGAGCATGGGACGGTTCCAACTGATGAATTTGTGCAGGCCGCCCGCATCCCTCACCAGTTCATGCCCGGGACGCAGGTAAAGATGGTAGGTATTGCCCAGAATGATCTGAGCCTGGACTATTTCCAGTTCGTGAGGCGACATAGCTTTGACGGAGCCGACCGTTCCCACCGGCATAAAAACAGGGGTGAGAATCTCACCGTGGGTAGTTTGAATCCTGCCGGCACGGGCTTTTCCGCTTTGAGCTTCCAGTTTGTAACTAAACATAAGTCCTTATCTGAGTTAGCTGCTGATTAGGCGCAGCACCAGCTTTTGAATATCAGAGTAAAAAGCAAAGACCATCAGCATGATCAGGAGGCTGAAGCCTATCCTCTGGGCGATTTCCTGCGTTCGCAGCGGTAGAGGCTTGCGGAATATTCCTTCGATCAGGCAAAACATGATCTGTCCGCCATCCAGAATGGGGATGGGCAGGAGGTTCATAATCATCAGAATCAGGCTGATGCCGCCAAAGAAGAGTAGTAGGGAACTCATGCCCTTGGAACCCACACTTTGGGACATGGTAACGATCATCACGGGGCCTCCGAGATTGCTGCTAAGGGATTCGGGTTTCTGAAAGAGTCGATAGAGCCCGTAGTAGTTCATAACGATCATGCGGAGAGTGGTGGTGAAGCCGCTCACGATTGCCTCTCCGGGCTTGTAGTGATAACTGTAGCGCACCGGTTGATGCTGCGTGATGCCGATCATACGCGTGTTCTGATTGTCCAGGATATTGGCTTCCAGAGTGATACGCCGGGTGAGCAGGCTGTCTCCGCGGCTGATCTCCAGCAGCACGGAGGGGGATTTGCTGCCGATAATCAGCTCCCGCATCTGATACCAATCGATCACCTGAACGCTATCCACTTGCGTGATGCGGTCTCCGCTCTTCAAACCCGCTCTCCAGGCAGGATAACCGGGACTGACGTCGCCCACGATGGCCTCTGCCACCGGTTGCAGGCTGGCAATCAGGGAATCCTTCTGAGCTCCGGGGATCTTGAGTTCCATGGTCTCGCCCTGCCTGATCAACTTGAGGGTATTCTCTTTGGTGATATCCAGCATGTACATGGCTTCGCCAAAGCCTTTCACCGGCTTGCCGTTGACTGCCGCCAGGGAATCTCCGGGCATCAGCTTGGCAGCCCAGATGCCTTCGGCTTTACCGATTACGGGACGGCTGTCTTCCAAACGCTGAGGCAAAAGGAAGGAAACAATGAAGATTAGAATGGCCAGGATCAGATTGGCAAAGGGTCCTGCCAGAGCGATCAGGGCACGCTGCCACCAGGTCTTGCTCTTGAAGCTGTCCCACTGGCCATCGGCTTCCTCATCCGGATTCTCGCCCTTCATTTTCACGTAACCGCCCAGGGGCAACCAGCTTATCCGAAAGTTCGTGCCGCCGCGTTCGATATTGAAGATCGGCTTGCCAAAGCCCAGCGAAAAGGTCTCGATCCGCACTCCAAAGGCTCTTGCCACCAGGAAGTGACCCAGCTCGTGGATCATGATCATGATGCCAAAGGCCAGGATGGTGAGGAGCAGACTCAACGCTTGGCTTTCCTTTCTGCCAGAGTAATGGCGATGAAGCTGGCCACATCCGTGGAATAGCTCCCGGTGCCAAATCCTGCATCGTAGCCCAGCTCTATGGCCAGTTCATGAGAAATCCTGGGGCCTCCGCAGATGAAGAGCATGCTGTCTCTCAGGCCTTCCGCTTCTGCCAGTTCGATGAGCTTGGTGAGGTTCTTGATGTGGATATTCTTCTGAGTCACCACCTGAGAAACCAGCACGGCATCGGCTTTTTCTTCCCGGGCACGGCGAAGCAGCTCTTCAGAAGGCACCTGCGCACCCAGATTGATGGCGTTGATGTATTGGTAACGCTCCAGGCCGTAACGGTGGTTGTAGCCCTTCATATTCATGATGGCGTCGATCCCGACGGTGTGGGCATCGCTTTCAATGCAGGCACCCACGACGGTGATCTCCCTGCCCAAATGCTCGGCGATATACTCATCAGTGGTATCCATATCCATCACTTCGGTTTCAACAATCTTCACCTTGATCTGCTTGGGGTCAACCGCAGCGGCGGTGGTGGCATAGACGATGAACTGGGCAAAGCCTTCGTTCAGATCCCGCACTCCGCAGACTTCGATATCGTCAAAGCCCATCTGCTTCAGCAGCAAACGCGCAGCTTCCTTGCCATATTCATCGGCAGGGACGGGCAAGCTGAAGGAAAGCTGCATCCTGCCGTCATTATGGGTATCTCCGTAGGGACGAATAAGTTCTTTCTTCATGATAACTCCAGCTCCACCTTCATCTTTTCGAGGAAGGGATTATAGTAATCCGGGGATTTGCGGAAGACGCCGTCCAGGCCTTTACCGCCGTTTTCCGGACGCTTGATATCGGCAAATTCACCCTTGGCCATGGCAGCAAAGAGTCCTTCCCGCTCCACTCTCTCGAGGAATTCGGCTGCTTCCTGCAGCACTGTGTTGGCACGGGCATTGATGAAGCTATCCTCTGCCAGGCAAAGCTCGTCGCCCAGATTCTTCACGGCATTGAAGAGATACATGGCATTTTCGATGGCCAGAGAGCGATCGGCTATGTGAGGAGTGTGAATCGCTTCCGTCATCATGCCCAGAAGCTGCACGCCCTGTCCGGTGAGCTGGCCGATGAAATTGAACATCGCATCCATGAGATGGGTCTTGAAGATATTACCGCTGGCAAACTTGGTGGGCGGCATGTATTTGATGGGAGCATCAGGAAAGAGAGTGCGGGTGAGCAGCGCATGTGCCAGCTCGTAGCTGAAGCTGTTCTCTATCTCTGGATTGATCTCATAGGCATGGCCAAGCCCCATCTTTTCAGGCTTCACTCCGGAGAGCAGGGCAAATTGTTCGTTCAAGAGCTGGGAAGCGGTGACTGTGTATGCCTTCTCAATGGCGTCGCTGGTGGTGAGATAATTATCTTCGCCGGTCTGAATCTCGATGCCGGCATAGGCATTGATCATGCGGGAGAAGTATTGATCCAGCAGGGTGCGTTTGGGATTGATATCCCGGAAGAGAATGCCATACATGGCATCGTTGAGCATCAGATCCAGCCGTTCCAGTGCGCCCATGGCGGCGATCTCCGGCATGCAGAGTCCGCTGGCATAGTTTGTGAGGCTGATATAGCGTTTTTCCTGCTCGGAAACTTCATCCAGGGCAGCCCGCATGATGCGGAAGTTCTCCTGCGTGGCATAAGTGCCTCCGAAGCCAACGGTTGTGGCGCCGTAGGGCACATAATCCAGGAGGCTTTGAGCGGTGGAGCGGATCACGGCGATGATATCCGCACCCTCTCTGGCAGCAGCCCGGGCTTGCTTGACGTCCTCGTAGATATTCCCGGTGGCCACAATCACATAGATGGCGGGTTTCCGGCGGGGACCATACTTGGCAAACTGAGCGGCACGATGCACTCTCTGAGCCTTGATATGCGCCATGGTCTTATCCGAGACTTCACTAAGGATCTGAAAGACTTTATCGGGGGACTGAGCCGGGATTTGGCCGGGATCCAGTTCGCCGGAGGCAATGAGATCGGCCACTTCCTGAGCGCATTTTCCCGTGGAGGCCATGGCATTGGCGATCCAATAGGCGGCACCGCGTTCTATCAGCTTGTCTTCTCTGAGTTTATCCACGATCAGATTGGGCAGGGGTTTGCCGTCTTCCGTAGCCCCATCAATGCCCATCAGGCGCAGAACGGTGCGTTCAATGGCCAGTGAGCTATAATCGTTAAAGAGCCAATCGAAGCTTTTGCAGATCTGAGTTGCGGCTTCTCTGGCGCGCTCCACAGTCTTGGGATGGAGGTTTAGCTTCAGCATTTTTACTCCTCTATGCTTTTTTCAAATATCGTAAAATTGGTGATCTTGCCCTGTTTATGATCCGTTTGATGCGCCAGCCACTGCTCAGCGATGGCTTCCCGGGGGGAATGTTCGGCGATAACCAGTCCATCATCTTTGAGCAGGCCGGAAGGGAAGATCAGCTCCAGGCACTTGTTTACCAAGCCTTTGTTATAAGGCGGATCCAGAAAGATCAGATCATAAGGCTCCTGCTCCAGCTTCAGGAAGGCTTCCACCCGGCGGCGATGCACATGGCAGGAAGCTCCGCACTTCATCTTCTGGATGTTTTCCAGGAGCGTGGCTATGGCAGGAGTGGCAAACTCCACAAAATCCACCCAGACCGCTCCGCGGGAGAGGCATTCCAAGCCGAAAGCCCCGGTGCCGGCAAAGATATCCAGCACCCTGTAGCCTTCATAATGAGGATACATGGAGAAGATCATCTCGCGGTTGAAGGCTGTGGTGGGACGGGTGCTGATTCCGGGGACGCCCAGAATCTTCTGTCCTTTGTATTTACCTGTGATGATGCGCATCTACAGGTCCTATTGGCTTTTGGTCTTTTTGGGCGTCTTGGGAAAGACGAACTTGATCTCCATCTGAATGGGTCTGGGATTGTAGCGGGGACAACTGAGCAGATGCACTTCTTTACGCTGTTTGCATTTGCGCAGGCAGCGTTCACAGATGCGGTTATACTCGTGAACGATCTTTCGCTTCACTCTAATCCTTGCGTTTCAGGCTTTGCAGATCCAAAAAGAGAGACAGAAAATCCGAGAGCTTGATCTCGCTGAGGGCCTGATCTTTATCATAACGTCCCAAAAGTGCGGTCATGAGATCCTTCAGAGTGTAGCCTTCGATCTCGGGAAGGTCTTCAATGAAGGTCTGTTGAGCGTTTTGCTCGATCTCATTGAGGATGTCCTGAATGTCGTCTCCACCCTCCGGATCGAGCAAATCCAGCTCGTCCAGCTCCAGATAGAGATCACTGGAATTCATGCCTTCGCTCAGCTTTTCCACAGCGCGGGACATATTATCAAAACCTTGATGGTTCAATATCTTCAGGTAAGCCAATTCCTCCGGAGTGAATAGCTTCTCGATCCTGGGATCGTAGGAATTGTTGGGATCACTAAGGATGTGCAATTGCAGCGCTTCGATCTTTTCCCGGATAGCCTGGGAATTATCGTGTTGGCTGATCAGCTCGTATGCCGCCAGGGCATCGAAAAACTGGTTCTGCTCTTCAAAGAGCTTGGCCAGAGTGAGTGTCGGCTGCCAGTTGCGTCCACCATGACTGGTTTTCATAGCGTCTCCCTTTATATAGTTATTTTCAGTGCAAAGCTAAATGAACCGCATTTTATGTCAATACAAAAGGGGCAGGGCAGGTACTTAGGATGTGGGAGACCACATGCCGGGCTGTGAGAGAAACAGGAGGGGATTTAGTGGATAGAACGTAGATGACCACTCCCTTGGGTTGTAAACGTCCTCGTTTACAATGCCCGCTTGCGGGCAAGCAAGGAATAGAACTCAGATGACCACTCCCTTGGGTTGTAGACGTCCTCGTCTACAATGCCCGCTTGCGGGCAGGCAAGGAATAGAACGCAGATGACGCAGATTGAACGGATTCTCACTGATTAGAGTGCATATCTGAATCCGGACAGTCATAATAATCCGTAATCTGTCTACCCTTCCAACCCTGTAATCCTTAAATCCTTGGGGAAAAAAGAAGCTGATCTCCACCACTCCACCACTTCACCACTTCACCACTTCACCACTATATTTACACTCTATACACTGTTTGAAAGAACACTCGGGAGAAACTCTCCCCCTACTATATATACGTGGACACTTTCCCTAAAATCTGGACACTTTCCTGTGGAATCTTTTCCGCACTTGTGTAAGCGCGTAGCTTGCATGCAACTAGAAGACCAAACTTTTTTGGGATACAGATGATTGTACTCGGCAAGACAAAACTCAGCCTTGAAGGGGCGCAATCTAGATAATCCTGTTCTTTACGACCTTCTTTCTTTGTAGCAAAGACGACCTGATCGAATATTACTCAGAGATGAACCCGGTAGGTGTCTCCAGAGCGCATAACCCGTTCCCACCGTTACATTGGAAGTGTAGGACGACGTCTACAATCCTGAAGCGGCAGCCCAATGCAGTATTTGGGGTGGGGACGTCTTCGTCACACAGATACCGAAGGTACAAAGGAAACTCGTTAGAGTTCTAGCCCAGGATGTTGACAAAGTCATTAACGCCGGTTATTGAGGTTCACCAGGTAAGCACCCCTACGGGGTTTATCAGCGTCCTTGAACTCCGTGAGAATTGTGTAATCAAAGTGGTTTTTGTAAACAGCCTGCGCTAGCGTTCCAGCGAGTTAGAGTGGAAGCGACATCCTGTCGCTTATCCGTGAGGTACTGAGGTCATTCCGGGCTTGACCCGGAATCCAGAGAAATAGCCCTACTCCTTACAAAAAGTATCCGGAGAACCATAGATGTTTTGCTCTCCGGAGACAGCATGTTTATGTATTATTTATATGCACTTGTCGTCTGCGTTTACTCCCTGCCTTCCTCCAGGTTCAGATGATTGTATATCTCCCGGGCCATGATCCCGAAGATCACCTTCTGAAACTTCTCATCATCCATATACCGGCTCACGATCTTGTCATTCTCCTTGAGGCGTTTCATCATCAGGTCTTTGATGGTCTGCTGAATGCCCAGCTCAAATTTATCCAGGGGATTGGCTGCGGCGGTCTTGAGCACGTTCTCATCCTGCAGGGCGGTTTCCTTGATCTGCTCAAAGAAGAGCCGGTCTGCCTCGCTGAAATCCGTGCCAAAGCGTTCGTTGAGAGTCTCAATGATCTCGGAGAGCGGCTTATCCTCTTCCGTGGCTTTACGTGTACCCGTATCGGTGGGGGACTTTACCTTCACCTCTTCACCATCTGAGAGATCGATGGAGCCTTCCATCACCTTCTGCAGGCGGTAGTACTGCAGTTCCACGTCCTTTTCCGGATAAGCGTCCCGGCTATCAGAGGGATGGATATGCGGCAGCAGAAAACGCCCAAAACTATAGAGCATCTCCTGCTCCTGATCTGTGTAGCTGATGATCTGCGTTACAAAGGCATAAAGCCGCACATAAGCCTTTAGCTTATCGCGGAACTTATCCCTGTCCTCATCATGCTCAAGCTGTTTATAGCGCTCCACGGCACTCTGCAGAGCATTTTGCAGAGCCGCATGATCCCCGCGTTTCTGCTGTCCCAGCGGTTTGTAAAATACCTTGGCAAATTCCTCCACTTCTTTCCAGTTATAGACCTGCATCTGGTTCAGTTCGTGTTTGAGCTCTTCCAAATGTGCGGGATCGGATTCTGATTCCAGTTCTGTTACCGTGTAGTAGGGCTTAAAGGCTGCCAGGATATCCTCTGCTTTATTCACAAAATCCAGCACAAAGGGAACTTCCTTGCCAGGATAGATTCTATTGAGGCGGGATAGAGTCTGCACCGCTTGCACCCCATCCAAGCGTTTATCCACATACATGGCGCAGAGCAGAGGCTGGTCATAGCCGGTCTGATACTTATTGGCTACCAGCAGTATCTGATAATCCTCACTGCCAAAACGGTCTTTTAACTGAGTCTCTGAGATATGCCTGCCATTCTTATAATCGATATTCATCCCCGGTTCGGTGTATTCCAGTTCTGTTTCCGGGTCGATCACCGTGCCGCTGAAGGCAACCAGTGGATGCACATCGGTATAATGATGCTCTCCCAGATACCTTTGAAAGGCCAGCATATAACGCACCGCCTGCAGACGGCTATCCGTCACCACCATCGCCTTGGCTTTACCACCCACAAGCGGCATAATGCAGCTTCGGAAGTGCTCAATGATGATCTCCGTCTTCTGGCTTACGTTGCGGGGATGCAAGCGCATGAACTTGCAGAGCTTTTTGGCTGCTTTTTTGGCCGGCATACTGGGATCATCTTCCGTCTTTTTGATCATCTTGAAATAGGTGCTGTAGGTGGTGTAACGCTGCAGAACGTCCAGGATAAAGCCCTCTTCAATAGCCTGGCGCATGCTGTAATTATGAAAAGCTCTGCCTCCAGTGCCAAAGAGCTCCAGGGTCTTCCCCTTGGGAGTGGCGGTGAAAGCAAAGAAGCTGAGGTTGGGCTGCGCTCCTCGGGACTCCATCACCAGATTCAGTTCATCCTGCCAATCCGTCAATGTATCGTAGGATTCCGATCCTACGCCATTGGCAGCAGCGGAATGCTGCCCTACACCCAAGATCTGTTTCATGCCCCGGGCTGCTTCTCCGGTCTGGCTGCTGTGCGCCTCATCCACAATGATGGCATACTTTCTGCCCGTAATCTTCTTTTGCCAGGCTTTGGATTTGATCAGCGCCGCTTCATCCGGCATATCGGTGTCCTTGGCTCCGGCAATCCGCAAGAGGCCTTTCAGAATAAAGGGAAACTTCTGCAGAGTGGTGATCACGATCTTGGTGCCATCCACCAAAGCATTGGCAAGCTGTTTGCTACCCTCTTTGATGGGTGCCACCACGCCCGTGGCATGCTCGATCTGATAGATCGCATCCTGCAATTGCCTATCCAGCACCACTCTATCCGTGATCACAATCACGCAGTCGAAGATCAGCTTGTCTTTATCGGTGTGCAGATTCGCCAGACGATGCGCCAGCCAACTGATACTATTGGTCTTGCCGCTGCCCGCACTATGCTGGATCAGGTAGTTCTTGCCCGCCTTATCCTGCCTTACTCTCGCTAAGAGGCCACGAACCGCATCAAGCTGGTGGTAACGTGGGAATATGATACGCTCGTCTTTCTTCCCCGCGTTTTCAATGAAGATAAAGCTGCCCACGATCTCCAGCAGGCTCTCCGGCTGCAGCACCTCTTCCCAGAGATAAGCGGTTCTGTGTCCGGAAGGATGAATGGGATTGCCTTTGCCGCAATCCACGCTTTGCGGGTTGCTGCCCCGGTTGAAGGGCAAAAAGAAGGTCTTCTGCTTCTTCAGGTGGGTGCTCATATACACTTCATCTGTATCCACGGCAAAGTGCACCAGTGCCCCGGTTTTGAAGCTCAGAAGCGGTGCAGAAGGATCTCTATCGTCCTGATACTGCTTGATGGCGTGTTTTACATTCTGCCCGGTGCCGGGGTTCTTGAGCTCGAGCGTGGCTACCGGGATGCCATTGATTGCCAGCACCATATCGATGGACTGATTCTTGTCGGGATGGTAAAAGACTTGACGGCAGAACTGAAAAGTGTTGCTTTGATAAAGAGACTCCGCTTCCTTGCTGAGGCTGTGCGCCGGACGGAAGTATGCCAGCTTAAGGGTCTTGCCCTGAAACTTGAAGCCATGCCGCAGTATGTGCAATGTGCCCTTCAGATTGCGTTCTTTGACCAAGGCTTTGATAAGCTGCCCGGGCAGGAGATCGCCATTGAGCTTGGCAAGTTCTGCCCAGAGAGTGGGCTGGCTCTGCTTGATAAAGTTAATAGTTTGCTCGGAAAAGAGGGCATTGCCGGCATCAAAGGTGGTATTGGCAACAGATGTCCAGCCACTTTGCATGGCGGACTCGATATAGGCTTCAAAGGCTTGTTCATTGTGCTTGTGCATCATAATCTCGCAAATCTATTTTACCGGTGACGGCATGGTGGATGAGGGAGGAACGGTACTCACGGAGGAGGGTGATGGAATTGGCTACTTTGTTTAACAAAGAATCTATTTGATCTAGCTTGAAATCGAGGTATTCAATGATATACTCCATTTCATTATATGATGGATAAATTATCGGGATGTTACCAATATCTTCCATGGATATGTTTGGTTGGGCTGACTGGACGCTGTTTAGTCTTAGGAGTTTGCTTGTGTGTTCTGCTAGCATCCAATATCGAACATAACCAGCATAGTTTGGTGAAATCAGGCGTACAAAACAAACAGCTTGGTTTGTATTGGCTGGTAAAAGTGCCTCAGCTAGAATTGCACACTTTCCAATTGTGGCACCAGCAATGACAATGAGCAAATCGTTCTCATAAAGTATAGATCGCTTTATGATGTCATTGGTCTCATGATCGATATAGAATTCTGGTTCGTTAAAGACAACGTCATCATGAATATTCTCGGCTTTTATATACCTAACTCCACTGTCTGATAGTTCTCTATTGACTGTAGATGGGGTTGTCCCCTTAGATATCAGTTTGGAAATCTGTTTTACTTTCTTCACTTCCCAATGTTCCGGCACCTCTCCCAACCACTCGATCCCGGAGTATTTCATGGTGACACTAGGGTCCAGCCCTTTGGTGACGGCACGGGTGATGAGGGCGATGCGCTTTTCCTTCAGCAGTTCGATCATCCGTTCTTTCTTCTGGATCAAAGCATCTATCCGAGCCGTCTCACTATCGAGGAAGGAGATAATGGCTTGCTGTTCTGCTTCTGGTGGCAGACCTATTAGATAACTGCGTATATAATCGTCTGGAACTCTTTTCTGACCAGCCGAACCCTGCATTAAGCCAATTCCTGTAACTCGAAATCGATGAGAAATCGTTATATAATACAAGAAAGTTGGATCTAGACGGATTGGTCTCATTACTGTAAGCTCTGTTGTTCCAAAGCCAAAACCATGGTGGAGATTCCGAAAGATACAGCCTTTCCCATTTTCAAAACATGGAGTTATTTTTGCTATAGCTACATCATCGTTTCTGAAAAAGGTATATCCATTATCTACTTCTTCAATTGAGCGCTTACTACTGAGATCTAAAGATCCATCTTCTCCAACAGCCTCCATAGGTATAAAGGACAATTCTGTATTCTTGGGCAAATGCCTAACCTCTTGCTTACTTGGATTCAATTTCAAACAAAAGCGCAATCTTTTCATTGCCCATCCTTCCGGCACCTCACCAAGCCACTCAATCCCGCTGTCTTTATACTTTGGGTAGGGCTTCATTTTTTCTTCCTCCGGGCTGCTACGAGCTTCACGCCATTCTGCAGGTCTTCCAGATAGCGTTTTTCTGCTTCTTGTTCGGCAAGCTCACGGCGTTTGATCTCAAACTCCAAATACTGTTTTTCGGCATGCTTGATAGCCTGTTGTTGTGAAACAGATCCGGGATTGTCCAGGATTGGCAGATCATTTTCGGTCAAAAACTTGGTCAAATACTTTTCCCAGTCTGCGGTTAGCAGCTCCTGCCTTCTGATAAGCTTCAGTTCTGCCTGCTCCAAAAAGACGTTCACTATACGATTAAGGATATCAATTTCATCAACCTGGAGGAAATTCTTGGCTGTGGTTACATCGCCCTTTCGCACTTTTGAGCCTTTCCAACTGGTGGCTCCCATATTGGGTTGGGCGGAATCGGCTCTTTGCAGGATAATCTCTGCAGCGGTTTTACCTGTGGCGGCATAGAGCATCTTGTTTTGCATAGTGGCAAAGAAGAGCTGGGCGGTTTGGCTGCTCGGATTATAGTCTGCAGCCAGGGCAAAGATTTCGCGTACACGTTGGTAGGCTTTCTGTTCACTGGCTCGGATATCACGAATCTGAGCGAGTAAATCATCAAAGTAGTCTGTAAGTTTATCGTTGCCTTTCAAACGCTTAGTATCCAGAATGAAGCCTTTTTTAAGATACTCATTGAGGTGCTGGGTTGCCCAGATGCGGAATTGTGTGCCGCGCTCAGAGCGTACTCTGTAGCCAATTGCAAGAATCATCTCAAGACTGTAATACCTTATATTTCTACGTACTTGGCGTTCATTCTCGGTTTGAACTGTTAAGTAATTCTTAACAGTTGAGATGTCCGACAACTCTTCTTCTTTCAAGATATTGCGAATATGCATGCTGATGTTTGGCACAGAAGTTTGATACAAATCCGCTATCTGATTCAGATTAAGCCAGATAGTATCACTATCACGAGATAGGGCAATTTGGAACCTTCCCTCTTCGGCTTGATAAATGATAATCTCACTGGGTATAGGTTTTATCTTTTTCATAACTCCTCCAGCAGCTCCGCAATCTCTTTTTCCAGGGCTTTCATCTCGGCTTCGATCTCTTCTTTCAGGGGCACGTTTTCCGTGCCATTCCTATCTCTCATCATCCTTGATTGCATTATAAATCTCCAGTTTGAGAGATTCTTCTTCTTCATTACCATCCAATAAAGCAAGAACAATTCTGTGCAGCAGATCATTGTCTATGTTTCCGGCAGCTACGTGATAGCTTATGTTCTCCATGTACTGAATGAACTTCGCAGCTAAAACAAGATAGCCATTAATAAGCAAAAACTGCGCTCCCAATGAGATGGCAATTCGTTTGTTGCCATCCGTGAAGCAATGGAATTTGCATGCTCCCCAGATCAAGTGGGTCAGTTTGTCTGCGAAGTCCGGATAGTAATCATCATTTTGAATATGGCTTAGCACACTCTCAAGCTGCCCGCTATTGATGATGCCGATGTCCCCGCCTCCACTGACATGGACGGTTAGCTCGTGTATTTCAATCGCCTGTTGGATAGTGATATAGTTTACGGGCATCATCCTCTATCCTTGAGCCGTTTCATCACGTCTTTCGCTTCCTCAAGACGATCTGCCAGCTCCATGCTTTTCTCTCCCAAGAAGCGTTCGAATTCTTCTGCTTGCAGGGGGGTAATGTACTCCTCAAGCTGTAGGTGCAGTGCATCGCGAAAAGCCAGATCCCGGCTAGCCATTTTTACTCTGGCTTTTTCTATCAGAGGTTTCCAGAGCGCTTGTGTTTCAAATTTGCGGAACAATTCATCTGTTTCATAGACAGTTAGTTTACGTCCGACTACTTCGGATTCCCTCTTTAACATATCAGCAAAACCACATTCAAAGGCAGCTATCAAATCCAGAACCTCAGAATAAAGGGTGTCCCTGACCTTATCATTTTTGTGGAGCTTCAATATCGCTCTATACTCAGAAGACTTCTCTCTAAATATACTCACATAAATCCTGTCCGTATATACCGGGTATTTGAATTTACCCATATCCACATAGTCTCGTAGTGCATCGGTAAATTGCCGTCTATAGTTTTCTTCTTTGAACCATGAGCTGATAAAATCCTCATCTCTTTGATTGATATACTTGGTGCCACCACCAGTCTTGGCGTTGACAGCATCTATCACAATATCCAGAATGGCCTGACGGAGAAGCCTTGCCCTCTCGCTTTCCACCATTAACATAGCCAGATTCAAAAAAGATCTGAAGTCAAATATCCCTATTTGCGCAGCACTGATGTTAACGAAATCAATTTCGCTAACATGATTATCTTTAATCTGCAACTTTAACTGCCTCAGCCGCTCTCCCCTCAGTACTTCATATCCATTTGCGGCAAGCTCTTCAGAGTATTGAGAAAGGTAGTTATCTATTGTTCTGCTGGTCACTTCAAAGAAATCGACCACCTGCTCTTTAAAGAAGATCATCTTGCCCTCAAATACAAATCCCGAAAGCTTGATCTGACTTTCGATCGCATCAATGGCATACTGGTTATTCAGGATGTTCTGTCTGTCCACATTTGAATTGGTTAAATCCTTTGCCATATTACACCCCCTGGTTATCCCAGATCCGTTTTAGAAGCCCTTCCGGGTTTCCGGTCAGCATCAAGAAAGATCTGCTTGATGTGATAATTAATGGTGTTAACTCCCACTCGATAGAGGTCTGCCAATTGCCTTTGACTAAGCCACGCGGTATCGTCCTCCAAAAAGACTTCAAGTCTGTGCTGTTGATCTACTGTAGTGTAGAGGACTACTTTAGTTTCTTCAGATGCCTCTATGCTTTTTCCGTTCTTTTTTTTCATATCCCCTCCAGCAGCTTTAATCCCAGGGAGCTCAACTTATATTTCTGCTTAATTGATCTGGGTTTTTCTGGGATTGTCATCACAATAAACCCGGCAGTAATGGCAGGCTTAAGATATCTGGAACGAAATGAAGGTTTATGGGTTAGCTGCAAATCATCCATTAGCTCAGGTGTGGACATCTCCCTCAAACCGATGACTTTCACAAGCTTCAGAACATGGTCGGTAACATGGTCGGCAACATGGTCGGTAACATGGTCGGTAACATGGTCGGTTGGCTTTTTAAAAGCTTGGTGAATAGGGAATTCCATCATAAAGAAGCTGCGCTCAAGATCTGTATGAATTATCGGCAAAGATGAGCCGTTCTCGTGGCATGCACGGATTATCTTTGGTATCCCGGTTCCTCTTCCTTCTGTGAGGTGTAGTTCCTTAAGAAATTCACCAATTCTTCTATTGCGATATCGTCGGCAGATAAAGTTTAGATCTTTGATCTGCTCATCAGAAGCAGCTCTGTCGGGTCCTGGGAAGCTATTTATAGTAAGCTTATCCGGCAGTACTCGCACTTCCACCGGCTCTCTGATCTCGTAGGAGCGATGGTAGATGGCGTTGCACAAGGCTTCCTCAATGGCCTGATAAGGATAATTGAAGCATCTTCGGGCTTCTGCTGATCCGGGTACTTTCTGCACGGATTCCAGCAAGAAATTGCTATCAATGTAGCTTAGGGCGTTGGTAAGTATCTGATCCAGAGGTCCCTTGAAGCTTTTCTCGGTGAAGTTATCGGCTCCCGGTCCATCTGGGAAATGAACCACATCTATCTGGCTTTGGGGGAAGTAAGAATGTGGCGACTCATTGAAGAACATTAAAGCAACGTTCTTGGGGTATAATATATCAATTGCTTTCTCAACCAAGTTCATCCGAAGCAGCAACTGCTCCAACGGCATATTGGAGGAGCTATCAAAGAGATCACTTTTGACTCTGGCTAAGAAGCTGCGAATCAATCCCAGATCTATGTTCACTATAGTGGAGTATCTATTTATCTGATCGTCAAAGGGGACTCTCTGATGGAGTTGGATAAGCTCCAGTTCTTGCTCCTGGTTTGCCCTGATAGTGCTGGAGTTTTGCCTGATGAAATAAGCCCTCCCTGCTTTTCTATCCATACTTAGCGGGCATTTGTATGGACGGGAGTTTCCTGCAGGACAATACACAACCAATATCATCCGGTCTTGGTAAGTGGCCGACTCGGTGATGGGATGATAAGGCGGGCTTATGCGATTAGAAACGTTTAGTAGTTCTCTCTGAATCCGATCCAGATCATTGGATTCCAATCCCGGGGGTGGCAGTATCGGTAGTCCCTCGGGAGCTTCAACTCCAATGATTATAAACCCTCCACCCTGATCCCTAAAATCATTGGCAAAAGCGCACATGGATTTCATGATGGGTTCAGGATTCCAACCGCTTTTATACTCTATTCGTTCGCTCTCGATTGTTCTGGCATTAAGAAGATCATCCAGATTCATTGGCAGGTTCATATCCCCTCCAGCAGCTTCGCAATCTCACGCTCCAGGGCTTTCATCTCGGCTTCAATCTCCTCCAGGGCACGGGGCGGTTGATAGACATAGAAATGGCGGTTGAGGGGGATTTCATAGCCAATCTTGGTCTTGGAGTGATCAATCCAGGCATCGGGCACGTGGGGCAAGACCTCTCTCTGGAAGTAGGTCTCGATCTCTTCTTTCAGGGGCACGTTTTCCGTGTCCCTTAGCTCTGTATCAGCTTCAGGTCTGCCTTTGGAGTCGGTGCAGATATCCCCGCTTTCATCCCGCTCGGAGAGGGCTTCCAGGATGGCTTTAAGCTCCGGAGCGCTTAATGACAGGCGGTGTTGTAATAGAGATTGCTTTAGCGCTTTCTGAAACTGCTCCCGGTTTCTGTGCATGACGCTGGCGTCCATGCTGCCCAGTGCAGCTTTGATCCTTTGTTGCAGAGCCTTGCCGGCCTCGATCTCCCGCTGTTTTTCGAGGGGGTCTTTCTTCTTGCTTTCGGCCAGTTTGGTAAAGGCAGTGATACCATCCAGCTTGGAGATGCGTTCTTCTGAGGCTTGGAAGTTCAGGCGCAGAGGACGCTCCACCACGATCTTGCTATAACCAAAGTCGGCATTGTCAAAGATCTTGCTGACTGTGGCCTTTCTTATCTCTCCGTTACATTCAAACTCCAGCTCCTGATTGTGGATGAAGTCGCTGTGGATGCGGGTGATCAGGCTGATGTGGTCAAAGCGGTTATCCTCGCCATCGCCGATGATATTGCGTTTATTGCCCAGGCTTTTCTTCATTTTGTTATAGAACTGCCGGGCATCGATAAGCTGGATTTTGCCTTTGCGGTGAGTTTCTTTCTTATTGGTGATGATCCAGATATAGGTGCTGATGCCGGTGTTGTAAAAGAGCTGATCCGGCATGGCGACAATGGCTTCCAGCCAGTCGTTTTCGATGATCCAGCGGCGGATATTGGATTCCCCGCTTCCCGCATCTCCGGTGAAGAGTGGGGAGCCGTTGAAGACAATGCCGATCCGGCTGCCGCCTTCTTCCACAGCTCTCATTTTGGAGATCATGTGCATGAGGAAGAGCAACGAGCCATCGTTGATGCGGGGAAGTCCGGCACCAAAGCGGCCGCCAAAGCCCAGCTTTTCGTGTTCATCGGTGATGCTTTTCTGCTGCTTCTTCCACTCCACTCCAAAGGGAGGATTGGCCAGCATGTAGTCAAACTTGTGGGAACTAAAGCCATCCTGCTCGAAAGAGCAGCCATAGTGAACCTGGGCATTTTCACCTTTGATCAACATGTCAGAACAGCAGACCGCGTAGGATTCCTTGTTCCAGTCCTGGCCAAACAGGTGTGGCTTGGCATCGCGGTTCAGCTCTTTGATATAGGTCTCAGCGGCTGTGAGCATGCCGCCGGTGCCACAGGCGGGATCGAAGATGGTTTTTACCACGTGGCTTTTTGCCAGGTCGACTTCCGGGCTGAGCAGCAGGTTAACCATCAGCTTGATCACTTCCCGGGGCGTGAAGTGCTCTCCGGCTTCCTCGTTGGCTTGCTCTGCACCGATCCTGATTAGCTCTTCAAAGATCAGGCCCATCTGCATATTATCTACAGCTTGGGGGCTGAGATCGAGTTTATCGTCCACAAAGTCTTTGATAACCAGATAAAGCAGGTTGGCTTCCTGCAGGCGGGCGATCTGCTCCGAGAAGGCAAAGTATTCGATGATCTTTTGCACATTGGGAGAGAAGTCGTTGATGTAGGACTGCAGGTTGATGGCTATATTGTCTGTGTCGTCCAGAAGCTTCTTCATATCCAGGCGGGATTTATTGTAAAAAGGCACACCCGTGATGCGGTTCAAGCTCTCTTTGATGACGTTGTCCGATTTACCCCAGAGATTGGGCAGTTCTGCTAAAACCCGGTCTTTGGTGGGTACCAGGATGCAGTCAAAGCGTCTGAGTACCGTGAAGGGTAAGATTACTTTGCGGTATTCGTTGCGCTTATAGGGTCCGCGCAGGAGGTTGCAGATGCTCCAGATAAAGGAGGCAATTTGAGAGTGGGATTGTGTTGCCATCAGAGCCTCCCGGTAGCTGGAATTGATACTATGGTGAGCGGATAAACGGATACTTCAGGTAGCCATTCTACTCTATACATATCTTGTCTGATGCAGGGTCTAGAATCAAGGTGCATGGATGCCTCTTCATAGAAATATTCTTTGTTTACGATCGTCTGCTTGGGGATAATCTGTCAATGTAAAAAATCTGGAATTCTCCCACACTTCACGCAGTGTCATTCCTGCGATCGGGGCTTTGGACAGTTATTTTCCGCTCTTCTAGCGATTATCCAATTCTTCCCAATGCCTCGCCGACTCCTCACCGTGTCTTGCAGGACTCTTCCCGAACACTTTGCTCGGGAAGAGTCGGCCAAGAGTCGGTGAAGACTCCGGGAGAAATCGGGAGGAAACCAGAAGCGGTAAAAAGAAAAGTCAGGCACTCCATGCGAAGCGCCCGACTTCCAGTTCCGAATTTTTCTTCTGATTATCGGTGTATTAAATCACGATCTTCAATTCCGGTAGGCTGTTACCCGGTAAAAGGCCTTGTTGCCGGAGGCTGGGATGCTGACCGATGTCTCGGTAGCCGGTCTGGTATCCACTAGTTCTGTTTCTTCCGGCAGGAATTCCACGTCGCTGCTGCGATAGATTCTGTAGCCGGTGGGATTTCCGGTGGAGGGGCTCCAGCTCAGGATTACACTGCCCTCCAGATACGTGATCTGCAAGTTCTGGGGGATGGAGGGCGGGACCGGATTGGTGAGCGTAAACACCTCGCTGATGGCCGCGCTGTTATGATCCATTGCGTCCCAAATCCTGATCAAACACTGAGTGGAGGGAGTGGCAGGGCTGAGCCACGTGTAGCTTTGATCCGAGGCGGGTACTGTGGCCAGATAAACCCAGTTCAAGCCGTTATCCAGGCTGTAGAAAAGCTCCACCTCAGGGTGCAGAAGCAGATGAGTCCAGGTGATGCTGCAGCTTTCCTCTATCTCCCATACTGTATTCAAAACAGGTGCCGTGATCGTGATCAGAGCTTGCGTTGGAGCGGAAATGGTGAAGCTATTGGAGATCCTTTCTGCATTGGGCAAAACGCTATCCACCAGCTTGATTTTGCAGGTAGTGGAGGGGTTATTGGGCACGATCCAACCGTAAGTGTTGGTACCGCTTACCACGTTTATCACAGTGCCTTCGCTCCAAGTGCTGCCATTATCAAAGGAGTGGTAGAGCGTTACGGAACTGCCGGCTCCCGAATAGCCAAAGACGATGTTGCGCAGGCTTCCTCCCGGCCAGTTTGCCCCGGTGGTGGGAGCGGAGATGGCGATCGGAACTCGCACGGTCAGCGCCACTGAGATGTTTTGGCTGGGCGTGGAGGGATCGTTTGAGCTGCAGACTATTGTGGCATTGTAGGTTGCAGGGGCCAGACCTGCTGCATTGATGGACAGGGGAACACTCTGTGCGGCTCCGCCCACGGCGATGCTGCCGCTGGCGGTGGGGTTTCCGTTGAAGCTGAGCCAGGCTGGGCTTCCGGAGATGGCAAGGGAGTAATTCAGAGCAAGGTTTCCGCTGTTGGATAGGCTCAGGGATTGAGTATCCGTCTGTCCGGGTGCCAGATTCTTGGTGAAGCTGGTGGCAGAGAAGCCGATGGTGGGCTTGCCGCCTTGTCCGGTGAGAGCGATGGTCTTGCTGTTTCCGGCTGCATTATGCGTGATGGTTACATTGCCGTTGTAAGCCTGAACCAGGCTGGGATTGAAGGTGATTGCAAAGGTCTGGGTGGCACCCGAGGCAACTGAATAGGCCAAGGTATTTCTGGCCTGGGGAAGGCCTCGGCTCTGCCGACCCTCTTTACTGAGGGTATTCTGAGGATTGCTGCCCAGAGCAACAGTGTAACCCGCTGGAGTGCTGATGTTTCCGCTGAGAGTGGTGGCTCCGGTGTTGCTGATTTGGAAGCTCTGGCTCTGAGTGGTGTTGATCATCTGTATCCCATAGGCCAGGCTGGTCACGCTCACGTTGATCTCCGGCAGGGGAGGCAGCACCGTGAGGCTGACAGGTATGGTAAAGGAAGAATTGCTTGCGCTGTTGCTGGTGACCGTGATGGTGGAACTGTAGTCCCCGGGAGTGAGACCGGCGCTATTGAAGCCAACGCTGATGTTATGGTTCGCTCCGCCCTCGGCGATGCTTCCGCTGGCTGTGGTTCCGCCATTCAGGCTGAGCCAGGGGGAGAGTGCTTCAGTCTGAGCTGTTACCACTACTTTATCCAGGCAAACGCCATAGCCCCATTTAGCTGTACCCTCAAAGCCTATCTGGTATGTTCCACTGAGATTAGGCAGCGAGATAGTCTCCTGAGTCCAAGCGGTGATATTGTTCGTGTATTCATTTAAGAGAGTCCAGCTTCCACTGCTTGATGTGCGGTAATAGACTCTCAGTTCATCCTGGTCAGGAGACCACAAAGCTTGAGTGTGCCAGAAACTCAGGCTGGCAGAGATCGCACCGCTCAGGTTTAGATACGGGGTTGAGAGTCTGGTGACAGAGGCGGTCCTGCTGCCATTAGAGAGTCTGGCGTTATAGGCTCCATCGTAGGCTGCTGAAGGATACCCATTCACCCCTCCTGTAACGAAAATCCAGTTTACTGCGGTTCCCGATACATTGGTCTGAGTCCAACCTGTCGGGATGATGCCGCCGTTTTCGAAGTTTTCATCCAGGATAGTGGAAGAGCCGGTGGGCAGGCTGCAGCTATAGTTCAGAGTCTGATCTCCGCTGTTTCCGATCTGTAGAGTCTGGCTGGTGGCGGCATCAGGCAGCATTTCTTTGGAGATGGAAGCGGGATTCCAGGTGATGGTGGGAGGGGTCACTATGACATGGGGCGGGAAGATAATATGATCCAGCCAGGCACAATCACTGCCGTTTGAGACAGACCCGTCTTTGGAATAAGTCCAGGTGAAGGTTCTTGATCCGGTGGATACGGGATAGCTCTGCAGTGTCCAACTGCCTTCTCCGGACCAGGAGCCTTGCTCCACGCCATCGATATAGAACTTCAGGTAGTCATATCCGGATTCGGAGGAGACTCTCTGATAGAAGCTGATGGTTCCGCTGGAATTGATTGTCAGATTGATAGAAAGAGAAGTCTGAGTACCGTGCCCGGTAGCTCCGCTTTTGGCAGCATAGGCACCGGAGAACTTCTCAGTATTCTGTACAGTCCAGGGAACGGCACTGGTGTTTGACCAAGCATAACTGTTGAAGTTACCGCTCTCGAAGCCTTCATCGGCGGGAGCAAGCAGATACACAGATATCTGGTCTGTGGCATAAAGGCTTTGGTTGTCTATCACTTTTGCCTGTATTGTGTGTACACCGGCAGTGGAGCTTGTGGTGTTCCAGACCCAGGCGTAGGGAGAAGAATAGTCAGTATAGGCAGGGCTGGCTGCTCCATCCAGATAAAACTCCACCCGGCTGACGCTTCTGGTATCTGTGGCGGTTACATTTACCGTGATGCTTTCGCCGAGGTTATAGACGGCTTCATCGGCCGGAGAGGTGATCTCGCAGGTGGGTGTCCCGGCATTGATACCGCCATTATTTGTAAAGCTGATGGTGGTTCCGGCAGCACCGATAGCGGAGAGGTCCAAGCCTCCGGCTGCTCCACTGGTGAGGAAGGGAGTGGGGTTGGTGCTGGAGTTTATGGCTGTGCGTCCCACGGCTGAGCTGAAATGAGCCGAACTGATGGTGCCATTGGCTGTGGTGGTACCGCCGGGCCGGTAGATATAAACTTCATCCGGAGGACCCTCGGCATTGCCGTCTCCCACGGTGGTATTGATTCGATAGACCAAAAGCCCTGATCCAGGCAGGGAGTTCTCAAAAGTTCCCGTCTTCCTGCGGTATTCCACCACGAAGTATTCCGTGCTGGAACTGGGTGAGTTGATCCGGTAGCACTGTCCCGTCGAGGAAGTCAAAGGGTTCAGGCTGTAGGTGCCGTTATTTGTGATAACGGGGATAGAGGAGATCCAGCCACCATATTTCTTCTTCATATATGCGCCCATGTGCTGGGGAGGATTGGTGTTGTTTTCCATCAAGTCCCAGCTTCCCACGGGTGAGAAGACACTTTCATTGTAATGATACAGGTCAGGAGCTCCAAGCGTATGGAAGAACTCATGGCAGATCACGCCGACGTTGTTGCTATTCAAGAAGTCTCTAAGCTGCAGGTTGAAGTCATAGACTCTTTTGCCTCTCAAAGTCACTGTGCGGTCGTAGATAGCCCAGCGATGAGGCCACAAGAGATCGCTCCAGCCATCGGAAGCACCGCTGATCACAAAGACCACGTTGTCCACCAATCCGTCACCATCTGAATCTATCACCAGGTCTGCCGGCACGGCAGAGCCTACTCCGGCAATGGCTGCAGCCAGAAGAGTGAATTCACGGTCTCTGGCTTGGTCATCGGTCGAATAACCAATAGTATTGGTGGAAGCATTGTAGGGCTGGAAATAACCTCTGGCGTGGCTGTCCTGCCAGGAGACCACATAGCCTCCGGAGGGGGCAGGATAGAAAGTGGTATTGACGGTCAGTTGATTGTAGGAGGCTTCCAGAAAGTAGTTCTTCTGCGAACTGGTGTTTGTGTTGAACCAGCCGTCGTAGGTGGAGATAGTTTGGCCAAATTCAGACTCTCCGCTGAAGCGGATAAAGACTACCAGGTTGTTTACGGTTCCTGTGGTGGGGGCATCCCGGGTCTCAGACATCTGGAACCTGGTGTTGCGCAGTTCCCGGTAAGCTCCCCGGCTGATGTTGATATTGGGCTGCAGACCACGTACTGCAGGATTGTCTCTGCCGGCAATCAGGTCACTTGCCACAATCTGGCTTCCGCTTTTCTGAGCGTAGCAATAGTAACCGTTGGATTGGGATTGGATGATGGTGTAACCATCTTTATCATGCAGCCAGTTGTG
>JAKPXC010000108.1 GCA_029567705.1 Candidatus Cloacimonadota bacterium
GTAAGACCGTCGTGCAACGACCTGGTAAACCTCATGCGTAAAGAACTAATGAGTGATCAAGAACTGCAGAAAACCATAAACATCAACCTAAACTTGGGAACTGCTATGTCCGTAAACCAGTAGTTAATGTCCAAACTCCAGACCCCTGCCCAGAGAGCACAGCTCTCTGGGCAGGGGTAAGGTTCTTATGGATGGATAACTAGTAGAGACCGTTGCACGTACGGCAATACATGGCGATTTTTGGGGTACTCCACCATACTTTACGCAGCGTCATTCCTGCGAAGGCAGGAATCCATCACTATGTCTCTCAATCTATTAAACGCACTATGGATTCCTGCCTTCGCAGGAATGACGGCGCATGGACACTGGGTATCAGTGTGTAGAAATCTTCTAAATACAAGTTTCGATTGGCTTTGGACAATTATTCAACGCTCTTTAGTAGGACATGTTACGAGGAACATCGCTGCGCTACGCACCCTCGCTATGATCTGGTGTATAGGCAGGAATTGGGAGTATTTATCATGGAGAAGGGCCTCAGCTTCACTCCGTGCTGGATGTAAGTCCAACATGGCGTCTAGATATGGTCTATACTCTTATAGTTGGGAATGCCATGTTGAACTCCGACAAGCCGAGATATCCTACGTGCCAAGAAATCCAACCATTAGAGAGGAAAATAGTTATTGACAATCATTTTAACTATTGCGGGAATGATAAAGTCATAAAAGTTAGGAGTTGAAAGATGGACAAATGCCGTTTCACAGTACTTGTATCATGTATCCTTCTGTTGAGCTGGTGCACGATGGGGTGGGCTACCGCTGATGAAGAAGAATCTCAATCTGAATATGAAGCACAAAGGGATATGCTTGCTTATGTGCAATCAACTTTTCCTTATCGATTTGGCAGCGATCTGCAAGCCGGGGATTTTGTTCAATACGAGATTTCTGATCACCATTCACAGGGAGAGGAACCCGAACAATGCAGCTTGATGGTGCAGGAGCGAAATGGCATTGTTGTTACTGTCATGGAGCAATTTGAAGGAAACACGCTATATTACCGAATAGATCTTCAGAGTAACATCTTGCTGGAGTATTGGGGATTTGATGAGGATGGGATCGAGCAAAGGCCAGCATTGCTTTCGTCTTCAGAAGTGGAAACCAGAATGCAGACTATAAAGAGTCAAAACTTCGGAACAAGTACTCACACATTACCGCAAAGCATCTCAAAACCTCTGTTTACGAGTTTGGCTCAAAGGGAGACCTTCTCGACTGGAAGATCAAGCATTGATTGTCTGGTGAGAGCTCTTGATATCCCGGTTGTGGAAGGCATTACCCCTCAGGTCAGACAAGCTGTGCAGGAACTAAGCAAAGTCTATTTCTCGGAATCGGTGCCCAAACTCTTGCCTGCCAAATTTATGGCTGTTTATCTGGATAATCCTGAGCTTTTTGAAGGTAATGCAGGTCTGGTGAAACAAAGTAAATACCAAGTAAGTGATTTTTATAGAGTTGACAGGTAGGAGGAAGAGATGAAAAGCTTATTTTATATAGCAGTGTTAATGGGTCTGGCGTTATTGTTGGGATCATGTTGGCCGACTGAACCAGAATATCCGCGTCCTGAGCCCTGGCTTTGCAGCATCAATGCAGATGGAACAGGTTTCAGAAAAATCATGAAATCACCTTTCAACACCCCTGGATTAGTGGACATCTACATGACCAAGGACAATCGGATCATCTTCTATGGGAGCAAGCTCTGGATCTCGGAGACAGATACGATCAGGGTTGAACAGATTACACCGGATAATCTTGTCTTGTTCGATAAACCTCAGCTTGAATTTACAAGAGATGGTGGCACGGCCTATTTTGACGCAAGCAGAGATATTTATAAACTTAAACTGTCCACCGGTGAGGTGTTCAAAATCACAGAAACGCCGGTTAACTATAGATATGCAGAACCGTTATTATCTGATGATGAGCAATGTATAACCATGAGATCATACCCATGTAAAGGGAGAGAGTCAGGAATTGTTGGAGCTTACATAGACTTACGAGATAACGTCCTAAAATACATATATTCAAATATGTGGTTTCCAGCATCGTATAAAACAATGCTAATGACCACATTGAATAGAATGATCCTTGAGAACAGGGACGGCTTAGGAAGCGTCAGCTTGGAGGACTCTACCTATACTCTGCATTTATCTTATCTGCCAAGCTATAAAAATATGTTTGAAACAAGCGCTGACCAACGCTATCTGATTACTAAATATATTCAATCAACCAAGTCCTACGCTATGGCTATAGATCTCCAAAACTACGCTCGTTATAATCTCGGTTATGTGAATGAGCATTACTCGCGAAGCCCGATCAAGACCTGTAAAGATGCAAACCTCGTATTTTATTTTGATGATCAGCAGATTTACAGATACGATCTGGACACTCACCAGAAGAGCATTGTTATAGGATCAAATGCGGGAGTTGACGTGTGCAGTATTATCATGCTTGCCCCCACTTGGGATGGCTCTAAAGTATACTTCTATGCCGATATATTAAAGAATTTAGGAGGACTCGATGAAACAATGAGATATTGCGCTGGTATGTGTGATGTTATTGATTATTATGTCCACAGAATGGCTGTTTGCCGTGGCTTTACATATTGAAAAGAAGCCCTGAGAGATCGGGGCTTCTTTTATTTTGGGGGGGCGATCGTCTGACTTGTCTTCAGGTTTATCCCACCTTGAGCGTCTGATCTGAAAGAATATCTGTTCCAATAAACTCCTGAAAAATAGTAAGTTCTGCGCCTGAGGAAAAGATTCCACAGAAAAGTGTCCAAATTCGGAGGAAAGTGTCCACGTATAAATAGTAGAGGGAGCCATATCTTTGGTTCTTTCAAGCAGTGGAAAGCAGGATATTCCGATACTATATATTGGGATAAGGGGCACTTCGTGGGTTAAGCCGTTCCTGAGGTTCCTTATCTATGGTTTATTGGCTGAAACATAGGGTGGACTTTGTGCTTGACACAATAGCAGCACTATTTTAGACTGCCGGAGAGTGTTCTTTTAGGTGCTGTGGAGATGGATTGCTCATGAATAAGTAAAGGATTAAAAAATGTCAGAGACAAAAAGAATTGGAATCTCGAGCGTGTTACCGCCCGATCCCGTTTTTGAACCCGGTATCCGCAGGGCTCCGGATAGAGGTTTGAATCTGAGCCCCGCCGAAATGATTCAAGCTGTCAAGAATGCTCTGCGCTACATACCTAAGGAGCTTCACGAGAAGCTGGCTCCGGAGTTTATGCAGGAATTGAAGACTATGGGGCGCATCTACGGTTACCGCTTCCGTCCCCAGGGAAGAATCTACGGCAAGCCAATAGATGAGTATGAAGGCACTACAGCCGGTCGTGCCTTGCAGGTGATGATAGACAATAATCTGGATTTTGATATTGCTCTCTATCCTTACGAATTGGTTACCTACGGAGAGACCGGGCAGGTTTGTCAGAACTGGATGCAATACAGATTGATCATGCAGTATCTCAGTGTGATTCGTGATGATCAAACCCTGGTAGTATCCTCCGGGCATCCATTAGGACTCTTTCCTTCCAGACCGGAATCTCCCCGGGTAATCTCCACCAATGGACTGGTCGTGGGTAAATGGGATAATCCCGATGATTTCAAGCGGCTTACTGCTTTGGGAGTGGCAAATTATGGACAAATGACAGCCGGGGGCTGGATGTACATCGGCCCGCAAGGTATTGTTCATGGCACCTATATCACGCTGCTCAATGCCGGTAGAAAGTATCTTGGAATACCTCAGGATAAAGACCTGAGCGGGATTCTCTTCATCTCCAGTGGTTTGGGAGGAATGAGCGGTGCTCAATCCAAAGCCGTGGAGATAGCCGGAGGCATCGGAGTGATAGCCGAGGTGGACTACAGCCGGATTCAGACCCGGCACAGCCAGGGCTGGGTATCCAAAGTTTCCGATAAACTGGATGAAATCTTTGGCTGGGTGGATGAATATCGGATAAGCGGCAAGCCAGTTTCCATAGCCTATCATGGCAATATTGTTGATCTGCTGGAATATGTAGATCGGCACGATATCAAGGCGGAATTGATCTCGGATCAGACCTCCTGCCATGCCGTCTACGAGGGAGGATACACTCCCGCTGGGCTCAGTTTTGAGCAGGGCAGAGAACTGATCGCTCATGATCTTTCAACCTTTAAAACCAAAGTGGATGAATCCCTCAGGCGTCATTACCGGGTGATCAAGAGCCTCACGCACAAGGGCTCGTATTTCTGGGATTATGGCAATAGCTTTATGGCTTCCATCTTTGATGCTGGTGTGTCGGAGATTGCTATTAATGGTGTAAACACAAATGATGGCTTTATCTGGCCTTCCTATGTGGAAGATATCATGGGGCCGCTATGTTTCGATTATGGCTATGGTCCCTTCCGCTGGGTTTGTCTCTCTCGAAAAGATGAAGATCTGCACAAGACGGATATGGCTGCCAAAGCTCTGATAGATCCCAATCGTAACGCTATGGACAGAGATAACTATCATTGGATCAGCAGTGCCGAAGAGAATAAGCTGGTGGTGGGCACCAAGGCCAGAATATTGTATGCCGATGAAGAAGGTAGAGTTCGGATAGCTCTCAAGTTTAATGAGATGATTCGCAAGGGAGAAATCGGCCCGGTGATGCTGGGACGTGATCACCACGATGTTTCCGGCACGGATTCACCCTTCCGGGAAACTGCCAATATCAAAGATGGTTCCAACCTCATGGCTGATATGGCTACGCATTGTTTTGCCGGCAATGTGGCCAGAGGGATGAGCCTGGTGGTGCTTTCCAATGGGGGAGGAGTGGGGATAGGACGCTCCATCAATGGCGGTAACGGTATTGTTCTGGATGGCAGTGAACGAATGGATAATGTGGTGCGGTCTGCCCTGTCCTGGGATGTGATGGGCGGAGTGGCTCGCAGAAACTGGGCACGGAATCCCAATTCTGTGAAAACCGTTCAAGACTGGAACCATAAACATGAAGAAGAAGGACACATCACTGTTCCCGAACCGATCGACGAGCAGTGGCTTAAATCCATATTCGAGTGAGGAGCAGTATGCAGAATCAGTTTAGCAAATTGATGAAGTCAGAAGGTCTCGATGAAGCCTTGATACGCACTTTCGGCTCATATTACGACAGCTTTGCAGCCGGAGAAAAGGGAATGATAGCTTCCGGAGAGATCCGGCCTCCATCTGTGGATAATCTGGTGGATTACAACCAGATCAAGGACCTTGCCAGAACTGATATCTTGAAGAAAGTTGTGGTGATAAAGCTCAATGGCGGCTTGGGAACCTCCATGGGATTAACTCAGGCCAAATCTCTGCTTCCTGTCAAAGGCAATATGAACTTTCTGGATATCATTTCACGGCAGGTGCTCACTCTTCGGGCGCAAAGCGGTTATGATGTTCTGCTCTTGCTGATGAATAGTTATGTGACCGAGGAAGACACTCTGAAATACTTAAGCAAGTACCCCGATCTGAGCAAACAAAACATCCCTATCTCTTTTGTGCAAAACAAATTCCCCAGGATACGACAGGATAATCTGCAGCCCTATGAATCCAGTGATAAGGATAAGGGCTGGAATCCTCCCGGGCATGGGGATCTCTATGCATCGATCAGTAAGGATCATCTGCTGGATAGGTTGATTGATCAAGGTTATAGATATGCTTTTGTATCCAATGCAGATAATCTGGGCGCAACGATCGATACAGCCATTCCGAACTATATGGAGAAGAATGATCTGAGCTTCCTGATGGAGGTTTGCGACCGTAGCGTCAACGATAAAAAGGGCGGTCATCTCTGTGAGGATAAAACGGGGCAATTGCTGCTTCGGGAGATAGCTCAGTGTCCGCCGGAGGATCTGGAGCAGTTTCAGGATATAAACTACTACCGGTATTTCAATACCAATAACCTCTGGATAGACCTGAAGGCATTACAGTGGCAGCTTATCTCCGGAGATGGAGTGCTGCTGCTACCGCTGATTGTAAATCCCAAAGTGGTGGATGGTACCCCGGTGTATCAATTGGAGACGGCGATGGGCTCTGCAATTAGTGTGTTTGGCAAATCCAAAGCGCTGGTAGTGCCAAGATCCCGTTTTGCTCCGGTGAAAAAGACGAGCGATCTGCTGGCGATTTGGTCTGATCTCTATGAACTGAACGATCAGTATCAGATTGTACTTAAGCGGGGTGTAAACGCTGTTCCGAAGCTGGAACTGGATGATCGCTTCTATGGCAAGATCGAGCAGATGAGAGCTCGTTTTTCCAAGGGTGTGCCCTCTCTGGTGGCATGTTCTGAGCTCAAGCTGGAAGGCGATATCAGTTTTGAGGATGAGGTGATCTGTGAGGGCAGGGTTCAGGTGATAGCCGCCGGCCCCAGCGTTATCAAGAAAGGAGTCATTAGTGGACAGATCAATCTGTAGTGGAGATAGCTTATGGTTAGCCGAGCGGTAAAGGTCCGGCTCGGGATCTTTCTGAGCATAGGTCTGATTCTGGGCTTGATCTTCGTGATTGCCGTGGCGGGGGATAAACTCTTGGATAAACGGGATATCTACTATGTGGAGTTTGAGAACTTCTCCGTATCCGGCCTGCAGGTGGGAGGGGAAGTTCGCTACAATGGTATCATGGTGGGACGGGTTGAGGCCATCAAGATCAATCCCAAGGACATCACCAAGATCATACTCACTTTGTCTCTGGATAAAGGCACTCCCATCAAAGAAGATACTGGAGCCGTGCTGATCTTTGTGGGTATCACCGGAGTGAAAGCTGTCGAGCTGAAAGGCGGGACCAATGCCTCACCGATGCTGAAACAGGGAGGCTATATCAAGGCCGGCACAACCATGCTGGATAGTATATCCGATAAAGCCGGCTCCATTGCGGATAAGATTGACGAACTAACTGCCAACCTGAACAGCATGACCAATGAAGAAAACCGCAGAAACTTGGCTGAGATCTTGAATCAAACCAGTCTCCTGATCCGTGATACCAGGCAGAATCTAACCCAGACTGTAAGCTCCATCACCACAATCTCAGAGAACGCTGCCCAAATCACGGGAGAAGCCAGCGAGAAATTTGGCCAATTGGCTGATCAACTCAGCTTGAGCATGAATGAGCTGACCAGCTCTTCAACCCAGTCTATTGAGACGATTTCCGGTTCTGCTGCAACGGCTCTGGATAGTATCAGCCTTACCACCAGGGCAAGTATTGAGCTTCTGGCCAGAAGCCTGACCAGGGACGTGGAAAGCCTGACCATGAATTTGAACGAAAGTATAGATGAGATAACCAATCAGACAAACCTGCTGCTGGCAGATACAAGAACACAGGTGAACACCTTGGGCACTCACAGTGATGAGCTTATCTTGAGCACAACCCGTGATATTGCTACCCTCAGTGGCAGCATCAACAGCTCTCTGGAAAGAGTGAATCAGATCCTTATGTCGGAGGATTTTGACCGTATCCTCAGTAACATCGCTGTGCTATCAAATAAACTGAATGATATGGAGACCAGAGACCTGTTATCTGAGCTGACTCTCACGATAAACCGGGCGGGAAGCTTGATCGGCAACCTGGACAGAACGCTGATCCGTAGCCGGTCAAACATCTTTGAGACTCTGGAATCTCTGCGGGAAGCATCCGAGAATCTAAACGACTTCTCCCGGCAAATCTCGGACACACCTTCTATTCTCTTGAGAGGTAATTAGTCCTATGATAAAGATGATTAAACATGTTTCGCTGTATCTTCTCGTATTACTGCCTCTGGTCTTAGGTGGTTGTTTTGGCAGAATAGCCCGGGTGGAGACGAATTACTATGTGCTGGATTACCTCAAGGCTACAGAGCGGGAGAACCTGAAACAGAGGACGCCTCAGGCTGAAGCACTGGAGGTCTGGGATACATCAGTATCCAGGGCCTACAGCCGAAACCAGATTGTGGTGAAGGAAAACAACTACCGTATCCGTTATCTGCAGAATGATCTCTGGGCCACCAGACTGTCTGAATCCGTGCCCAACCTCATCACTCAACGCCTAAGGGCTTATAATATCTTTCGCAAGACCGATCGTGATATTGGTGTGCAGAATCCCAGCCACTACCTTGAGACCAGCATACTGAATCTGGAGAAGAGGGAAGGAACTCATCCCTCAGCTTACCTTTCCATGGAGTTCTATCTCAGAGACAGCGCCAGCCAGAGAGTTCTGCTCACGCATAAAGCAGAGACCAGCCGTCCTTTGACAGATAATAGCATTGTGTATCTGGTACAGGTCTTCAATGAGATGATCATGCAGGAGACAGATATCTTTGCTGCCCGGACGATCATGCTGTTTGAAGGCAGAGAAGCTATTTCCGGCACAGGCACACGTTATGCCAGCCCTGCTGCCCGTTTCTATTATGAGGCCATTGAAGCGGAAACGGCAGCTCCCGAGATGGGTGAATTGATGCTAAACCTCAGTACAGGAGAGCATCCGGAATACTATTATACGATTTACAAGTACGATTCTGAGCATACTATGGTGGAACGCATGAATGCTCTTATCGGGCAACCCGTTCAGCTTGAGGTAGGAGACTACACGGTTGTAGTGGGTGAGAACCAGGATATCAGTATCCCCGTAAACATCCGAGCCAGGATGAGAACCGTGGTGGACAATTCCTACTGGTCTGAGCTCCGGGTAATGATTATTGATGAAGGCAGGAATCGGGTTCGGATGGGTTATGATATCTTCAGCAGAGACGAGGATGAGCTGGCCTATGAGCTCTATTCTCAAGGATACAGCCTGGATGATGAATCCATCGGAGAGCTGGATAAGACCTGGATTCTACCGGCCGGACACTATATGGTTAAGCTGGGGGGAGGCTCCTGGACTGACCTGAAGGACTTCACTACCTTAAAGCTGTATCAGGGACAGAGCCAAGTTCTCACCATAGTCGTGAATCCGGCTGGAGAAAGGAACTTCATGGTGGGAGCTGGAGTCCTGAATGAAGATGGCATCCTGGGTAAAAGCAGCAGTATACACCGTGGAGCTGTTCATACTAATATCAGCCTCAGCCAAAAGAACTCCACTGCTCAGGAAGATCCCATTAACAGCTTCACCCTCAATGCCCAGTTTGAGAACAACATTAACTTGAACCAAGACTATTTTGAGTACAACCTCAGAAGCCTTTATGACTTGGGGATGAGTCTCAGCACGGGGAACGACTTCCGTATCTCGCAGGATGGCCTTAGTCTTAAGAATACAGTGCTCTTCACACCTTTTAGAAACGATCGTCTTCTGAGGAACTTTGGATTCTATGGAAGAGCTGATCTGAATACCCATCTCTTCGATGAGATATTGAACTTCTCCAATCCGCGCAATGTTGTGATGATTGATAGGGATGGAGATACTCTTTCAGTGAGCCAGGAGCAATCTTCCATGCGCTCCAGAATTGCCTTGTTTCCTCTACGGCTTAAGGAAGGAATGGGGGTAACCTATCGCTTTGTGCTGAGTCCAAAAGTATCCATGAGTATCCGGGGCGGTTACGGTTGGCAGCAGGATTTGAACAGGCGTTCCTTTACTTTTGACCGCGTTAGTTATGCCATAAATGATACTCTGGAGTATGATGTTTACAAGGAAGACGACGACAATATCGCCACGGGCATCGAGAGCACCTTTATCCTGTCGGCTTTGAATCTCTTTGGCTTGTTCAGTATCAATTCCTCATTCGACGTTCTCTTTCCCATGATAGGTGATAGAGATAACAAAGTGAAGTATGAAAGTGATAACAGGCTGAACATCCGTCTATTCAGAAACATATCTCTGGATCTGAAAGCCAATATCCGTTATGATACAGCCAACAATGATTATGTGTTGTACGACTACAGCTCGTTCCTGAGGCTTTCACTCTTTTATTGATCCATGCTTGAGTATCATAGGAAGCAAAGCAGTCTGATCTTGAGTGGGGAACTCATCGCCGCTCAGATACCGGCAGTTTACGCAGCCCTCAAGAAGGAACTCAGACAGGCAGAAGTAAGCTCAATAAACATCTCCGGCCTCACAGACCTGGATTCTGCCGGTGTGGCACTTTTGGACGAGATGCAGGAGATGCTTGTGCAGAGTGGTAGACTGGTGCTCATAGAAGGCGCAAGTGAGCTTCAGCAGTCGATCATCGAGACCTTCAGCTCCTCGGGTCTTGCTATTCAGGAACAACCCAGGATGCCGGGTTTCTTTGAAACAATCGGCCAGAGCCTGCTTGATACCCTCAATTCTTTTTGGGTTGTGTTAATACTGGCATCAGAGCTTGCATATTGGTCGGTGGTGGGTA
This sequence comes from Candidatus Cloacimonadota bacterium, assembly GCA_029567705.1. Lineage (GTDB taxonomy): Bacteria > Cloacimonadota > Cloacimonadia > Cloacimonadales > Cloacimonadaceae > PHBP01. Next base: position 10,333 of record JAKPXC010000108.1, read on the forward strand.
TATTTGATCACACCAGTGCCCGTAAGGGTTCTCTGAGTGTAGCAGCCTATCAATTGGGAGCGGCAGCCTTTCCGATCGTAGCGCTGTTATCATTTATCATTGGTTTTATCTTATCTTTGCAATCGGGACTTCAACTCAAGACCTTCGGTGCCAATGTGTTCCTGCCAGATCTACTTTCTATAACCATGGTACGCGAGATGGCTTCTTTGGTGACAGCAATAATCGTTGCAGGAAGAAGCGGAAGCTCCATTGCCTCAGAGGTTGCCACCATGAAGGTGACCGAAGAGCTGGACGCTCTCAAGGCCATGGCCCTGAATCCGCTTCGTTATACTATAGTTCCAAAGATACATGGCATAACCATCGTCATGCCGATTCTGGTATTCTTCTCTATCCTCTTTGCCATGATTGGTGGTGCCATCATAGGAATTGGCATGCTGGAGCTTAGTCCGGTAGTATTCTTGACCCGATCCCTGAGAATTCTGGTTTTTAAGGATATACTTATCACCTATATCAAGAGCACTGTCTTTGCTTGGGTGATTGTGGTAGTTGGCTCTCATTACGGTTTCCAGGTCAAAGGTGGAGCCGAGGGAGTGGGAAAAGCCACAACCATGGCAGTGGTGACTTCCATCTTCACTGTGATTGTGATTGACGCCATTTTTAGTTTGTTGTATATATGAGCAAGAATGCGGTAATAGAAGTAAGAGGGTTGGATGCTGCCTATGGCGAGCACCAGATTCTCTCCGATGTAAACGTGGACATCCCTGCCAATCAGGTAACGGTTATCCTTGGTACCAGTGGCTGCGGGAAGACCACTCTATTACGCAATATCCTGCGCTTGGAGCCTGCCAAAGCCGGTTCGGTCAGATACTGGGGTGAGGAAGTGCTAAACATGGAGGAGCAGGACTTCTACAAGATACTGCTCAAGACTGGTGTTCTGTTTCAAAACGGTGCACTCATCAATTCCATCCCGGTATTTGATAACATTGCAATTCCCTTGGAGCAGCACACCAAGCTGAGTAAATCAATCATCGAGAAGATGGTAAGGGTCAAGCTCTCTCTGGTGCATCTAGATCATGCTATCAACCTTCTGCCTTCAGAGCTTTCCGGAGGTATGAAGAAAAGGGCTGCCTTGGCTCGGGCTATCATTATGGACCCACTCATACTCTTCTGTGATGAACCTTCTGCAGGTCTTGACCCTCAGACTTCAGCCACTCTGGATGAACTGCTCCTGGATCTCAAGAATCAGCTCAAAATGACCATGTTGATAGTGACGCACGAACTGGCTTCTATTCATAGGATTGCGGATAGAATCATCTTTTTAGATAGTGGTAAGCTTATCTTCCAGGGTAGCCTAAAAGAAGCCAAAGAATCAAACATGCCCAAAGTGAAGACATTCTTTTCAGCCGGGAAATACTGATGCAGGATTATTCCATTATCGTGGCCATGGATAGAAATCGTTTGATAGGTGCCAGGAACCATCTTCCTTGGCGTATCACGGAGGATCTGGCTTATTTCCGCACCAGAACCTTGAATCAGAATGTCATCATGGGAAGAAAAACCTGGCTCTCAATTGGCAAGGCCCTGGATGAAAGAACCAATATCGTCCTCACTAATGACCTTGGCTTCAGTTATCCGGGCGTTATTGTTCAACACAGCATTGCGGAGCTGGAATCCTGGCTGGTTTCACAACAGAGCCCTAACGAGAACTTCATCATTGGCGGTGCAGGGGTATTTGAACAGTTTCTTCCCTTGGCCTGCAAGATGTATATCACAAGGATAGAACATGAGTTTGAGGGAGATACCTATTTCCCCCCGTATAATGAAGAAGAGTGGCTTCTCACCAGCTATGAGACGCAAAGCTCAAGTTCCGGATATGAATTAAGTTTTAACCTGTATGAAAGAAGAGGAGAGACCCATGCTAAACTTGGCTGAAGACCTGATCCTGCTGGCTCTGGACGATACCACCGGCAGTTTCTACAGAATGACCGACGTCAATTTCAATCTTGCCCTTGTAGGTGCTGTGTTTATGAATCTGGCAATTCTGGAACGCATAGATGTTGATCAGCAAAACCTCTTCGTCAGTTCTACAGAAGCAACTGGAGACCGGATTCTGGATGAGATACTGGGGCTGCTAACCTCCCCGGATAGCTCTTGTGATACTGCCGATTTGATCCGAATGGTTTATAATGCGATTCCTAATCTGCGGGACAAACTTCTGGAGAGCCTGAAGCAAAAGGGTGTAGTTGAGATGAAGGAGGAGAAGGTGTTCTGGCTCTTCAATCATCGCAGATACCCAGTAATCAACAACAGAGAAGAACAGGAGATTCTCAGCAGAATCAAAGCCGTAGTTCTGCAAGGTGCTGCTCCAGAGCAGAAGGACATCGTATTGATCTCCCTGCTATGTGTATGCGACCTGCTGGATAAAGTCTTTACAAAAGAGGAGCTCCAAACGCATTGTGAGCGCCTAGAGCTCCTAAGATCAATGGATTTGATAGCTCACTCAGTGAACAAGATCATCGCTGAAATCCAGATGATGATCGCATCCACCTTTATCGCTTAGTTTATATACTGCAGTATCCGGTTGGCTTTCTCCACGAAGGCCTTTAGTTCCTTGCCGCTAAAGGGCTTCTGTTCTAAAAGAGACAGGTCGTGCAGATAGCTGCATAAGGTGTTCACTTCTTCCTGCTTCCCTTCTGCGGAGAGGTCGCGTATCTTCTGTACCACAGGACTTTCCTGGTTCACGATCAGAGTGTGAAACTTTAGCATATCGCCATCCTGACGGCGATTTAGCATCTCCATATCGTGCCAGCGGCGCATGTGTTCGTTAAAGACGATCATGGCAGGAATATCTTTGGTCTTCAAGCTCTTCACCTCTATCTTCAGATCAGTATAGATGTGATCCCAGAGCTCTTTCATGGCTGCATCACCCAGTTCCTGGCGTTTCTCGGCAGGAATATCGTAGGGTTTGATCTTAGTGCTGCCGTCTTCCTGGTGCTGATAAGCTGGGAAGACCGTGGCTGCAGTGGGATGCTTCTTAAAGAATTCCTTCAAACTTTCCTCACTGAAGGAAGCCTCAATCTCTGGATTCAGGGCTTTGTCGAAGATTTCTTTAAGCTTATCGCTGTCAGTACGGTTTTCACGATCGACCAGTTCAGTTTTCTCTTTGTTTAAGAGCACATCGTTGAGTTCGCTATCCACCCGGATGAACTCAATATTCTCCAGCTTCATCTCAAGTTGTTGGAAAAGATGCGTATCCAAAGGAGAGTTCTGGTAAACTACTTCCAATCCCTGTTCTTTCATCAGGTTAAGGAAACTCACCTGAGTGTCTTCACTGGAAGCATACCAGATCTTGGTCTTTTCTTCGGTGCTCTGATTACGCAGCTTGTATTCTTCAACCGTCACGTAGTCTCCACTTGCGGTTTTAAAGACTACTTTATCTTTCATGGATTCAAAGAAATCCTCGTCTCTGAGCATACCGTATTTGATGAAGGTGTTTATATCTTCCCAATACTCTTCATACTTCTTGCGGTCTTCTTTGAAGGTCTCGTTGAAGTGGTCGGCTACCTTCTTGATGATGTACTTGCTGATCTTCTGCACCTGCTTATCGTTCTGCAGGAAGCTCCGGCTCACATTGAGCGGGATGTCCGGGATATCTATGCCTCCCTTGAGGAGCAGTAAGAAGTCGGGTAGCAGGTCTTCCAGATTTTCTGCCACATAAACGTTGTTGCAGAAGAGGCGAACCTGTCCCTTGTAGATGTCAATGTCGTTGCGTAGCTTGGGAAAATAGAGGATACCCTTGAGATTGAAGGGGAAATCCACATTGAGATGAATCCAGAACACCGGATCCATATAGTCATGGAACATATCCTTGTAGAACTTGATGTAGTCTTCAGAAGTTAGATCTTTAGGGTTTCTATTCCATAATGCTTCCTTCTGATTCACTTCTTTATCGTCAAAGAAGATGGGCACAGGCATGAAGTTGCAGTAACGTTCCAGGATCTCCTTGATCTTGCCTTCGTCGTTGTATTCTTCGGCTTCTTCGCTGAAGTGGATGGTGATGGTGGTACCTACTTCCTTGCGTTTGCCTTTACCCAGGCTGTAATCTGTGGAGCCATCGCATTCCCAGAAAGCGGGTTCTGAACCTTCGGCGTAGGATAGAGAGTCGATTGTGACCTTGGAGGCGACCATAAAGGAGGAGTAGAATCCCAGACCAAAGTGACCGATGATATTGGATTGAACGTCCTTAAACTTGTTGATAAATTCTTCTGCTCCGGAGAAGGCTATCTGATTGATATACTTGCGGATTTCTTCGTCGGTCATGCCAATACCGGTATCGACTACCTGCAGAGTTTTCTTCTTTTTATCCAGCTTCACGGTGATCTTCATATCTTCCGCTTTGAAGCCTTCGTCTGCATACTTTCTCTTGTTAATGGCGTCAACTGCATTTGAGACCAATTCCCTCAAGAATATGTCATGCTGGGAATACAGCCATTTCTTGATGATGGGGAAGATGTTCTCAGTGTGAATGCTGAGAGCACCCTTTTCCAGCTTTTTGTCAGCCATAATATTCTCCTTGATAGTTAAATCTTAGTTATGGAGATAAGCTAACGGAGGTGGATTTCGTGTCAAGCAGAAACTTAGCAGACGTAATGCTGGAGTGCTAATATCTACTGGCCAGCCTCATAAAATCCCAAGACTAAACTTAATATAAAAGGCGGATTGAATGCTGGTTAATCATTCAATCCGCCTTTACTATTGCTTCTAGAGTCTCTGCTATAACACGAGCTCGTTTTTTTTCTATTGTGTCTTGCTATCAGACACTCTTATCATGGATGTAGTTGCACAGACGGGACAGGCAGTTCACGTAGGACCCCAGCTCGTTATCATACCAGCCGAATATTTTGGCATGGGTGACGGGCATTTCCACAGTCTTATCCGTCACAATCCCTTGAGTAGCCAGAACCTCGGGCGGGAAACTGATAAAGCCTGTACGGGTATGGGTCTCGTGAGCCTCGATAGTAACAGCGGCCATGCTTCCGATCAAGTCCGCCGAGACATTCTGCCGGGTGCTGAAGACCAAGAGGTCTTTATGCGGTCCATTGGCAGCTTTGGCATAGACATCATTGATCAGATGGCGGTTGATCAGAGGTTCACCCAGTTCGTTAAGCTGGGTATAGAAAGTGACGTTAAGGTTGATTAAAGAAACTGTACTGGTGGGGATTCTTACGCTATCTGCCATAAAGCCAATGCTTTTCACCTGAGGTATCACTTGTTCCAAGGCTTTGGTAACTCCAGTGGTGGAAAGGATGATATTATTCATCACACTTCTGGTCTTACGCAGGTCTGTGGCTGAGGCTTTTGGTACGCTATCCAGGATGGACTGGGTATTGGTGGCAGAATGAATAGTGCTCATGGAAGCCGTCACTATTCGGGAGGTTTCCTGATTCTCCAGAAGAGGTTTGATCATATACGACAAACCGGTGGTAGTGCAGGAAGCTGCGGAGATTATATGATGCTCGCGGGGATTAAACTCCAAATGATTAATGCCGTAGATCATGGTCTTGGCATCAGCCGGAATACCTGCTTTAGCCTTGAAGGGAGCGCTGCAGATCACTTTGATGGCTCCTGCTTCCAGGTGTCCGCGCAGGCAGGCTTTGCCGGATTCTGTGGTTGGCAGGGGATCAAGGAAGGTTCCCGTGCAATCCACCACTATCTTCACACCTTCGTCCAGCCAGTTGATATCCTTGGGATCACGGGCTTTTCTCAATATCTTCACATAGACACCATCGATCTGTAGGATGGGAGTCTCTTTGTCCAGGATCTTGATCTCCGCCTTGGGACCAACCACTCCATAGAGAAACTTATGGATAGAGCCGTAGGTGCTATCCGTTTCAATCACCTGAATCAGGTCGTCCAGGCTGGTGCCAAGCTCACGTCCGCAATTCACAATGATCCCTTCGTAATTCTTCAGATGGATCTGGTTCCAAAGCAAAAGTTTTCCGATCCTTCCCAAGCCATTGATGCCCAGTAATTTCTTGTTACGCAAGCTCAGATTCATGGTTCTGATCTCCTTTTATTCTTTTATCGTTATTTATAGTAGTGAACGCTATGCAGCGGATAGTGTCCCAGATAGATGTTCCCTCCGGTGGCGTCCAGGGATATCTTGTCCCCTGCTCTCAGGATAGTCCCTCCAATGGTACAGAGGGCTTGAGAATCCAGAACGACCAGATCACGGCAGTTAACAATACCTATCAAACCCAGGCGGGTGGCAGTTACTGCGGCATGGGAAGTAACTCCCCCGCGGGAAGTAAGCAATCCCTGACACTCAAATAGCAGAGGTATATCGTCCGGAGCTGTATCCGGTCTCACCAGGATCAGGGTCTCATGGCTGCCTTTATATCGTTGAATATCCAGAGCGGACATTACAATAATCCCGTTGAGGGCTCCTTTTCCAATACCTATACCTGAGGCCAGCAGATTAAGTGAGTCGCTATCAGCACCCAGTACCTGATAGTCTGGGACTTTCTGAATCACCTGGTTACGAGTCTGCAGAATGTAGAGCTGTTCTTCACCCTTACCTTCAAAGGTGAATTCAATCTCTTGGTGTGGATAGTCCTTCTCGTGAATCAACTGATTGGCTATTCTAAGCAAACGATGATAGATAGCAGGGAAATCCTTTTCCAGAGAGGTATCTGCAGAACTGCTGTGCTCTCTTTGAGCTTCTGAGATGGGGAGGGTGTGCACCAAACCTGCCACAACATCCTCACCCTGACTGCAGATGGTGAAGTCTCCATTGAGACAGATACCCGGTTCCTGGTTCCAATCTGCGTAGGTGAAGAGAACTCCGCTTCCGCTTTCCAGGGAGATGTTTCCCATTACCATTTTCTGCACGATCACAGCAGTACCCCAATGTTCCGATATATGAAGTTTGGCGCGATATAGCCTGGCGCGCTCTGTATTCCAGCTATCCAATACATGGGAGATAGCCACATAAACCTGACGGAAGGGATTTTGTTCCAAAGCCACTCCGTGAACGCATAGCACGGCCTTGTAATCCTCCACCATAATGCGCATTTGCTCATCGCTAAACTGAGTCTTCTGAGCAACGTTGTAGCGTTGCTTGTGATCCAGCATCACCTGATCAAACTCATCCCTGGGAATGCCATGAGCCATACCCCAGCTTTGGATCAGGCGACGGTAACAATCCCAAGCCGTCCAGCCATAGTTTGGCATCCTGGACAAGCCCTGCGTGATCTCGTCTGTCAGTCCTATGTTCAGGAATGTATCCATTGCTCCGGGTAAACTCATGGGAGCTCCTGATCTCACAGAAAGCAGAAGTGGTCTGGAGGGATCCCCATATTTGAGCCCGGTTTGTTCTTCCAGCCTTTCCAAGTTCTCACTGAGCAATCTGTCAAATTCAGAGGAGATATCCGGGTGCTTATTAACGATATCCCGGTTTCTGAAGAGATCGGTAGTAATGACAAAACCGGTGGGGATGGGGAATTCATACTGGTGCATGCGCTTTAGGTAAAAAGCCTTGGAACCAAGCAGTACCTGGTTTTCTATTCGTGAGTTCTTGGAGCTCAAGTGGAAGAAGATAGTATCCGGATCATAATTCATCAGCTTCTGCACATCCTGGGGGCTGAAGAGTACAGTCATAGTGGATAGGCTCTCCAAGACCTGAGTAATGAAGCCATCCAGGCCTTGAACGAGGAAGGATTTACTGAGCAGTTCACGATAGAACTCCTCGGCAAACTTCTCTTGGGATGCGCGGTTGTCCTCATGCTTAAACATCTGTCTCAGTTCCGGATCGTAGAACCTATAGTAATACTCGTTTATAATTTCGTTCACGCTATCCTTGAGCAGCTTGAAGATATCCATATATTGATCCAGAGCAGCATTACGATTGCGCTCCAACGAAATCAGCATCTCCAAAGCAGAACCAAAAGCATCGCTGGTTACTCTTTCCTGGCGCATGGCATAGTCGTAAAGCTCCAGAATCCGAATGATCCGCTTCAGGGTCTTGCCATTGATATATTCCAAGTTAATCTGCTTAATACTATTCTCAAAGAGACGACGAATCACGTTTTCCAGGCGGAAGATCATGCCCATAGCTTCCAGTTTGGGTTCCTTGTAGCTGCCATACATAGAGGGGATGCCTGCAGCGATATGGCGTTTATAGTAGATGTTTTCCCAAGCTTCACTGGGCTTTGGATCCAGCACTATGGCATTGAGCAGACCGATGTAGTTCAACATTTGGCGGATGGAGCTGTCATAATCCCTGCGTATCAGACTCATACGCAGGCGATTCTGTTCTTTCACTTTGAAGAAAGGATACCTGGCTAAAAACTTCACAATATCATATGGATCCAGATTATACTTGTCTTTAAGCAGGAAGTGGCAGTATGCCAGGTGACGCAAACGCTTCAGCCAGATATCGTTCTGGTCTTTTGGAAAGAGGCTTTCCACTTTTTGCCAGGAAAGCGTCAGAAGTTGTTCGGTCGTGAGGTCCAAACTCTCCAGAAAGGCTCTGGTAGCCTTGCTTTGGCTTATGGTAATCTTATCCGGTGAAGAGACATAATCCCAAACGTCCAAAGGCAGCAGTCCTTTCAAAGGCTCGGGATTCAGATCGATCCAGTATTGCAGGATCCTCTCAATCAGCATGATGTGGGTATTGTTGCTTTCCGTATGTATCTGTTTTCTTAAGAAATGAATCAGCCTGTCTTCTCTCTGACAGAGCTCATCCAAGCTTGTGCTGGTGTCCCGAATCTCTCCCTCTGCTCCTATCTCATTGTAAAAGACGGGGAACAGCTTTAACAGATGTTTACACTGCACATAGATCGGCTTCAGTTTGGAATTCAGGAAAGCAGACACATCCTTTTGAAAGAAATCAGTATCGGCGATAAAGACTCCCTCCCGAGTGAGATTGATCACGGTGAAGGCCAGCAAATCCTTGTTATGTTGAGGATCAAGCGCTATCAATTCAAGCATGATCCGCAAGTGTTTCACATGGTTTTTATCCACCACGATCTGCCAATTCTTATCTATACTCATCTCACCGGGAGCACAGAAGCCTAAATCCACTATGAACTGCATCAGTTCTTTGGTCAAAGCCGGATCGTTACCGGTCAGAATAGCTTTGGCGATGGTATCCATGCAGTCCAGCACAATCCCGGGATGGCTGGATTGCAGACTTTTCAGGGTCTGGAACACCGAGCTCAGAAGCTGGCTCTGTTCATTGCGTTCGAGTTGGTTGAAAAGCCCGGCAATCTGGCGGTTCAGATCCCAGAGCAGGTGATCCATCAGATTAAGCATTCCGGGTAGAGACAATAGATAGATGATAAAATGTATACGGTTGACCGGGTTCTTGATCTCGGGAATCAAATCCCGATATCGGTTGGCAAATTCGCTAAAGGCCGGAACATCGGCCAGATTATAGTTACTCAGCTCTCTTTCGAGCTCAGGATAAGAATTATCCAAGGGTGAGCTTTCGCCTAGTTCTGCCTGCCAAAGCTCCAGACTTGCAGTATCCTTCCAAAACTGGAGATTACTCTGAAGTACTTCTTTTAGGAAGAGCATTGTAGCTTCTGACTTTACCAATTCGGTTGTTTTCAGAAGCGAGCGCTTAAGCTGCGAACTCTCTTCCACAAATAGCTGCGGAGCTTTTTCCCTCCAGGCTTTCAACATCGACAGGATCTTGTCATAATGCCCAATCAGTATTGTAGGATACGAGATCAAGGCTTGGATAAATTCCAGCAAGTCTTCGATCAGCTTTTTAGCTGTTCCGGAACTGGCAGATACCTGCCAAAGCTTGTCGTAGTAAGAGATAAAGGCTGTTATTAAGCGAGAGGACTCCTGGTGCTCAGCAAAGAACCAGAGATCTCCCAGCACACATTGCCGCATCAGATCCCGACAGATCTCGGGATTGACAAAGGGATGGAAGAGTTCCTCAAGAAACTGCCTGGCTCTTTGGTTGATTCCGAAGAAACTTTTGCTGAGTTCCAAGATCTGCAAAGCCTCTTCATCCATCTCGATTTGCAAGACTTTAGTGATCTCTAAGTTCTCAGACAAAGCCTTGGAGTCTATGGTATCCAATCTTATAAACCTCTTATAATATTACATACCACCAACAACCCCACCATTTTCTATTATCTGCACTTTCTGTCAAGGAAACTTATCCCCGGCATGGTTTTTTACTCTGATTTTCTTCGGGCTGTAGAAAAGTAGCTGCTCCATATGTGAAAAATCTACCGAGTCTCAAGTTAGAAGTACGGAACTGCCTGCGTTTCAAATTGATAGCCTATTCATTCTGTTCTCAATCGATAACTTATAGCAGGATAAGCCTTTCCTTAACTGAGGTTAAGGATGGGTTAAGGAATCGTATTAGGAAGCCATAGAGGAGAGGTGAATCATGGCCTTAGTCAGAAACAACACAATTCTGGTATGATGTTCATAAAGGAGCGCAACTACCTTATTGACAAAAAAGTCCGGCTTGATTTTGGTGAGTCTCTTTTGGAGAATGAATTATGAAGAATAGAATCAAGCTTGCTCTCCTCATGCTGCTGCTTTTCTTGCTGGCAGCATGCGGAACCAATACAGATCTGGATAACGATCCGGATGATAATGATGCTCTACTGTTTGGTACAGATAACAGCCTTGATATTGTTACCTGGAACCTGAGGGAATTTCCCTGGCAGGGCTCTGCCACGCTAGAAGCGCTGGCGCAGATTATTCCCAGAACCAAGGCGGATATTATCGCTCTTCAGGAGATTAACGATTTCTCAGCGTTTCAGACTCTCAGCACCATGATACCGGGTTATAGAACATTTGTCTATTCAGCTACGACCAGTTACCGTTTGGCTTTTGTGTATAGAAGTGATGCTGTGGAGATAGATACCGTTTACACTATCTACGAGAATCAAACAAATCCTTTTCCCCGGGCTCCATACATTCTCAAAGCCAATTGGCGGGGTAATGACTACTATGTCATAAACAACCATCTGAAGGCTTATGGGGATAACTACATAGACGAGATGGACGATTGGGATGATGAGGTGCGCCGCCGTCTGGCTTGCCAGCTCTTACATCAGTATATCAGTACAGAACTTTCCAACGAGAAGGTCGTGGTGCTGGGAGATATGAACGATCAGATTCAGGAACCGGTGGAGTATAACGTCTTTACCGTCTTTCTGGATCGTCCGGAAGAATATCGCTTTGCCACCATGCCTATCGCTTTGAATCCGAGCTTTGATACGGTATCTTATCCCAATTCCAATAGCATCATTGATCATGTCTTGATTACCAATGAGCTCTATGATGGTTTCCAAGCCGGGGGAGCCGTCTGTAAAGCGATACAGGTGGAAAAGTGGTACGGGAGCTGGACGAATTACACTTCTCAGATATCGGATCACAGGCCAGTAGGCATACGGCTGGCTAATTAGATTCTGATGCTTTGAATCGTGCCCTGATTGAGCTTCAGGGCAGGTTCTCCATGGATCATCATGATGATGCCAAGCTCTTTTTGGCATTTGGGGCAAAGCGGACGGGAAAAAGTTTCTGCTCCGGCTAAACCGACTTTATCTTCGGTAATCCGGGCAATCATTAGCTTGATCAGCCTGCCTTTTCCGGCTTTAAAATAGCGGAAGAGATGCTCTCCACAACGGCATTCTATATCTATAAGCTTACCTGTTCGCATGGGCGATTTGGTGCTGGGAAAAAGAGCTTAGCCTGTTGAAGGGTCTGCCCAGAAGCTTTTGCAGGGCTTTCTCCTCACCGAGAAATCCATATCTAGCGCTGGAAATAGCATAACCCGAGAAGCTGATCTTTCCTTCTCTTTTGTAGTTCATCTCTCCGATCGATAAAGTGTATTCTGTTCCCTGGCCCAGGTCTGTAACAGCATTGGCAGGAACGGTGAAGCTTCGGGACGAGGGGCTGAGATTGGCAGAATACTCATCTGTGTCCTCTGTATAATGATTGTAAGAATCAGCACCGGCAAACTGATACTGGCTGTTGCTGCTCAGTTCCCAGGAAAACTGGGTACCAATAGAGGGATCAAATGAGGAGGGGAACTGAACTACCGGCATGGAGGGAAGCTTCATGACTGTCTCTGCTTTTACCTGGTCATTGTAGGTGAAAACAAACGTGTGGGGAATCGTGGTGTCGAATACTGCTGAACCAATCCATACTCCGCTTGTAGCTCCCAAAAAGGCCACCATAGGGTACTCTACCCCATCGATGTAAAGGGAAGCTGAATCATCAGGAGAGAGAGAATCGTGATTTGAATGTAGATAGATGGCAGAAAAGAGAATAGTCACATCAGTCTTATCTTCGACATCTCCATATTGGAAACTGACGTCCCAATCTGTGTTGGTGGGATTAATATCCGGAGGATTGGTGATCAGGTCTTCTTCTGTGCAGGCTGTGATCAGCAGCAGTATCATCAAGCCGGCTATGGCTACTATCTTCATAAATGGATTCATGGTTTCTCCTGGAGGCTTTTGTGATTTTGCAATAGTGAAGGCTTAAGGCTTTGTGTCAAGCATAGAATGAAAAAGCCGCAGGTTTGTGACCCGCGGCTTCTGTATATGATAGCTTGTGGTTTAGACAAGTCCCTGATCGCACATGGCATTGGCGACTTTGAGGAAGCCGGCGATGTTGGCACCTTTGACATAGTTGGTATAACCATCTTTGTCAGTACCGTTCTTGCGGCAGGCTTCATGGATGTTTCTCATGATGCTGTGAAGCTTCTCGTCCACTTCTTCTCTGTTCCAGTTCAGACGCATGGAGTTCTGAGTCATCTCCAGACCGCTGGTGGCAACACCACCGGCGTTGGCAGCTTTTCCGGGAGCAAAGAGGATTTTGGCGGCTTGGAAGATTTCGACGGCTTCTGGCACGCAAGGCATATTTGCACCTTCGCAGACGCAGATACAGCCGTTCTTGACGAGAGCCTTGGCATCTTCAGCACCGAGCTCGTTCTGAGTGGCGCAAGGCATGGCGACATCAACGGGAACTTCCCAAGGACGCTTTCCGGCGAAGAACTTGGCATTCTTGAAGACGTCGGCATAATCGCTGACGCGGTCGTTATTCGAAGCACGAAGCTCGAGAAGGTAATTGATCTTTTCGGCGTTGAGGCCTTCTTCATCATAGATGTAGCCATCAGGACCGGAGATCGTCACAACTTTTCCGCCCAGTTCAGTGACCTTTTGAGCAGCGCCCCAAGCAACGTTTCCGAAGCCGGAAAGGGCGACTCTCTTGCCTGCAAAGCTCATACCCTTGGTCTTGAGCATTTCTTCGGCAAAATAGGTGGCACCAAATCCTGTGGCTTCAGGACGCACGAGGCTTCCGCCCCAGTTAAGACCCTTACCGGTGAACACACCTGTGAACTCGTTGGCAAGCTTCTTGTACATACCAAACATGTATCCAATCTCACGGCCACCCACACCGATATCACCGGCAGGGACGTCCGTATCGGCACCTATATGGCGGAAGAGCTCAGCCATGAAGGCTTGGCAGAATCTCATGATTTCAGCATCACTGCGACCCTTGGCATCAAAGTCACTACCACCTTTACCACCGCCCATGGGCAGGGTTGTAAGGCTGTTCTTGAAGATTTGCTCAAATCCCAAGAACTTCAGGATGGAAAGGTTCACACTGGGATGGAAGCGGAGTCCGCCCTTGTAAGGACCAATTGCGCTATTGAACTGCACACGATAACCACGGTTTACATGCACTTCACCTTTGTCATCCATCCAAGGGACGCGGAAGATGATCACGCGTTCCGGTTCAACTATACGTTCAAGAACGTTAGCTTTTACGAAGCGGGGGTTGCTTTCATAAGCTTCCCAAATAGTTTCGACAACTTCTTGTACTGCTTGTAAGAATTCGGGCTCACCCGGATTCTTCGCTTTGACCTTTGCCATGAAATCATGAAAAGTCATTTCGTTCCTCCATGTGTGTATTTTGTATTTACGGACATGCTTAAAAAGGCTCTGTTACTTGTCAAGTGTTTCCATCCAAAAGTTTGGCCACTCTTGGAGCCCTTAACCTGTGGCTCACAGGGAAGCCTGATCCAATCAAGGGACGGAGATAGAACTTGAAATCATCGGTGATGCCATTTCCGGCGCTGTTTATATATTCATCGGGCATATGGCGCGTCTTTCGTGCCACATCGGTGAGCTTTTCCAATTGGTAATTCACAGAATAGAAGCCAGTTCTTTGTATAGAGATGGAACCGTCCAAGTTATACCAGATAGCATAATGTGCTGCGCGCTCTCCCACTTCACGGGCTTCTCTTTGATCTACATCGGAGACACAGCCCATGAAAGATCTCTGCAGGTATCCAAAGGTATCGCTTCGTACACGCTTGATGTGGAGCTTATCCCGAATCAGGTCGGAAAGCAGGTCTCCCAGCATCCCAGTTCCGGAGAGCTGCACGTTGCCATGAGCATCTGTCTCAACATTAGTCGCCAGCTTGGTCATCATAGGTACACCGTGCTCGTCCACTATACCTTCCGAGACGGCTATCACGCATCTTCCATACTTGTTATAGACTTCATGGACGTCTGTAAGGAATTTCTCCCGATGGAAGGGACGTTCTGGCATATAAATGAGGTGTGGCCCATCATCCGGGTACTTTTGAGCCAGAGCTGAGGCAGCCGTCAGGAAGCCGGCATGCCTTCCCATCACAACCCCTATATAGACTCCCGGAAGCGCTCTGTTATCCAGATTCACTCCAGTGAAAGCCGAAGCAACAAACCTGGCTGCTGAACCATAACCCGGTGTGTGATCGTTCAAGACCAGATCGTTATCTATTGTCTTCGGGATGTGAATTGCCCGGAACTCATAATCAGCCTGTTGTGCCTGCTCATTAACGATTCTCACCGTATCGGCAGAGTCATTGCCTCCAATATAGAAGAAGTAGCGGACATCATGGGCTTTCAGCACCTTAAAGATCTCCTTGCAGTAAGTCTCATCCGGTTTATCACGGGTGGACATCAGAGCAGAAGAGGGGGTTTCGGCAATCTGTTCCAGATTATGAGTGGTCTCTTGGGTAAGATCCACAAACTCCTCGTTGATAATGCCCTGAACTCCGTGCAAAGCACCATAAACCCTCGTTACCTGGGAAAACTTTCTGGATTCAAGCGCAACTCCCACCAAAGATTGGTTGATTACAGCAGTAGGTCCGCCACCTTGGGCAACCACGACTTTTCCGTCCAACTTCATAATGACTCCTTCATAAGATTATCTTTTCCATAGTTTCCCACCTGTGGTTTTTCTGTCCAGAAGAAAATACTTGCGCAAAACAGCTTGGGTAAAAAGGATGTCAGTGGAGAAGATATGAGTTATATAGTCCTTGCCAGAAAGTACAGACCCCAGACCTTCGCAGAGGTCTACGCTCAGGAGCACGTTACAGACATCCTGATTAATGCGATAAACAGCAACAGGGTGAACCACGCCTATTTGTTCAACGGACCTCGTGGAGTGGGGAAGACTTCCCTTGCCAGAATCCTGGCCAAGAGCTTGAATTGCGAAAAAGGTCCCACCACCACACCCTGCAATGTGTGTTCAAACTGTGTGGAGATCACCTCCAGCACTTCCACGGATGTGATAGAGATAGACGGAGCTTCAAACAACGGGGTGGATGATATCCGCGAGCTGCAAGAAGAGCTGATGTATCCTCCAGCTCACTCCAATTACAAAATATATATCATCGACGAAGTGCATATGCTCTCCAAGAGTGCTTTTAACGCCCTGCTTAAAACTCTGGAAGAACCTCCGGAAAACGTTGTCTTCATCTTTGCCACCACTGAGCCCCACAAGGTTCCACCCACAATCATCTCCCGTTGCCAACGCTACGATTTCAAGCGCATCCCGGTTGATTCCATTGTCAAACGCATTAAAGAACTGGCTGCTGAAGAGCATGTTTCCATAGATGATGAATCCATCTTCCTGATTGCCAGAAAAGCCGATGGCGGCCTTAGAGATGCTTTGTCCCTGATGGATCAAGTGCTTTCCTACTGCATGAACGAGGTGACCATCGACAAAGTGCGCGAGATCTTCGGTCTCTTGCCCAATCAGGTCTTCAAAGGCTTACTGCAAAACATACGGAATAACGAAAGCCAAAGTTTGATCATGGAGATACAAAAAGTCTTTGAACAAGGAACAGAATTGCAGGAATTCCTGAATAATTTCATGGACTTCCTAAGGATTGTTCTTCTCCGGCAGGTGGGAATCTCTCCCAGTGAGATCAGCAAGGACGAATATCCTCTCTACGACGAGATCTCGGCACAATTCAGCCGTTCTGAGCTACTCTATATCATTAGCGCTCTGATGCAATGCAAACAGGATATCCGCAGCAGCACCAATCCTCAGCTCATCCTGGAAGTTGTGCTGATCAAACTGAGCCGCATGGATGAGATGAACGAGATCTCCCAAATCATCACCAAACTCGATAGTATCAAGATATCAGGTGCTTCACAACCTGCCCCGGTGCAATCCAGAGTAATGGCAGATCCTGTTTCCAAACCGGTCTACAACAAGCCAGCAGAACAGCCAGTTCAAGAGCTTCCTCCCGAACCTGAAGCTCTGGAAGCTTGCCCGGAATTCAATGAAGCGAGCCTGAAACAGGTCTGGCCCAGGCTTATTGCCAAGGTCAAGAAAGCAGGGACCGGTATCGTTCCCATTTCGCTGAGCCAAGCCCAGATCATAGAAGTAAAAGAGTGCAGTTTCAAGCTTCAGATCAGAGGTCTCACCTACTATACACCCCTGAATAAGAGTAAAGAACTGGTGGAATCCATCCTGAAAGAACTCTTTGGCAAAGCCATCAGATTAGAACTGGAGCTGATGGAAACGGAAGCCCCCCAAACGGTACAAATCAAACGGAAAAGCCTGGATGATCTGAAAGCTGAGAACCCCGGCATTCAGGAGTATCTCGAGCTCACCAAGTCCCGTTTGATTCAGAGCTAAGTTGTTTCCCAGCCTATTATTTCCTGTAGCCACGTTCTTGTACTCGGCTTTTCTGGGCCTGGGTACTTTGGGCTTGATGCTAGGCAGGAAAAAGCCCCAGATGGCTTCTCTCCAATCCATCAGCGTGATCATAGCTGCACGCAATGAAGCAGAGAATCTTCCCCGTCTGCTTGGGTCTCTGGCAGCCCTGGATTATCCCCGAGACTTGTTTGAGATAGTACTCGTTAGTGACCATTCCACCGATAACAGTCTTGAGATTATCGCTCAATACAAAGCAATTCTTCCCATGAAAATAATCGACTTTCAGGATAGTCTCCAAGGATTGACCGGCAAGAAAGCAGCCCTCCAGAAAGGGATAGAAACTGCCACTAATGATCTTCTGGTCTTCACGGATGCGGATTGCGAGGTTCCGACAGGATGGCTGAAGGCAATCAGCCGCAACTTTACTGATAAGACAGACTATCTGCTTTCTTACTCGCTGATCAAACGAACAGACGGAGGAAGCAGCTTCAGGCTGAAGAATTTTGAACGCAGTATCTACTACGCTCTGGCTGCAGCAGGTTTGTATTTCCGGAGGCCCATCACCAGCAGTGCCTGCAATCATGCCTATCGTAAAAGCCTGTTTCTGAAGAGCGGGGGTTTTGGGGGCATCGGGCATATTCGCAGCGGCGATGATGATCTGCTGCTGATGAAGATGATGCCCCATATTCGTGAAGCCCACTTTTCAGCCGAAGCTGATCTGCAAGTGATATCTTATGATGGAACCAGCCGGAAAGCCCATCATCACACCAATATCCGCAGAGCTTCCAAGTTCCGCTACTTCCCTTTGTGGCTCAAGCTGCTGGCAGCATATATATTTCTCTATTTCATCAGCTTCTACTACGCCCTGATCTTTGCTCCCTGGGAGACTGGAGCCTGGATTCTTCTGAAGACAGGCATTGAGTTGTTCCTGTCTGCATCAATACTGCTTCGGTCCGGGCAGATCCGGCTTCTGATGCTTTATCCCGTGCAGATTCTGCTTTTCCCTTTGCAGTTCATTTACTACGCTGTTCGGGGTAGCCTGGGCAAGTACCAATGGAAGCAGTAGCGATCCTTTAAAGCAAGAGAGCCGTCCCCAAAAGGAACGGCTCTGAACGCATAACAGGGTAGAGCTTTACATCTCTATCAGCTTGGCCTGGACGTATTCGATGGCATTGAGCTGTTCAATCATTACGGCGATATCAGCACCATCAACTTCCAAAACGATCAAACCGTCGTTGGCACAAAACTCCTTGGAAACCTCGTGCAGGCCCAATCTGACTTTGATGCTGCAGCCATACTCGGTCAGGATGCTTTGCACCTTACCTGCCTCTGTGCTGCGGTGGTCAATCTTGATCAATACTACTTTGTAAGTCATACTTACCTCCCAATACCAGCAGAGGATACCTTCTGCTTTTTGTCCAGATATTTTTAGTCTCTAACTAATGGCTTCCTAATACGATTCCTTAACCCATCCTTAACCTCAGTTAAGGAAACGCTTATCCTATAGTAAGTTATCGATTAGGCGTCCTATCTGACAGGAAAACAAGCAGGTTACAAAAGAAAAGCCCCACAACTGTGAGGCTTTTCATGTATGATTATGTACTGGTTACTTCATCATGAGCATTTTGCGGGTCAAGGTCTGGCCAGCTACTTGCAGTTTGTAGAAGTAGATACCGGAGCTAACGCTATTGCCGTTATCATCTTTGCCGTTCCAAACCAGGCTATGGTCTCCGCTTGCCACATCACCATTCAGAAGAGTTCTCACGACCTGTCCTCTGAGGTTCGAGATGACCAACTGAACCTGCCCTGCGACAGGACTGTGGAAGCTGATCGTGGTGCTGGGGTTGAAGGGATTGGGATAGTTCTGATTCAGAAGGAACTGCGGAGTGATCTGAGCATCGGAATTTGCCACGTAAGTATCAGGCGGTGTGGTAGTAAATTTGATGGCCAAGTTGTTCTGCAGGAGGGCGGATGTGATGGGGTATTGATTGCCGTGGGTATAAGTGAGGCCATCCAACTGCAGGTGATTTTCAATGCCTACTGTGCAGTAGTTTGTAGTGATTCCGGGATTGTCCACTGTGTGGTACTGAATCACGATGTCTCCATCCTGACCGGCTCTGGGATAGAGGATAATCTGGAACTTCTCAAGAGAGGGGTCTTCAGAATCAACGTTGTATTGATTGTAAGCATCACTCCACTGCACAATGTAGCGGTTGTTGGCCTGATCGTGCCAATATAGCACACGCATATCGTCATAGATGCCGTTGCCATCTCCATCGGTTCCAGTTCTCTCGCCTTTGAGGTCATCCCAATATCCTGCAACCATGGCATAGGGTCCTAAAGCGGCAGGGATATAATGATTGTAGAAGTCGAACATATCAGTGGGGCCAAAGGATAGCCAGCCATTGCTGCAGATGGTGATCTGGTCGTAATCTATTCCAAAGTAGCGGAATTGGAAAGGAAGGTTCACAATTCTGGAACCATCGTCTTTAACGGGGAAGATTTCTGCCTGGCCTCCCAGGAGAGGATCGATCTCAATCCAGTTGTACACCGGTGCTTGAGGATATCCCTGGTCGGTGCTGTCATAAGCGAAGTATCCATAACTGCAGGGCCCGGTGGGATCAGTCGAGGAAGGAGTTCCTGCCACAACTGAGTATGAATTGGAGGGGAAGAACACATTATGTCCATTCATTTGGAAATGTAATGGTATGCTTCTGCCATTATATGTGTCGCTCTGTACCTGGATGCTGGTATTGATTGTCTTGGTCTCTCCAATCGCAAAAGCTCCGATCTGGATGGGTGTGGTACTGACAACTGCAGCATTGGTAAGCGAGCTGATAATCAAGCTGGCGTTGGTCAGGGCTTTAGTGCCTGTGTTCTTGATCTCAAAGCTGATGGGGCTGTTCTGTCCCAGAGGGAGCACTCCGGTGTGGTTTAGAACGGTAAACTGGGCATTCAGAGGTGTGTAAGAATATAAATGTGTGCTGATCACCTGGTTATTGCGTTTCACCTTCAGGCGGAAAACCAAGGGAACTCTGGGATTAACAAATTCGCTGATGTTTACGCCAAAGCTAAACTCAGTCTGAGTATTGGCAGCCAGGTTTTCAATGCTCCATGTGCTGGAAACGAAGTTCACCATTTCTGTATTGTAGCATTCGGCTTCCACAAAGATATCTGTAAGGCTGCCGGTGGTATTGTTGCGCAGGAAGCCTGTGAGAGTGTAATTCGTGCCTTGAGGAGCTACATTTATACTGTTCAGGGATAAGGCTGCTGCTTCAGTGACAGTGAGGGTTCTCTGCAATGGAACCATATCCTGTTTGCTGATGGTAACTATCAGTTCACCTGTTTGGGCAGGATCAATGCTGATCAGGCCAATGCCGTTTTCCACTTTGGCGTAGCTGTAGTTCTGGCCGTCTTTCGTAGCAGTGATGATAGCTCCATCCAGACCTGTGGCGTTGATCTGGATATGAGTGGCGCTTTGGGGATAGGTAAGTCCGTTTACAAACACTGATTCAGGAATCGTTTCGGGTACCAGAGACCACATGTTCAGAGCCGGATCACTAAGCAAATTGTAAACGTGGAAGTAGAAAGGCACATATTGATCGGGAGCCAGGTCGTTAGGGAAGTTCTTATAGAGCTCGATCTTACCTTCCAGAATGCTGGATCCGAAGATTCGTACATCGTAATCCAGGATGGCTCTGAAAGCCCCTGAGGAGATGGAATTGTTCAGCCTGGTCTTGGTGTGCAGATCAGATGGGCCCACAAAGGCAATAGCTCCACCTGGAGCAGCAGTTGTTCCCATTCTCATCCACTTTTCGCCGAAACAGGGGTTGACGTTTATGTTTGCGAAATCTCCCGTGTTACAAACGATAGAAAAGACTATGGGCATCTTGGCTCCGTTGAAAGTGACGTCAAGATCAGGGTTATGGAAGGATGGATAGTGCCAACCGTTGGCATCCCCCCAGCCGCGGTAGCTGATGTATTGCAGTCCCTGGTTGATAGAAGATTGGATCAGGGAAGTACCGGGGAAAGTGGTCGGGAAAAAAACGGTATCCACCGTGGCATAACCGTAATCGAGCAACCTGTCCCGCAACCATCTGGACATGTGTATCGGTGTGGTGGGACGCAGGGTGCCTTCAGCGAAGTTACCTGCTACGGTGAGGGCTCGCCTCATCCAGGTGACATCATCCATATAAGGGGTTTTTTCGTAGCTGACAGTCTTGTTCAGCATGGTTATAAGCTCTGAGATATTGCCAAAGGAGAACCTACCCACCAGCATATCGGGGAAGTAGTCATCACCTTCCAATAAAGTATAAGTCTGGTCGTCTGCGTCGTTTTCCTGATACTCAGGAGAGGGGAAGAAGGCTGTGGGAATTGCATAGGTGCCGGTAACATCACCAAATAGAAGGAGGTAGTCCGGCCTGTATTGAGCATAATGTGCGGCAATACCGGCCTTGATCTGATCTACATTATCACCTAAATCAGCCCGATTCAGGACGTAGACTTCAAAGCCTTTCTGTTTTCTCCAATTGATGTAATCCTGTTGATAAGGAGCCAGCGGTGCATGGGAAATGATCAGCATCTGGGGTCTGCCCACAGGAAGATAGCGGAGATAGGATGTCTCCCAGTTATCTGCCAGAGATTTGTAAGACTGCACAAAGGCAGGGGAGACGCTTTCCGGGATGCTTACCGGGTTGTTGCCGGTGATGGAAAAGTCTATGCTATTCAGGGTTCTGGTGAGGTTTCCTTCTGTAAACTGGGCTCGGATCTTTACAGTGTGTCCTCTCATATCCCTAAATGTAAAACTATTGGCCACAACAGCTGTCCCTTCTCTGAAACTATCTTCAGTATAAAGGAAGGTACCTGTCTGGTCATACACATTCCAACTCATGCTATTTATCTGGAGCGAGACGCTCTCGTAAGGTAAAGCAAAGGTCTTGCTGGTGTAGGATACGGTATCCAAACCATCGTTATTGTCGGGGCTGCTGTCTTCAACGAGTGGGGCGGCGCGCAATTCCGTGATAGCAGCACGGAGTCCACTTGCTGTGGTTTGATACTCTTCAAGACTAGCGGCTACCAGTATGCTCGCCAAGAGGAGCATCACTATGATTATTGCTGTCTGTCTCATTCATTTCTCCCTATGTATTAGTATTCATTCGCTAATGAGCAAGTTTTGTTCCTAAACCATTTATCTTCATCTGATCAGGTGAATATTTCCGTTTTCTGATAGATCGTCCTTGACAATCAGCCCAAGCCTATCCCAATTGGCTCACGCCGAGTTTGAGGATCTAAGCCCCAAGGGGTATGAACTTAAACCGAAAGGGTATGGTCGGAAACAGCCATGCCTCCTGTGGGAAAGGCGGGCAGTAAATCTTTCATGCTGCCAGCCTCCAATATCTACCAAGTGGAGGTAAAATGAAACGGACACTTTCTGTCCTCTTGTCACTTGCTCTTCTCTTACTGCTCTTTGCCTGTAGTGAGAAGGATGACAATCCTACGGATGTCAATGTTTATGGTTATCGTTTAGGCCAATTCATCAATCAAGCCACGATAGCGGCACTAGTCGATTCCGCTCCGGATAGCCTTGATCTCAGAAATCTCTTTGCTTACGAGATTATCGCCGCAGACGGCTGGAGTCCCCGCGAGAGCGTTAATGCAGGCTACGACCTGAATTGGGATCTCTTTAATGATTGCTTCCTGGTTCCCACCGACAACAACAGAGTATGGCACTTCAATGCCGATCTGCCTTCTGCCTATAAGGTAAGGGATGTCCTTGAATTCAGAGCCTATCGCAAGATAGACGTCAATACCGGCAGAGGAAAGCAAATGGTGGAGCTGAAAGGGCTTCCAGTTCAACAGATCGAAAACTGGGATGGAGTGATGGAAGACGCAGTAAAGCTTTCTGATCTGCTTCAGGGCGTGAGTGCTTATGATTCTCTCAGTATAGTGTGTTATGACGGCTATGGTTCGGACAAATACTACTATGCAGAAGTTGTAAACCTGGGCTATTATCTCTTGGACTCCGAACGGACTATCTTCCCGGGTGCAACCATTCCAAACAATCAGAAGAAGATGAAGAAGGTAGAATCAATTCAGCTTTACGGTGCAGTCACTGCAGAACACAGCTTTGCCAATGCGGCTCATGACATGGCAGATCTGATCGTTCCCAGACCTGCTTCCATGACGGGCTTTGAATCTACCATAATGCCCACCGGGGAATAAAGCTTGAAGCCGTACTATGTCCTGGCATTTCTTCTGGTTGGGTGTGCTCTATTGACTGCAACCCGGCCGGATAGCCTGAAGACTTACACCCTGCAGCCTATAGCAGTGGTGGCAGATTTGCCCGGGCAAAGCATAGGTACGGCAGAACTTGTACCAATTGTGCAGGGAGAGGAAGGTCTTTCGCTCTCCCTGCGCGATTATGTCTCCGGAATTCCTGGACTCTCTGCAACAACGGGAACCAAGGATGAAAGCTCCATCCGCATCAGAGGTTTCAGGAAGACTGATCTGAAAGTGATGATCGATGGACGTCCCCTCACCAGTGGGTACTTTGGAAACGTTGATCTTAACAACATCCTGGGCTCAGACATCTCCGGTGTCATGATCGTAAAAGGTCCCAGTTCTTCCCTTTATGGAGTGGGAACCTTGGGTGGAACCCTGAACCTTCTAACCCGTCCAGGCAGTGAGCATAGCCTCTTTCGGCTGGGGCTGGGTATGAAGAGGAACAACACCAATCTGATAGAACTGAGCAGTGGCGGGGACTTTGGTTCCTGGGCGTACAAGCTTTCTGCATCTCGAAGCCACACAGATGGTTTCGTGCTCTCCGATGCTTTTGAGCAAACGGCTTTTGAGAATGGAGGCCCGCGCAACAACGCATCCAAAACTGCTTACAATCTCCAGGCCAGTCTCGAAAGGGAGTTTGGTTTGGCAAACAGGCTGGGCTTCTCCATTGGATATAACAACCAGGATAGAAAGAAGGTCCCTGCTTCCATCTATGAGCAACGCTACCGGGTCTACGACGATTGGTACCGCAGCTATAGCACTCTGAACGGAGTCTTCTACCTGGGAGATGAGCTGTCCCTCCTGGGTTCTGTTTACTTAGACAGCTCTTACGACCAGTATCTGGAATACAATGATCCAGCCTATCAGGTACTTTCTCTGGATTCCAAGATGGATAGCCGTTCTTTGGGGATAAATCCTCGTCTGGTCTGGAATGCTTCACCGTCATTGGTGGTGAACACCGGCTTCAGGATGGAGAACCACAACTCTAAAAGGAAAGACAATGCAGGATACCTGAACTGGAAGCACTCCAGCTTGAATACCGGCAATGTTTTCCTAACGGCTGATTACGATTACAGCACTAAGATCAGAATAAACAGCTCTCTAGGTTTGAGTGTCTACGATCTGGGAAAATCCCTTGATCTGATCCCGGAACCCGCCATCAACCTGAGTTATGGCAGTTCTGCTGCTTCTCTAACTCTTTCCGGGGGGATAAACAGTGCCAGCCCCACCATGAGGCAGCTTTTCAGTACGAACACCGGTAATCCGGAGCTTTCTCCACAGCGAGCCTTCAAGACGGAACTCTCCGGCAAGAGCAATCTGAACCTGAACGGGATGAATCTTCATCTGGAAGCCACTCTCTTCTTGAATAGGATTAATGACCTGATAGACCTGTACCAAGGCAGATACGAGAATATCTATTCGTATGAAAGCCATGGGGCAGAACTGAGTATCCTGGCAAGTTTTGGTGCCGTTTGGGAGACCTCACTGGATTACGCCTGGCTGGATTATGAGCTGAAGGACGGTTACATTCTTACAGAGAGTCCCAAGCACAGCATAATCATGAAGAATAGCATCAGTCTACCCTGGAGATTGAGCTTGATAGAGACAAGTTCATGGACGGGAGAGAGGCAATCGGCAGATTCTGCGGGATACTACCACACACTTGGAGCATATTGGAAGCATGATCTTCAACTAAGCAGAAGCTGGAGCAAGTATAGGGTATATGTGGGTTTGGAGAATGTTACAGATGAGGATTATTCCCTCGAATACGGATATCCTGCCAGTGGATTGGATTTCAACGCGGGCCTGGAACTGAGTATCTAGTAGCTGTATTCCTCATCAAGTATCTGGATGGCGTCACCACATTGATCTCGAAGCTTCTTGACCAGCTTCACCAAGGTATACTCCATCTCTA
This sequence comes from Candidatus Cloacimonadota bacterium, assembly GCA_029567705.1. Taxonomy (GTDB): domain Bacteria; phylum Cloacimonadota; class Cloacimonadia; order Cloacimonadales; family Cloacimonadaceae; genus PHBP01. The sequence continues at coordinate 35,516 of JAKPXC010000108.1, forward strand.
TTTGTGTAAGACGTGAGCGGAGTAGCTCTTTCATTTCTTCAAACTCAATCTGTCTGGATTCCCGCTTGCCTGTAACCATTAGTAAATGGTAACCATGCCGGGTGAGGAAAGGTTCGCTGATCTGATCTATCTCCAGCTCGAAGGCTTTGTCTTCAATCTCTTTCAGGAGCCTGCCACGGGGGAACCAACCCAGGTCTCCGCAATTGCAGTTGCTGGGACATTCAGAATACTCTGCACTCAGCTTAATAAAATCTCCCGGACTCTTTATCTGTGCCAGGACTTCTCTGCAACGTGCCAGAGAGTCTTCACCTGTTCCGGCGATCAGGAGATGGGATGCACGTACCTCGGGACCATGAATGAAGATTTCCTTTTGCTCCAGGTAATACTTACGTAATTGCTCATCAGTTATCTTGATCTTTTCCTTGAAGACAGTGCTGAGGTATTTCTTCAAGATAATCCGGCAGCGAAGCAGTTTATCAAGCCCTCTGGCTGCTTTATCGTGATGATCGTCTATCTTCTGATCACCGAATTCCTTTTCCAGCACATCCATAAGAAGAGCATCATACTCTTCATCAGTGGCGATGAAGCCTTTGCTGACTGCTTCATTGAATAATAGAGCTCTGTCTATCAGTTTGGCCAGAGAAGTTATGCGTAAGAGATGATCAGGAGCTTTGTCCCCAACAACGAAGCTGCTGCATTCTCGTAAGACGTCACTTTCCGTAATGTCTGTGTCATATACTGTTGCAATGATTCGCATCTAGTTCCTCAAGACTTGTCAACTCGCAGACGCACCAAGCTTTTCTGAGAGCAACCTGTTTATATCTGATAAATTAAAGTCTGAGGATGGGATTGTCAAATCAAAACTCTGTTTTCTATACCAAGTAATCTGACGTTTGGCATAATTACGGCTGTGTTGCTTGGCTATTACCATTGCTTCATTGAGGCTGAGCTCTCCCTTCAGGAAGGGGATAAACTCTTTATAACCAACGCTATTCAAGCCCGGATCATACTCCGTGTATCCCATCTGCATCACACCATGGATTTCATCCAACAAGCCTTGCTCAAGCATCAGATCCAGCCTCTTCTCAATTCTTGTGTAGAGAAGTTCCCGAGGGGGAGCGATCAGGATGCGAAAAGCCAGGTAGGCTTCTTGGGATTTCTGCTCCTGCCAGTGCTGACTGAGGGCTTTTCCGGTGAATCGATAGACCTCTAAAGCCCTCAGAATCCTCTGTTTATCATTGCTGCTGATCTTTGCGGCAGAGATGGGATCAACCTGGCAAAGTTCATCATAAAGACAAGCCAGGCTAGATCTACCCAGCTCTTCCAGCAGTTCCTCTTTCACGCCTGAGGGGATGGGGGGGAGCTTGCAGAGCCCTTCCAGCAAAGAGCGGATATAGAGCCCGGTTCCTCCACAAATGATAGGTACTAATCCTTGTTCATCAAGAGATAAGCAGATCTTCCCGGCATCTTTCACATAAGCTCCCGCATTATAAGCCTCAGAAGGCTCCAGGAAATCTATCAGATGATGTGCAATTCTCTTCCGATCATCCAGCCCCGGCTTGGCTGTGCCAATATCCAGATACTTGTAAACTTGCCGGGAATCTGCAGAGATGATCTGGCTGCCCAGATGCTCCGCCAAAGCCATGGCAAGAGCGGATTTTCCTGAGGCAGTAGGCCCTTCAATGATTACGACGGGTATCATACCAAACGCTTAAAGCGCTTTTCAAACTCCACCAAGGGCATCTTGATAATCACCGGACGTCCATGCGGACAAAAATATGGAACCTTGCAGGCAAAGAGTTCATTGATCAGGTTCAGCATTTCCTTGCGGCTCAGCTTGTGTCCCGCTTTGATGGAGGACTTGCAGGCAATGGACTTCGCCATACTGTCCCGGAAATCCGGATTCACTTCCAGTTCTTCTTCCAATTGCTTGAGTATTTCCACAAAAACCTTGCCGCCCTGCCAATCACCCAGTTCGGCAGGAATCTCTTCCACCACCAGAGAATCTCCACTGAATTTCTTCAGGACAAAGCCTATCTTTTCCAAAAGCTCCAGGTTCTGATCCAATAGCTGCTTGATCTCTCCCGCAATGTAGGCTGGAATATCTATCACGATAGGCACAATCAGCTTTTGTCTCACAGCCGGAGCCCCGGCAGTACGATGCAGCAGCCTTTCATAGACAATCCGTTCATGCGCTGCATGCTGATCAATTGCCACAAGGCCATCTTCCACCTGCACAAAGATATAGGTATTGTGCAATTGCCAGGGATTGATGTAGTCCTCTTCATTAGTCTGAATCAACCTGAAGCTCACATTATCGTTTGGTTCTTCCGGAAGCAGATCCATTTGCTCAGTGTCTTCGGCTTTTTCTTGATTGAATACCGGTATGGTTTGACGGGAAGGAGGCAGTTCCGGTTCTTTAAAGAGATCAGGTTGATAGAGATTGCCAAATTCCTTTTTATAACTGCTGTAACGCGGGATGTCCACACTGGATTTGAAAAGTTCCCGCTCGGCAAAACTGGCTTGCCCCGGTTCCCGGGCAGACTCAAACTTCGGCAGAGCAGCATCGAACTTCCTCTGCTCATAGCCCTTGAGGGCATCACGGAGCGTGGAAAGCACCATGCCATGCACATGCTGAGATTCCCGGAAGCGCACTTCCTGCTTGGTAGGGTGGACGTTTACGTCGATCATATCCGGCGGAACGTTCACAAAGATCAGGTAAGGAGGAGTGCTTCCCTTGGCCCATACTCTGGTCTTCAGAATGAAGGGTTCATAAGCAGCTTTGACGGCGTGTTTGATGGTCCTGTCGTTGATAAAGCGTCCATTCACAAAAACATACTGCAGATCCAAGATCTTATCGCTGCGATCTTCAAGCCCGAAGATGAAGCCTTCCACGGAGTACTCTCCCACTTGGTTGAACACCGGTATCACATCATCGGTGAAAAAGCCCGAACCAAAGACGTCCGCCATCCGCACTGTCCGTTCCGGAGTGCTCACATAATTCAGCTTCTCCCGTCCATCCACGATCAGTTTCAAAGAGACTTGGGGATATATAATAGATTGATAATGAAAGTATTTCAGAATATGCTTCAATTCGGCGGATTCGGAACGCAGAAACTTCCTTCTGGCCGGGATGTTTTTGAACAGCCCCTTCACAATAATGGTCGTGCCGGGATTGGAAGCCGTTTTACTCACATTTATCAGGCGTCCATTGGCATATTCGATCCGGGTGGCCATCTCAGCTTCGGCAGTCTTGGTCACAAGCGAGAAACTGCTTACTGAAGCTATGCTGGGCAGCGCTTCGCCCCTGAAGCCCAGAGAATGGATGCTGATAATATCTTCCACCGTTTTGATCTTGGAGGTGGAATGCCGCTCAAAGGCCAGCATGGCATCTTCTTCGCTCATGCCTATGCCGTTGTCGGTAACCTGGATGTAATCCTTTCCGCCTTTGTCAACACTCACCACAATATTGGTGGCACCTGCATCCAGCGAGTTTTCCACCAGTTCTTTCACCACAGAAGCCGGGCGTTCGATCACTTCGCCTGCGGCGATTTTGTTGCGAACGTCTTCGCTGAGGATATGAATTCTGCTCATCTATCCATCCTTCTAGTAGCGGAAGATACTGCCGCTGGTAAACTCCCGAATAATGGAGTTGAAAGGCACCAGCGCATCCGGGATATCATTGCAATAGCTCAGCAGCCGGAGTAGCCTCTGAGCTTCGGTATAGCTCGAGCTGGTGGAGGGAACCCTTTGCAAGAGCTTCCAGGCGTGTTTTCTAAGCACTCCAAGTTCATAGGTAAGGCTGCTGTTGAACATATAATCAGCATTCTCCTGATAGGGGAAGATGTTCTTCTCTTCGCCTTCACGGACGTCCGGCCAGCGGTGAATAGTCTCCGTGGCAGAGTAGCCTCTGTACTGATGATCCCGCACAATGCGGCGAATCAAGCGGCAATCCGTGGTGGGGATGCGGTTGTGATTGTCTATATTGAGTTGATTGAGTGCGCTGATATAGATTTTGGCTTTGCGATCTCTGGGAATGGATTCCGTGAGCAGCTCGTTCAAGCCGTGAATGCCTTCCATCACGATCACATTATCTTCTCCCAGTTTCACACTGCGGTTGCTTCTGCGGCGAATGCCCCGGGTGAAGTCATAAACCGGCAAGTCAACCCTCTCTCCATTGAGCATGGCACTGAGCTGTTCATTCAGGAAATCCAGATCCATGGCATAGATGGATTCAAAGTCATAATCCCCATTCTCTTTCTTGGCGGTTTTGTCCCGATCATGAAAATAGTCATCCATCCCGATCACGATCGGCTTGGCCTTGGAAGCTTGCAATTGAACTCCCAATCGCTTGGCAAAAGTTGTTTTACCACTGGAAGAAGGTCCTGCGATCAGGATAAGTTTAATAGCTTTGTTGCTGGCGATGTTGGCAGCTATCTCGGCGATCTTTTTCTCGTGCAGAGCTTCTTCCACCAGGATGAATTCCGAAATATCGTAGTTATCATTCAGCACGTTTATGTCGTTGATAGTGTGAACGCTGAGGATATCCAGCCACTTATCATGTTCCTGATGCAAGCTAAAGATCTTCCTGGGTAATTTGAGGGGCTGGGCAATCTCAAAGTCCTTACCGGAGGGGAAACGCAGGATGAAGCCCGGTGACTGATAGACCAGCTCAAATTTGTCTATCATCCCGGTACGATCAGCCAGAGGACGGATGTACATGTCGTAATACTTTCCGCTACGGTAAATAAAGACACTGGGTTGGAAGTGATACTTGATATTCTTCACCAAGTCTTTTCTGCCCATTTGGGAGAACAAATCCACGGCTTCATCCTGGCGCACTTCGATCTTTTCGATGGGGAGATTGGCTTCCACTATGGCACGCATTTCTTGAGTGAGCCGGGAGCAATCTTCTTCCGTCCAGGTCTGACAATTGAAGACTTCGCAGAAAACACCATCACCCACAGAATGCTCCACCACCAGAGTGTGTTGTGTGCCCAGCAGGTTGTAAAGCGCTTTTGTCATCACGAAGATGGCAGAATCCTGATATATCCGGAGTCCTTCTGGGTGTTGCCAGGAGATGCCATCCACCATGGTGTCGTGCTCCAATAGATATTCATCATTGACATAAAGGCTATGGTTTAATTTATAGGACAGTATGTACTTGTTATCAATTTCGGCTTGATGAACCAGCTCTTTGATAGTGAGAGGAGCCTCCAGAACTATCACACTGTGTTTTATGCCGTTTAATCTAAGATCTATTTTCATTGTAACTTCCTTAGTATAGTGCAATGAGTCAAAAATAAGCAGGTGCCTAATTCGTCAAGACTTAAGGAGTCGATAAGATGCCATTTATGAACAAACGTCAGATCAAAAGAGAACTGCTTCGCTCTCTTGGGATAGTCTTTGCTGCAATCTTCTTTGGGTTGGGATACAGTTGGTTCTTGCTGCCTTACAACATCTCTCCCGGGGGTGTGGCAGGTATAGCCCAGATCATCAACCATTACACCAATGCTCCTTATGGCATCACCATGATTCTGATTAATATCCCTTTGTTTGTAGTCAGTTTCATTTTTATAGGCAGATCATTTGGCGGAAAGTCGCTCTGGGGCATGCTGGCAGCTTCTTTTATGACGGATCTGCTGTCTTTTCCCACTCTTCATAAGCTGGGAATCATTCGGGATCTGAGCCAATACACCCACGTTTTGGATAACGGCAGGCAAATCTATGCCATGCTGCCTCCACAGGATATATATCTCTCTGCCATAGCAGGTTCAGTTCTTTTAGGTATTGGCATTGGCCTGATCTTCCGTTTCCGCGGTTCCACCGGTGGCACGGATATTCCTGTGGCATTGATCAAGCAGAAAGCCGGGCTCTCCATCGGTATGGGCTATTGGCTGGTGGAAACTGCCATCATCCTGAGCGTGGGGCTCATGCTCAAAGACCCCAAGCTGATCATTTGGGGCTATGTGAATCTCTTTATCACCACCAAGATCACCGATCTCACTTCCGAAGGTCTGCCCATGATCAAAGGCGTCTATGTTATCAGTCCGGAAGTGGATAAAATCCGCGATGAGATCTTCGATAAGCTGGATAGAGGAGTGACCTTTCTCAAAGGGGAAAGCGGATTCCATAAGCGGGATATCGACGTGCTGTTCTGCGTTTTGAACCGGCGTCAGGTTCCGCAACTCACTGATATCGTTAAAGACATCGATCCCAAAGCTTTCATGATCGTAACCGATGTGAACGATGTGCTGGGCTATGGCTTCAAGAGCCGGAAAATCGATCTGGCAGGATGATTGGTCAGTGAACAGAACGTGACAAGTGACCAGTAACATAGTGACTAGAGCTTCGCTGCTTTCGCATCCTTAACTGGGCTGCCAAACTCCGATTTGGCAGAAACGCCTCTCAGTTAATACTTAATCGTGAGTAGTTAATAGAGCTTTTGCTACTTCGCTTTTGGCTGCCAATTCACCCCAATACCTCACTTCGTTCAGCTTTGAGGACCCCGATAACTCAGATATGGCAGAGACTCCTGACAGCTCTACATTAACGTCAGGTCATAGCGAGGGTGCGTAGCGAAGCGAAGCCCCTCGTTCCGAATCTTGGTGCCGACTCATTCCTCCTGAACTCTTCCCCTCCCCTGAGAGCACATCTCTCCCGGGAGGGGAAGAGTTATTCCCATTTCAAGATTATTCCTGCCTCTTTCGAGGGGCTCCGCTTCGCTACGCACCCTCGCTATGATCTGTCGCTCCCGTAGGATGACGGAACGTCTTTTCAATATCAATCCTAATGCCTTCCATATACGCTTCCGATTGCAGACGTCCTCGTCTGCACGTGCTTGGAGAGCACGATTTTGCTGCCTACTTCGCTGTTGACGAGACATCCTCGCCAATCGCTTCCTAATACGATTCCTTAACCCATCCTTAACCTCAGTTAAGGAAAGGTTTATTCTATAGTAAGTTATGGATAACTAGTCTAACGAAAGAGCTATCTGATAGCCAAGTATGTACTTAGAGTGTTTCCCAAAAATCGGATTTCTGCGATTGTGGAATTGTTGCAACGTAAATAAACCTTCTTGGAATAACGAATAAATCAATTTCTTGACGTATAATTATGATGCATATCAGTATGCACAAAGTGGTTTCAAGATTAGAAAGATCCTCTGAAACTATGATTATATCTGTATTGATTAAAGGAGACAATCATGAATGTACTAGGCAAACATCATTTA
>JAKPXC010000112.1 GCA_029567705.1 Candidatus Cloacimonadota bacterium
CTACAATCCTCCTCGTGCCCTCATGGGTTACAAGGCCTGGCGTCTGCTTCAGGGACAGGAAGCTAACGAAGCTGCCTGGGTATCTCTGACCCCCAATACCATCACAGCTACCGGCCTGCAGGATATGGGCTGGGCAGATGTTCCTGACGGAACCTACAAATGGGCAGTAAAAGCTGTCTATACCGGCAACGTCATGTCCATCCCCGCCTTCTCAAATACTCAGACCAAATTCACCCAAATCGGCACCATCGCCGGTCTGGTTCGCAATCAATCAAACCAAGGTATCGCCGGTGCCACAGTGGTATGCGGTGAATGGACTGCCACCACAAACGCCAGCGGTGCTTATGTATTGACCGTCGGTGCCGGAACGCATAGCGTCACAGCTTCTGCTCCCGGCTACACTGCCGTCACTCAAAACAACGTCGTGGTTGTGACTGGTCAGACCACTACCTTGAACTTCGTCCTGCCCGTATCCCAGGTTGCTCTTGAAGACGGTTTCGAGACCTACACAGACTTCTCGATCGCCTTCGATCCTTGGACTCTGGTGGACGTGGATATGAGCGGAACCTATGGTATGACGGGCACCACCTGGGAAAATGCCTATGATCCTCAAGCCTTCATAGTCTTCAATCCCAGCACCACTTCCCCTGCCCTTACCACGGTTACAACTCATGCCGGCGCCAAGATGGCCGCCTGCTTCGCAGCAACCACACCTCCCAACAACGACTGGATGATGACTCCGATGGTACCTGGTGGCGGATTAGTTCGCTTCTGGGCCAAGAGTCACACTGATGAATACGGTCTTGAGAGATTCAAGGTCGGCGTCTCCAATGGTGGAACCAATCCCACAAACTTCACCATCATCAGCGGTGCAAACTACATCCAAGCCCCGATCGATTGGACAATGTACGAGTATTCTCTGGCTGCTTATGCCGATCAAAATATCCGCATCGGTATCCAGTGCCTGTCCAATGACGCCTTCATCTTCTTCGTTGACGACTTCTATGTCGAAGCTGGTGGTGATGCCAACGACCCGAATGCTCCTGCTATCGTGACTAACCTTGATGGAAACTATCCGAACCCCTTCAATCCGGAAACCACCATCAACTACAGTCTCGCCACAGACGGCCCTGTAACCATCAACATCTACAATGCTCGCGGACAGCTGGTCAAGACCTTGGTCAACGATCAGAAAGCTGCCGGTAACTACAGCATCGTTTGGAACGGAACCGATAACAACGGCTCCGGCGTCTCCAGCGGTGTGTACTTCTACAAGATGTATGCCGGTAAGTACAGCAGCACCCGTAAGATGATCCTGATGAAATAACCGCAGATAAGGCTGCCTGGCAGCCCTCTGCAAGATATGGGAAGCCCCGGATTTGTTCCGGGGCTTCTTTTTATAGTGAACAGTGATCAGAGAACAGTGAACAGAGGGTGATTAGTGAATAGTGATTAGTGAATAGAGCTTCGCTCCTCGGGTTGAAGTCCAAGAGGGCATCAAGTGCAGATCTAAAGTCATAGACACGAAGCCCTCTTGAACTCCAACCCGAGGAGCGAAGCAGCGCAGCTCTAGTCACTAGTTACTTGTCACTAGTCACTCTCTGATCACTGTCTAGTTTTCTTCCACCTTCACCAGGATCTTCCGCACAGCTTCTCTGAGCAATTCGGCAGATTTCTGCTTGTTGTAGAAGTAGATGTAGGCTTTGCCGGTGTCGCAGGATTCCCCAATCATGGGATCCAGTTCCAGCTCTGCCAGCAGGTCCAGACTGTGGTCAAAGATCATCTTTTCCAAGCCTTTACCTGCGAAGATCTCGCTCACCTTGCCGCAGTCCGGGCAGCGGAAGAACTTCATATTTTCTATCATACCGAGGATGGGCAGATTGAGTTTGTGGGCAAAATCCACGGATTTCTTCACATCCAGGATTGCCACATCCTGAGGGGTGGTAACGATCACGGCACCATCGATATGCTCCAGAGTTTGCACCACGGAAAGGGGCTCATCACCGGTTCCGGGAGGGCAATCGATGATCAGATAATCCAGCTCAGGCCACAGGAAATCGCTGAAGAATTGCTTGATCAACGCCATCTTCATGGGACCGCGCCAGATCAGAGCGCTGTCCTCAGTGGAGATCAGAGAGGCCACCGTGAGGGCATGCAGATTGGAGAGCACCTTAATGGGCATGGGCAAGCCGGTCTCCGGATCGCTGGAGATGCCAACTCCTTCAATACCAGTAAGTTTAGCCACAGAGGGACCGTGAATATCCACATCCAGGATTCCAACTTTCTTGCCTTCCATAGCCAGTCCGTAGGCCAGATTCACTGCCACGAAGCTCTTGCCGACTCCTCCTTTGCCGCTCATCACTATAATACGGTGTTTGATGCGGCTCAGGTTCTCTTTGATGCGTGCGTCTTTGTTATCTTCCATTTATTCCTCGTTCAATCTGTCTTCAATCCACTTGATTTGCTCTTCCAGCTCGGTTTTACGGGCTTTGAGACTCTCTTTGTCATAGCTGTAAATCCTATCATCGACGGGATCACTGGCCGGAGCCATCCATGATCCACGCATGCGTCTCTGGATTCCTCCGCCCCATCTGCCGAAACCTCTGCCACAACGGGCTTCACGCCCTTTTCCGCAGGGTCCCATGCCTCTTCCGGGACGTCCATCGCCCCAAGGTCCGGTTCCATCACGATTTGGCATCTTATACTCCTTCTTTGAGTTGATTGTTTTGATAAGCCTGATATGCTTCACGAACGGTCATTCCGCCCGCACCGACGTATATTTTCAGATTCATCAGTTTGAGTACTGATGCGGCATTACCTCCGGGACCGTTTCCAGTGATGAGGATTGCGGGGGCGTGGTCTGCTATCAGTTGTGCCGTTTTGGGTCCGGCACCGTGCTCGACGTTCTTTATATCACGATTGTCTATGGCTTCCAGGGAATCATCCTCTTGGTTGTAGAGGAGCAGGAAGTCAGTTCGGCCAAAGCGGGGATCGATGGTGCTTTCCCAGCTTGTGCCTGTGCTTGTGAAGGCTATTTTCATGATTTCTCCTGGGAGCAGGCGGTCCAGATGTTTTCAAAGACCGGGCTCCACTTTGATTGATTGATTTCAATGAGGCTTTTCCCTTCAGCAATGGCAGTGTGAAAATCCCCGTCATAGGGTATTTCTGCTGCAAGTGCAATGCCTTGGGAAGCCAAAAAGAGCTTGATTTCCTCCGTAACTGCCGGGTTGATATCGGCTTTATTGATCACACATTGGGCAGGAATCTGGAACTTATCCGTGAGTTCCCAAACCCTTTTCAGATCGGATAGAGCCGAGAGACTGGGTTCTGTGACAAAGAGCACCTGATCAGCTCCGGAAAGAGAAGCTATCACGGGACAGCCAATGCCGGGAGAACCATCAATCAGGATGAAGTCCTGCTTCTCCGTTTTAGCTTGTTTTCTGGCCAAATCTTTCACTCTTGCCACAAGCTTGCCGGAGTTATCCGCCCCGATGCCCAGCTTGGCGTGAACCAGGCTGAAGCCCATTCTGGTGCGGGATCTATAGCACTGTCCCACCAGTTGTTGAGGAAGGCTGATGGCTTGGGTGGGGCAAAGCTCATAGCAATAGCCGCATCCCTCGCAATCCAAGCTCATTACCTTGTGCTGTCCGCTTTCCACTCTGATGGCATCAAAACGGCAATGCGAAGCGCAGATTCCGCAGTTTGTACACGAAGCGGGATCGATCACGGCTTTGACGCCGCTAAAGAAATCTTCTGTCTCTGCCAGATCGGGCTCAAAGATCAGGTGCAGATCGGCAGCATCCACGTCACAATCCGCCAGCACAAGATTCTTTTGCGCCACGTAAGCCAGAGCAGAGACCACAGAGGTTTTGCCGGTGCCGCCTTTGCCGGAGATCACTACTATTTCCCGCATGAGAGGCTCCTTAATTTTGTCAGGATGGTTTCCAGAGCAGCATCAAAAGCCGGGACCTTATCGTAGATCAGGCTGCCTTTTGAATACAGTTCTGCCACACGACGGTCGTCCGGGATGGTGGCAAGCAGCTCCACGTTCTCTGTTTTAAGGTAATCCAGAATCCCTTCTCCCGCTGTTCCCCAACGGTTTACGACCACACCAAAATCCTTGCCCAGCTCACGCATGGTTTCCACCGCCAAAGACAGATCCCAGATGCCGAAACGGCTGGGCTCCGTGATCAGAATCACATAATCTGCCGTTTTGGTGGCGGCGATCATGGGGCAGGAGGTTCCGGGAGGGCAATCCAGGAAATAGAAATCTTTCTGGGAGTGTGACTTTTGCACCAGTTCCAAGCTTTGAGCTATGAGCGGAGTGGCTTGTTGCAAGCCGATCCGTAGCTTGGCTTCCATGAAGTCCAGGGCTTCCAGACGGAAGGAACTGAGGCTTCCCAGCTCTTCGTCTTGCATGGGAAGTGCTTGAGCGGGACAAAGCTCGCTGCAGGCATAGCAAGCGTGACAGAGCTCCGGGAGCACCAGAATCTGATCCATGATCTTCACCAAAGAATTGTATCGGCATGTGCTGACACAAGCACCGCAGAGAGTGCAGGCCTCCCGGTTCCACACGGGAACTTTGCGGTAGAGGGTTTTATGTTCCAGGGCCGGGGTTGGGAAGAAAATGCTGCCATTGGGCTCTTCCACGTCCAGATCCAGCAGCAGGGAGGGATAGAGGGCGGATGCTTTGTGGGCCAGATTCACCGCCAGGCTGGTCTTGCCCGTTCCACCCTTTCCACTGGCTATGGCAATCTTCATTAGTGATCGCAGCGGTTGTCGCCGGACTCCAATTCACCTTTGATAAAGAGCTCGACCAGTTCATCCAGAGGGCGGGCACATACTCCCACAATGACGCGGATCTGGTTCTGCTGCATCAGTTCCTGGGCTTTCATGCCCATGCCGCCGGAGATCACCACGTTCACGCCTTGTTCGTGTAAAAAACGGGGATGTGATCCGGGCTCATGCACCGGTGGGTCGAGGGTTTCTTTCTTGGTTACTTTACCATCTTCGATGGTATAGGTGGCAAAGGCTTCACAATGTCCAAAGTGGGAGCTGAGCTCTCCACCACTGAGCGGGATGGCTACTTTCATTTAGTACTCCTGTATTTTATTGTTCTGGTATAAGTTCTATCTGTTTCCTGATCACAAACAAGCGACAAGATGTCGCTTCCACTTTCTGTTCTTTGTTCACTGATCTCTGTTCATCTGCAGCGCCGGCATCTGCGGCAGCCTCTCAGAAAGCAATCCGATAGGCTGATGATGCGCTTGGAGCCGCATTCCGGGCACTCGGAAGGAGGTGTTTCACCCGTCTTCTGAACTAGTTTGCTCTGGCATTCTTCACAGAGGAAGTGCTCCCCGGAAAGCTCAATTTCTCCGCCTTCGATCAGGAAGCTGCGTCCCTCCACCAGAGCTGTTCCCAGCTTTTTCCGGGCAGATTCGTAGATACGGGTGACCGTGGGACGGGAGACGTTCATAAGTGCGGCGGTCTCTTCGTGGGTTTTTCCCTCATAATCCACCAAACGCAAGGCTTCATATTCTTCCAGATGCAGCACCACCGCCTGATGGTACCTGGCACGCATCCACATGGGCTTGAATCCCTTTACCACAGGCAATTCCTGCAGAGTTCTGACAAGCTTGTTTCTGGGCATCTGAGCTCCTTCTTTTGATCAGTCCGGGTCAATATGATATGAACTTATGTTCACTATTTTAAGACTGTGGTTCTGTGTCAATAGAATTCTGCCAAAAGCTGGCGAGGAGCCGGGGTACTTAGTATTCAGTTGAACCGTGAGAAGTCTGTGAGTACACCCGATTCCCAGTAACGGAGGATTCCGATCCTCTGAGGAAAAAGACGTAGCTTCGTAGAGCTACGATACACCAGCCTGGGAAGCCCATCAGAACATAGCGAGGGTTCCGGAGTGTGTGTTTCGAAGAAGGAAATCAGCTTATCTCGTGCTAAACTGGAGTTCTTGGCGGCTTTGGTATGCCAGCTCTCTATACCTCCATCACCCGGAAAATCGACATCATAACAGCCCAGGCTGTACCACTAATCACTTGCAAATGAATACAAAACACTCTCAGTTGATTGTGGGGTTCTATTCCATAATAATACCTCTTCGAGATCAATCATTGTAGTATGGCAATAGTATCATCTCCAAAGTCAGTAATATAGATGTAAAACAGCATTCAATGATGATCTTTTTTAAGAATACCAAACGGTCAATATGAAGTAGCAGAGCCTTCCTGCGATAATGTAACCGTTAGTGGCAATACTATCAGTCAAGTGGGCACTGGTGCCATACCAACCGAAGCAGCGGTTTTGCTTATTGGCAATCCCAATGGTGCAGCTTATCAGTCTGATGGCAGAGGCTTGTTCAATATGGTGACCAATTGCACTGTTAGTGAAAACACCATCACAAGCTCCACCAATGGTATCATCCTAGGTATGAGTGGAGAAGAGAACGGTGAGGATGGCAACAGCATAGTAGATAATAGTATCACAGCCACTGCCTACGGTATAGCCTTGGTATATGCCTGCGACACACTTATTGAAGGGAACACCGTTTCTACATCTCTTTACGATGGTATCGCTCTGGAAAACCTGAATAAGTTTACCGAAGTAGAAGGTGATAAGATTTTTGGTTCAGTGCAAAATACCATTTCTGAAAACTGTGTTACAGCAGCCCAAGATGGCTTGTTCATCGGCTTCAATTGTGATAACAACGCTATCACAAACAATGAGTTTGAAGCTACTGAGAGTGCAGCTCATCTCTGGAGAGGTGGCAACCAAACTATCACTGGTAACACTCTTACCGGAGCAGAGATTGGTCTCAGATTGAAAGGAAGCAGTGATAACACCATCCAGAACAACACTATCACAGGCAACGATGTTGGCCTGAATACCGGGGGCACCTTGGATTATGGCCCTTCCGAAGACAATCTTATCATCCAAAACCGGATTTATGGCAATTCAGTCTATGGTGCTCAGACTCTGGAGGGAAGCCCTCTTGACCTGACCCGCAACTACTGGGGTAGCCAATACGGTCCGGAGCATGCCTCCAATCCCTTCACAGGAACAGATGGCATCGGAAACGCCGTTAGTGATAACGTGGCCTTCATGCCCTTCTACGCTACAGCTACTACTACTCCGGAAACAGAGTTTGTAGTGCTTGAAAAAGATGATGGTTCAAAGGCTGTTTACGAAGTCTTCACTTCCGACGATCTGGCCGGTGTATTGGATATAGCTGTCGAAGGTGATGAAGTCTTGCTGGCAGATAATACTTTCGTTGGAAACTTCATTGTTCCTGCCGGAGTGAACCTTGCTGCCCAAACCGATGCAATCCCTGTGATACAAGGTGCCGGAGCCGCTGCCCTCACAATCACCGGTGGCGATGTAAACATCAGTGGCCTTGTGATACAGGCAGATGGAGACAATCCCGCAGTACTTGTTACAGTTAATGATGCATCTGATCCTGTGACTGTCGTGAACAGCAGTGTTCTGGCGGTAACGGGCTATGCTTTCTATAACGGAACAGGGATTCCCGCTATCATCGAAAGCAACTACTGGGCATTGGAAGATCCCACTCCTGTTATAGAGAATGGAGCTGATGATAGCCCCGAGACCGTTTTGGAAGATCCTCCGGCCAATCTGACTGCCATGCTATATGTGTATGCTCCCAAGTCCCTGATTAAGGGTGAAGAACTTCAGAACTATCAGGTAAGAATCTTTAATGCTGAAGACCTGAGAGCTTTTGCCGTGAAGATCAAGGTTCCCAAAGCAGATTTTGCAGCTCCTGCGAATATCTGTCTGGGAGAAGCGTTTGATCTGGCAGGAGACCTCCTTTTGGTGGATGATGATGATTACGACGCTGCCACTCATTACATCTATGAAATCACCAGTACCCGTTTGGATCAGACCGGTACCAGTGGTGCCAATCTTGAGCTGTTCAGCTTTGATCTGACCAGCAACAACGTGAGCAACCTGGATGGAAGCCTCGTTGAGATCCTTGATATTGTGCTTTATGGCTTGGGAAATCCTCCTGCCATTATTGATTGTGAAGGTACGATGAGCAAGGCAGTGATAATCGATGCCGATGACCCCGACTGGACTCCGATTGCTGATCTTGGCACCTTACTGATAGACCATGCTGCTTCAACTATGGCATTCCCCAAGGTAGTGCAGACTTATCTGAATCTTGCTTTTGCAGATAACTACAAGCTTGATGCCATTAGCTACCTGATCCAGACAGCAGGAGATGAACCGGCTTATGATGCCTTTGGCACAGAGATCGCCACAGCCGTCAATGCCCTGGCTTGGCAGGATGCTGCCTGGCAGGTTCCGGATAACATTCTCAACGCTGCTGCCAACAACCTTCCCACCGGAGATTATACCATCTGGTTCCTGTTTGAAGACAAAGCAGGTAACTACGAGGTCGAAGGTGTGGATTTCTCGATCGACAGATCCGCGCCCGATCCCATCACCTGGGCAGATGGCAGCCTGGCTTGCCGCACCACGATAGATTCCAATGGCTCTATCGATCTGAATTGGACTAATCCCGCAGGAGCAGAGCACAACCATATCTGGTTCTGCAACTATTCTGACTTGACCGGAGCTGGAGATTATCCTGTTTACAATCCTGCCGGCTTTGAGCTTCCCGCTCTTGCTGCTGCACCCAATCCTTACGATTGGTCAACTCAATCAAACTGGCAGTATCGCGGATACATCGATGCCAATGGCACTTACACTCTCATCAATCTGCCTAGGGGCTACTACTACTTTGTAGTCTTTGTGGAAGATGCCGCTGGTAACTTCAGTGCAGCATCCAGCGTCAAAGAATCCATCTCCTACTGGCCTGGAGATGTAGATGCCAATTCTGCGGTCGATGCTGCAGATATCTTTGCACTATCGGCTGTTTGGGGAACCACTGTCACAGATGGACATATCTGCAACGTCGGCCCCACGGTGGATCGTACCCGTCGGGGACTTCCCACTCCGGATGATAGGATAAACATCGAAGATCTGATGATCTTTGCCATGAATTACGACAATACGGATTACGAGGTCTATGATAGAACCGGAGAGGAAACCACTCCCATCAGAATAGAGATGATCAGCGAAACAATCGACAACAACCTGGTCGTCTCCCTGCTCCTGAATGACAATGACAGCTTTGTAAAAGGCCTGAACATTCCTGTCCTGTACGGTAACGGACTCAGCTTGCAAAGCGTGGAATTAGGCAGCATCTGGCCGGAAGGCAGCGTGATGTTCTATAACGACGAAGCTGGTATTGCCGAGATATCCATGACCACTCTTGGTGCCGAAGCTCTGATACCCGGAAACGGTGTGATTGCCACTCTTACCTATAGCATCGATGGTTCTGCTGTAATCACCGAGCTTCAACACATGATCGCCCGTGATATCAGCAACCGTGAGATAGAGATTGTCAATAATCCCACCGGTTCGGTTGATAACCATGAAGAAGTGATTGTGATCCCTGCCACCAACTTCCTGGGCAGTGCTTATCCCAATCCCTTCAACCCCAGCACGACTATCAGCTATGGCCTCACTGAAGCGCAGAATGTCAAGATTACTGTCTTCAATTCCCGTGGACAGGCTGTGCGCACACTCGTCAATACAATGATGCCTGCCGGCACCCATACCATGGTTTGGGACGGCAGAGATAACAACAATCGTTCGGTCTCTTCAGGTCTCTACTTCTTCAGAATGGAGAGCAGAAACCACACCGAGATCAAGAAAGCAATCCTGATGAAATAGCAAATGCTGGAGAGCCCGGTTCACCTGGATCGGGCTCTCCACTTAATCTATCCATGAGTACTATTCGCTTATCCATGCTGCTCTTCGTCCTGGTTGTCTGTTCAGCCGGGTGGGCCACCACTGTGGGCACAACCCAGAACCCCATCACGGTGAACAGTGGCCAGAGTTTCAGCCTTGGGATAGACTTACTGGATAACACCCAGATAAGAGGCTATAGCCTGAGAGTGGCCTTTGATCCCAACCTCCTGCATTACAACTCTTCTACCCGGGGAAGCCTCTTCAACGGGATGCAGGTGAACTGGTGGAGAACCATCGTTGAAGAACCCGGTCTTATCAGGATCGAGTGTGTAATCTTCGGAGCAGGATTGTATGTAAGCGGGCCCGGACGCATTCTCAACATGAATTTTAGCTCTTTGGCTGAGGGTTCATCGGCATTTCGTTTTCTCACCGTACAGCTTGCTGATCCCTTGGGCAATGTGATTCCGGATTGCAGTGCGGATGATGCTTTTGTTATCAGCGGGCCTCATAGCTATGCTAAAGTAAAAGCATATCTGGAAGGGGCTTATTCCGGCGGACAGATGCAAGGGCAGATCAATAGCATCTTACCGCTGCTTTCTCCATATCACGATGACCCCGTGCTGCTGGATCACATGCCAGAAACCGCAGTGGATTGGGGATTGATCGAGCTCAGACAGGCTCCAGACTCACCTTCTCTTTACTGCCAATCCATCCTGTTCCATACGGACGGAAGCATTCGAAGTGCAGGCAAGCCGTATCTGATCCTGCCTCAATTACCCCCGGGAAACTACCACTTGGCGCTCCGTCACCGAAACCATATAGATCAGGTATCCAACCTTCCGCTTAGTTTCGTATCCTCAGGAAGCCCCAACCAATATGAGCTCATTACTGCTGCCAGTTTCTGGGGCAACTACGGCCTGGCTTTGGTCGATCCCGATACTTATGCTCTGGCCTCCGGTGATGCCGATCAGGACAACATCATTACAAGCCAAGACCGTAACGACCATTGGCGTCTCCAGGCCGGTAAACAAGGCTATCTGAGTGCCGACTTCAATCTGGATGGAAACGTTTTCCCAGATGACTTGAACCTGTTTTGGAGACAAAACCTGGGATTTGCGGGACAGCCGTCTTTACTTGAGGATACTGATGCAATAGAGCTGACTTGGGGAAACCCCAAAATGATCTACGAAGGTGGAGAGGATTGGCTCAGCATAGATATCCTGGCCAAGGTTCTGGAAAATCCGGCCCATCTGGGAAGTGGGCTGGTTCTGCTCAATTATGATCCGGAAGTGTTCAGCTCCGGTTTGGTATCCGAAAACAGGCTGCAGGTTCAGAAGGGAGAGCTTCTCACCACTGCTTTTTCTCCGCTCTACACTATCCATACCGCCGATCGCAATCCCGGACAACTGGCTATAGTATATGAGTTTACCGGCAGTACCGGAGGCGGTAATCTTTTAAGCCCGGTTCCCCAAGTCCTGCTTAATCTTCGCCTAAAAACCCAGAGCCCAACCGGTCTCTGCATCTTAAGTTTTGAAACAGACCTCATGCAGGACAACCAGTTTACTGACGATAACTTCAACCGTTTTAGCTCCGCGATTACCGGAGCACCTCTCAGCCATCACTGGTGTATCAGCCCCAGAAACATACGTATTACCCTTCAGAATGAGCAAGTCCGGCTTCAATGGGACGAAGTACCGGGTTGCAGTTATGACGTTTTCTCAACCACCGATCCCCATTCCGGGATCTGGCTCCCGGCAGCCTCGGGTCTCACCCAAAACAATTGGCTTTTGCCAAGCACTTCTCCCCACGCCTTCTTCAGAATCATCGCCCGGGATGACCAATCGAGGGATTAGGAGATATATGAAACCACTTTATACACTTGTTTGCTACACCCCCAAGAGTATCGGACCAGCTCCGATCTGAATATAGGAGAATCTATGAAGCTGAGACTATTTCTCATCCTTAGTACGTCACTGCTTATTCTGATGGCCTTTGCCCAAAACCCGCCAGTGACATCGGAGAGACAGAACATCGAACCGAATGGCCCAATCCCAAGGGGTGCAAGCCTATACATCACTCCCGCAGAAGCCGGAGTCTATCTTAACCACTACATCGAATTGACCGTCTGCATCGAAGACTGCTCAGAACCCTTATACTCTTATGAATTGGGGCTGGAGTTTGACCCCGATTATCTCAGCCTGGAAGACCCGGGCGATATCAGAAGGGGAGACATGCTTTCCAGCCACGGAGAAACAGAATTTCTCCACTATGAAGATAACGGGATACACTTCATAACGGAATCATTCTTGGGCACCGGCAGTGAAGCCAGCGGTTCCGGAACCCTCTTCCACATCAGGTTAAAAGCTCTTCACTCCAGCTCTTCGGCCGGCGTCCCCGTTAGTTTCAGCTCGGTAGTCCTGAGAGATCCCCTCAATCAGGATATTACCCCAAGCCTGATCCAGGGATCAAATATCATCATATCAGAGTTGGATACCCAGCTAATTCAGCTTCAGGAAGGCTGGAACATCATCTCATCCCGGATTGTGCCGGAATCTACTGCCCTCACGGACGTCTTTGCCTCATTGATGGCTTCCGGCACTTTGATTAAGGTGCAGAGTTCCGAAGGCTCCACTTTGGAGAAAAACCTTCAGGGAACCTGGATTAACAGTATAGGAGACTATCATACCGACGAAGGTTACAAGGTGAACGTGAGCGAATCCTGCATCCTGGGAATCACAGGGATCCAGCTCTTGCTGCCACATACCCTGCACCTGGATTCCGGATGGAACACCATCAGCTACATGCTGGGGACTGCCACTACTCCTGCCAACACTTTTGCAGCTTTAATTTCTTCAGGGGCACTGGTTAAAGTTATGGATGAGGCAGGTTTATCCTTTGAACAAAACCTCAGCAGTGCCTGGGTGGATAACATTCACACTCTCAACCCGGGTGATGGCTACAAGGTCTTTCTGGAAGAGACTCAAGATTTTACCTATCCTGCAGAAGAGCCGGAAACCCTGGCTAATACCGCTGCATCATATGATCAGGGCAGTATCATGGAAACACAAGATTTAAAGAACTAAGGAAGGATTACACAATGAGTAAAATTGGAATACTGACGCTGTTTTGGTTGATGATACTAACCACACTGTGTGCCAATCACTTCACTCCAAACTGGTGGCCACTCAATCCCTATGATCCGGTGAATGTAAATTTATATGCCGCCCAAGTGGACGGAGTACCTCTCAAAGCCGGAGATGAGATCGGTGTTTTTGATGGTGACTTGCTGGTGGGAGCCCTGCTCTTGACAAAACCCTGCTCCGAGTATAACGGAGGCTTCGCTCCGGTGATTATCTCGATGGATGATGGCCCAGGCCTGAACAACGGAGGCGCTACATATTACAACTTCATCAAGATCAAGCTCTGGGTGGCAGACACCAATACAGAATACT
>JAKPXC010000078.1 GCA_029567705.1 Candidatus Cloacimonadota bacterium
TTGGACTGTTTGCTGACACTATTACTGCAAATTAGCGAGGCGTTTGGACAGGCTTTGGAAAGAGCAGTTGGAAAAACTGAACTTTGAAATTAGAAAAAGCGCAATTGGAGTGCGATTGTGCCGATCAGGAAAGCTCCGTAATTCCAATCTGAGTCTAAAACCAGAACCGGATAGTCTATATTAAATGGTTGGAGGATAATCTGTTGCCTGTGATGGTCGATTTGCACCTTCTTGATAGTGAGGCCATCGTCAGTCCTTACAACTGCAATTTTATCACCTGCATCTTTCCAGTTCTGATTGCTCTTGATGACTACAATGTCCAAATGCTGGGTCTCAAGCGCCGAACAACAGAAGATTGTCTGCCTTGGTACTGAAGTAAATAGAGTCCTGTTTGGCGGACATAGGTCAGGTAAATCGATCATCCTATTGTACCGAGCTTACTATCTTCATAGGTCAAAACATGAACCCGCAGATATAATCCATATCTTTGTTTAAAAAAACCAATATTTCTGAGTTTCTCATGTTACTTTACTATCACCAGCTTACCCGTCTGGCTATGATTTCCTTGTTTTATCCTCACAAAATACATACCACTACTGAGCTTAAGCCCATTCATGTCTTGGGTATCCATTTTCAGCAAGTTATATCCTTCGCTTAGAGAGAAAAAAGTCTTGCTATGAACTTTCTGCCCACGCATGTTATACAGCTCTAATTCAGTAGTCCCGGATGCTGGAAGTTTGCAGATAACCTTCACGTTGCCCTTTCCCGGATTGGGATAGATACTCAGCTTTTGCTCTGCCTCGGGGGTATATACGTAGGTGAAGGCTTTTGCCAAGCTTGCGTCCAGCACTTGCAAACTTATCCCCCGTCCCACATATATGCGGTCTCCATTAACCGCATACGAGGTTACAATAAATCCGGTATTGCCCACCACGACCCGTTCAATATCCAGATAGGCGACTTCTTTCAGGTTCTCCGAGTCTTGCACGTTCATCACAGATAGTCCGTCACAACTTCCAATCAACAATCCCGCCCCCAATTTACATAAACTGGTAGGGATGGAATATCTGGTTTGATATATATTAATCTCCTCAGCTTCGTTATAGCCCGGTGTGATGCGGGCAAGATATCCGTTTGTAGAAATAGCATACAGATAGTTATCCATCATCAGCATTCGGTAAGGTCGGATGAGCGGAGTTTGCACATATAGGGGGATTTCATAGCAAAATACAGGCGTTATGGATTCACTAATGTCATAACAGCGAATGGTTCTATCAGACCCCACCCACAGCTTTACACTATCCGCAACAGCACATTGGTATTCTATGTTTTCCTGCAAATGGCTTAGCAACACAGGCTGCTCTACATCGCTGATATCAACCACAAATAGTCCATAATCCCCATTGCAGATATAGGCTTTATCTCCGGCTATGGTAATCTCTCCGCCCCAATCGCTGCACCCCAGTGCTAGTTCTGCTTTCTGAGTTTTGCTTTGCATATCGAAAACAACCAGATAGCGGGTGGGCAATCCATATTCATAGGGCTCACCACCGATTGTATATAGCAGTGCGTCGTTATGGATGGCAAGGTCATCATAGCCTGTTAATCCTATATTATACAGAGGATATGCATTTTCAGCATTATCAAAACCCAATATCTGAAGATAATGCTCCGAGTTTATTCCCACTGTCCAATTCCCTTGGGACACAATTCCACAGATGCTTTCCAGGGGGTAGAAGTGATCAAAGTCCGGCAGATTATCCTCACCAAGAAAACAGTATTTCATAATGTGATTGTTCTGGTTTAATCGCAATGTCATTAGCCCTTCATCCATACAGAAACTCCACATACCCGGGAACATCTCTGTGTAACATATCTCTAAGGCATCAGTAATGCTGAAGTCAACCCCAAAAATGCCACTACCGTCGTTATCCCGACACCAAAAGCGATTGTTATGAATGAAGCCATCGTTTCCATTCACCTGAAAGCCCAAAGGCAAGGTAGCTCTCAGATAGGGCTCCTGACTGAAATCATACAAACTGAAATAATAGCCGCAAGCAACCGCCAAGGTGCTGCCGTTAAAGGCAAAAGCAGCACTACCAATATACTCAAAACCGCTGATGAAGTTTAGCTCATCGCTTATCTGCAGATTGGCGGGATCGCTGGTGTTTACTATCTCAACAGTTGAGTTGCCACACACCAGAAGGCCATCGCTACATGCGATGCCAGAGGGATAGTTATTTACCAGCAGTGAATCAAGCAACTGAGGGGCTATGGGATTATTAAGCGAATAGGCCTTTAGGCAATAACTCCAGTCATTCCCTGCAATGTAAAGAATATCGTCATGAATGCTTTGGCTGATTATGTAGCCCAGTTCCATCCTAGCCATAAACTGTGGAGATAGAGGGTTATTAATAAAGATAATGGCAACGCAGTCATCGAAAAACAGATAGGCATATTGCCCGTTGATGCTAATTGATCTGGCGGAACCGCTTTGCCCGGGAACATCGCATCCTGATACTAATCTCGGATGCTCTTCGTCGCTGAAATCTAGCACTTGCAGCTGCTTTTCTCCGCCTATGAACAGGGCATAATCGCCATACCTGGCAAAGCTTTCCACATTACCCAGGGCAAACATGGATTCTGATACTATGGGGATGTTGTCTGCAATCAGCATAGAGCTACAGCAATAGAGTAGCAAAATTATCCAGAAAACAACTATATGAACGCATTTCTCTTTGATGGATAGCCACCTGTCCAGTAAATGATCCATGGTCTCTCCTTATGAGCTAAATTGGCTATAGATTAACTGTATTGCCGCAACTCTGTATCTGTGCTTTATCGTTTCTGTGTCAGCCATTGTTGAAACTTAATTATTGTCAATCGAAAAATTCCGTTTCTCTTACTATGTAACACAAAACATGACCCGATACAATATCAAAGAATGCGTATCATGGCTATTAAAAAAGTGGAAACGTGTTAGAGTAATCAATCTGTCAGATTTGCGAACACCGCAAAGCAGTGAGCTTTACAAGGCACTAGAATCTATTGATAATGATCAGCATTCAATATTTGCACAGGCAAGAAGGAAGGAATTGATATTGATGTTGAATCTAAAAGAAAAGCTCCAATAATCTGTGCATGGAGTATTTATGATAACTTGATCTCGCTAACTCAGATAGCGATACAATCCTTGAAGGGTATTATTCTGATTGGTGCTAAACATGAATCCACAGGTCGATTCTTGCATGCTAGTCCGCAGAATCACACTCTAAGAATAAAGTGGCTAACAGAAATTCTGAGGCAATAACAATGATGAGCTACCTAAAACTGCAATTGCAGATATCTGAGCTAACAATTCCTTTATAATAGATGAAAACGATACACTCATACCAGTTCAAGTAATGATCCTCTTGCAGTTATCGTGTCAGAATATGCAATTTTTGGGGATCTAAATTGCAGAAATCCTGTCACAAACCCCTCAATAAGGGCTTGTGAAGGATGAGCAAGGTTGTCCTACGAGGCGACAATTTGCAGATTTCGTTGTCACGTTGCACTCGTATAGAGACTGTGTGAAAACACTCTCTGATAAGCCATGTATTCCAGTCATCCCGGCACAGCTAGGCCGATTTATCTTGACAAAGCAGCGCTGCTTGTGAGCTTTGGCGATCTACTGAGGAACTATAGTAAAGCCAACTGACTCATTTGAAATGGAGGCAGTAAATCCCCAGCCCGGTAGTATAATAAAGTAAAAAATAAACGCAAACAGATTCAGGGAGGAGCTTATGCTCAGAGCCGGTAAAAGATTCGGACGGTTAATTGTTATTCTTATGGTCTTGGCAGTGATGTTTGGCTGCGCACAGAATGTTACGCTGTTCAAGGATGCACAGCGCAACTACAATCGGGGCAATTATGATGCGGCCTTTGACGCCAATATCCGCTCACTGCAGTTGAAGCCCGGTTATGCCAAATCTCAAAACCTCTTGCTTCAGGTTTATCCTGCCATCATCCGCGATAAAGAAGAAGAGATTCAAAGCATCCATGCCACACAAGCGCCCGACCGTTGGCCTCAAGTGGTGGAACAATATACTGCTTTGCAGAATATCCAGGATAGGGTGCGCCGCCTTCCCAGGCTGATCAATCCGGATACTGGCTTGGCTCTGATGTTTGATTATCGGGATTATTCCAATTCTCTTCTGGAAGCCAAGACCAATGCTGCCGAGTATCACTATCAGCAGGGTCTGCATCTTTCCCGCAGTGGCAGTGGCTTGGATCAGCAAAAGCAGGCAGCGCTGGAATTCCGTGCAGCTCTCAGCTTTATCCCCAATTACAAGGATGCAGTTAGCCGCTTTGAAGAGGCCAGGCGCAATGCCATCAAGAGAATAGCTGTGGTGCCCTTTGAAGATCTCACCGGTAGCCGCAGTCGTTATGGTGATCTTGCCAGCATCCTGATCGACCAGATCATCAGCAATGTGTTAAATGATCCCACTGCAACAGAGTTTGTGGAGATCATCACCCGGGATCAGCTTAATCCCGTGCTTCTGGAGCAACAGCTTTCCGCCTCCGGTTTGGTGGATGAAAACACTGCCAGTGAAATCGGCGTTCTGGTGGGTGCCCATGAGATACTCACCGGAAAGCTCACTCAGATAGCCTATATTCAGCCCAGAATCACCCGCCAGAACGATTCTGAGACCAAGCGCGTGGTAACCGGACGGGAAGAATATGTGGATGAAGATGGAAACACCAAGACCAGAGATGTCTATAGCGATGTTTCTTGCAGCTTCACCCGCTACACCAAGACCGCCAGCGCTCAGATCACCGGCACCTATAACATCATAGACGTCGCTACCGGCAGGATCAAGCGTCAGGGCACATACACAGCCGAGAATCCGTGGTCGGATACCTGGGCCAGAAAGGAATCCGGAGACGAAAGAGCTTTATCATCCTCCACTGCAGCCTTGTGCCGTAAAGCCGAGCCCAATCCTCCAGCGGAGATCGAGCTGATCAATGGTGCGCTTTCCGGATTGAGCCAAAACATCATCAACGAGTTTAAATCCTATATTCGATAAAAAATTGTAATGAATAAGCTCCTCTGCTATCTGGTTCCGCTGCTCCTGCTGGGGGCTTGTGCAGTGAACAAGCGTCCGGATTGGGTGAATTCCCAGATAGCAGATAGGGCTTATTACAGCAGCGTGGTCGCAGTTCCCAAACAAATGCCGGACTATCGGGAACAAGCCAGAGCCAATGCTCTGAGGGATATCTCCACCCAAATCAATGTGAGTATCCGTTCCGAGCTGGAAACCAGGGAACAGGAGAATGCCGGCTATGTATTCACCACACTCATTGGCTCCATACAAAGCAGCACAAATACTATTCTGGAAGAGGTGGAACTCTACCAATTCCATGAGGATAGGAAGTACTACTACGCTCACTACCGGCTCAGTAAGCTGCATTACCTCCGGCAACGTGAAGCCCGGAAAGCTATAGCTCTGGAACAAGCTCTCCAAGCTGTGGAGAGTTTTGACCGCAGCACGATAGATATTGCCTCGGGTCTGTCCGCTCTGCTGAGTGCCATTGAACTGCTAGAGCCTTTTGCCGATCTGGATCTGAGAGTAGAACTGGGGGGTAGAGCCCAGAACCTTTACACGGCGGCGCTCTCACGCTTGAGAGACCTACCGGCTAAGCTGGTACCTTCTTGGTCAGAACCCGCCGGCCGGGCGACAGCTTTCCAGAGCCTGGATATGGGCCTGCAAGGCAAGCTTCTCTACCAGAGAAGCAACAGCGAGCAGTTCTATTGCCAGAACTTCCCGGTGCAGATCAGCTTTGGCAGAGGTGGGGGAGTGTTCAGCGCAGACAGTTTTACCAATAATTCCGGGGAAGCAGGCTTGCATCTCAGCCGGATTACCAGCCTGGAGAGCCGGCAGGAACTGGTGCTGACCATCGATAAAGCCTACTTGCTCAGCCGGGTCACAAGTGCTTCTCTGGCTCAGACAATCAATCAATTGGAATTCAGCAGTGCCAGATATCTCCTGGAAGTAAGCCGTCCCAAGCTCTATCTGGAGTTTGATTCAGGCAGCAATGACGACCGGCAGTATGCTCAGAGATTGCTGGGCAGGCTGTTGGAACTCAATCTGGAAACGGTGGAGCGCATTAGCCTGGCAGATTACCGGCTGCAGATCAGGATTAATATCCGTCCGGGCACTTATATTGACGCAGTTCAAGTCTATTCTTCCACCGGCGATATACAGGTCAATCTGATCGATCATGCCACCGGTCAAACTGTGGGTTCCTCCGCTTATCCCGGAGTGAAAGGTACGGGAACCTCCCAAAGTCTGGCGGATTATCGGGCGAGATACAACGCAGTTCGCCTGTTAAATGATGAATTACTCTACAGGATACTCACTCAGACCATATTGGCTCCCTAGATTAATCTGCTGCACAGCTTTACTTTATGCCGTTAGTCTGGGTGCCCAGGTCGGGGTGCGCAACCTGATGGATTTGAGCTTCACACAGCACTGGCCTCAGGATCACCCAAAACAGAGCCTGAATCTGCTTTGGCAACCGGAACTGGAATGGGAACACAACTTCAGGGACGAGACGAGGCTATCTGTTTCTCTTTCATCGCAGAGCCGGATCCTCGGCCTGAAGGATAAACCGGAGTTTACAAACAAGCTTTACCGGGCTTGGACTCAAGTGGATAAATCTGCCTGGAGTCTATGCGTGGGGTTGCAGAGGATAAACTTTGGCACAGCGGAGTTGATCCGACCCGAGCAGTGGTTTGATCGTCTCTCGCCTTTGGATGAAAGCGAAGAGACCGAAGGTGTACTGGCGGCATTGGGCAGCATTCCCTTGGGCAGCACCGGAGGTCTGAAGCTCTGGGCAATCCACAGTGAGGACGAATGCCGGGGTAACGAAGTTATCCCTTCCGTCCCGGATAGGATTGAGCCCGGGGGAAGGTTGGAACTGCCGGTGGGTCCCGTCTTCACTGGCATAAGCTACCATTATCGCAGGGTGACGTTCCCAACCCTGACCGAGGCAGAAGAACACAGGCTGGGCTTCGACCTCAGGAGGGATGGCAGCTTTGGTGCCTGGTTGGAAAGTTCCGGCTCCTATTATCCTGGTGTAGATTGGGCTCCTTTTCCTGACCGGCAGTTAGCAATGAGCCTTGGAACAGACTATACAGTGAGTCTGGGAAGCGGGCTCTATCTTCGGCAGGAAACAGGCTGGATCTATCAGGGATGGGGCAATCTTGCCTCGCTTCATACCGAGAATGTAAGCACTGCCTTCCTGGCAACATATCCACTTTCTCTGGTTGATAACCTGCAAGTCTTGAGTCTATACGATTGGAGCTCCCGGGAAGCCAACGCTATTGTACAGGTGAGTAGAGTTTACGACTATTGGAGCTTTTACCTATCTGCCTCGCAGACCATGAAGAAACATCAATATCCGGAGATCAGACTCCGTATTGCCCTAAATATCTAAGTAACTAATCTTTCCTACACCTAAGTGCTTGGAAAATGGAGGGTCTCTTTGCATGGAACTGTGTGTATCTCATTACGCAGCGATGCGATACCCTTTTAGAGCGGATATGGACATATCCATTTCTTCAATGTTGTCTTCGTAC
>JAKPXC010000157.1 GCA_029567705.1 Candidatus Cloacimonadota bacterium
CGCCATTTCAAGCGTAATGCATCACATGACAACAACATCCGTAGAACAGACAAGACAGCAGAAAAGATAGCCACCGTGGAAAACCTGATCGTCAGATTGGAAAAGCGGGTCACCCTCAATCGCGAAGTCTATCAGAAGACAGCCTTCAGAATCTATATCTGGCTGGCTGCCAATTCTCTGCTGCTGCTGATCATCCTGCTCAAGGTACTCCAAGTCATATAGTATTGCCGGGAATCATGCCATAACCAAGCCCTGGCTTGGGTGGGTGTGATCCATATAGATAGGAATTAACTCGCCGGAACTCACTGAGTTCCGGCCTTTGCTATCACCATTAACCATAAACTTATTAACCCTTAACTGGAGTTCTTATGAACATCCTACTGCTCTACTTCAGTGGAACCGGGAATACCGCCTGGGTTACAGAAAGAATCAACCGCGAATTCACTCTGCGGGGACACAAGTGCAGCAGTCTGCCTCTGGAAGATATCCTCTTGGGCAAAACAATGCCGGATTGGGATAGCTACGAGCTCTTTGGTCTGGGCTACCCCGTGCATGCCTTTGCCGCTCCCCGGATAGTTTTTGAATTGCTCCCTTATCTACCGGCCGGAAGGCATAGCTATTTTCTCTACAAGACTGCCGGGAACATCTTTGCCTATGGCGGCTCCACCCGGCGCTTACGTCTGGCGATTGCCCGTCGGGGTTGGATCATCAAGCACGAATCTGTCTATGAGATGCCGCCCAATATGGGTGGAACAGCCAGGCCTGAAAAGGTACAGGAACGGATAGACCGGGCTCTGCGGGAGATTCCTATAGCCGTTTCCCAGATCTTGAACGACGATAAGGTTCTGCTGCCCGATTATGGCTGGATGCGAGCTGCCAGCTTGCTAAACCGTCTGGAGTGCTACGGATTGCCCCGGATGTCCAAACGCTGGAAAGCCAGTTCCGCCTGTATCCGCTGTGGCAAATGCGTAAAGCTCTGTCCCACCGGAAACATCAGCCTCAGCGAAGACGGCATCCAGTTCTCCGACAAATGCGTCTTCTGCCTGCGCTGCTGGTGGAATTGCCCCACCCAGGCATTGGAGAATCCCTTTGTTAAGCCCTTCCTGCTCAAGGAGAAATACACGCTCAGTGAACAGTGAACAGAAAGTGACGAGTGACAAGTGACGGGTGACGAGTCCGGTAATTGTGAAGCTGGGAGACTGCGGCTTAACTCTATTCACCATTAACTTTTCACTATTAACTTGTAGGTGTGTGTACTCGAACGGAATTTCTCGACATTTCTGGAAACTGGTAATTATTCAAAATTCTCTGATAGCTCAAGTGAAGTTAAGATAGCCGCAATGAACTCCAAGTAGCCAATCTCCACCCTAATCTCCTACACATTGCAAACGCATTAGATACTCATGAGATACCCATGATTCCACATGGGTGTCACATGGGTGTCTCATGCGTGTCGTATTAGAAAGAGATTCAGAAGTGAGCGAAGTTAAATTTGCTGAGGTTTCGCTTGACATAATGCTCCAAGTCAGAAAGCTTGCGGAATTAGAATACTGATCCATTATGGAGGAAAAATGAACACCAGATTTGTTGGCTTTTGTGTTCTGATTGCCGTTCTGCTGATAACAACAACATCCTGTAATATCTTTACCAAACCGGATAAGAACCGGGTCGCCAAACCCGCCTTCAGTCCCGAAGGTGGCGCTTATGATTATGGACAGGCTATCAGCATATTCTCTTCAACCCCGGGTGCCAGCATCTTCTACTCAATGGATGGCAGCTCACCCACCATTCCTTATGTCGAGCCGATTATCCTGAGAAACGGAAATCACACCCTCAAAGCTGTCGCTACGAGATTGGAATGGCAGGATAGCCGGGTGGCGACCGCAGAGTATCATATTCAACTCTTATCACCTCAAGTCTTTGTTCAAGGTGGTACCTTTAACAACGGTACATCGGATGTGACATTAAGCAGTTTCAGTATTGATAAGTACGAAGTAACGCAAGCAGCATACCAAGCAGTAATGGGTACGAACCCTTCCTTATTCAGCGGCAATCCCAACAGTCCGGTGGAGCAAGTTTCTTGGTTCAATGCCATCGAATATTGTAACCGCCGCAGTATGCAGGAAGGGCTCACACCATGCTACAGCTATGGTAGCAATGGCACCAATCCTGCCACTTGGCCTGCGGGGTGGAATACTTCAGATGAAAACCATACTAATATAAGCTGCAACTGGACTGCCAATGGCTACAGACTTCCCACCGAGATGGAATGGATGTTTGCTGCCCGGGGCGGTAACCTGACGCATAACTATAGCTACAGTGGCAGCAACACAATCGATGATGTGGCCTGGCATGATTTAAACTCAGGCGGAACTACTCATGATGTTGGTACAAAAGCAGCCAATGAACTGGGCATTTTTGACATGACAGGTAACGTCTGGGAATGGTGTTGGGATATCTATAGTACATACCCCTCCAGCGCTCAAACTAATCCTCATGGCGTAAGCAGCGGGTCTCACCGTGTGATACGCGGCGGTGGCTGGGGCGACAGTGCCGGCAGCTGCACCGTTTCCCGTCGGGTCGGCATCTATGCGACCTACAGCGACTTCAATGTAGGCTTCCGCTGTGTCAGGGTTTCCCCTTGAATTTTGCCTTTTTTCCTTTTTGCCTTTTGCCCCTTGGCGGAGCTTTCCGATGCTGCTTAGCTCATGTAGAGCAGCATGCCGATGCTGCTTAGTCTTTATGCGCAGTATTTATTTAACGCAGGTAAATGGTTTCAGCAGGATCGGCATCCTGCTCTACGGGTTTGGTTTCAGCAGGATCGGCTTCCTTCTCTCATAGAGCTCCATAATCTTCGTATCCCAGATGTATTGAGGGGATGCGGCAGTAGCGCTGAGTGTGTCAGGATCGATTCCATCGAGGCTTGGTATAGCGGCATCCCTGCTCTGAAGTGCTGCCAGCAGTTCTTCCACCACAAGGTTCCAATGGTTGATCTCCGCTGTGGAAGGCATAATCCAGCCCAGCTCATAGAAGACACGCATCAGTTCATTGATTATCATGGACTTGGCGGGATTCATCCAGACTCCCGGTCGCGCCATATCTCCCAGCGTGTGAGCCTCAATCTCCAGATAGGAAGGGGCTGGCAGGAGCAGATCCACTGGGGCGTCATCATCGGCAAAAAGCTGGATGGCAATCGAGAATCTGGCAGTTTCCGCCTTACCGGGATAGCAGCCCCAGCCCAGCGCCAGCTCAGCTCCTGCGGGCAGGTTGAAGCACGGTTGCATGGCCAGAAGTCCCCAGTAATTGGCATAGTTCGAGCTGGCCCAGAGGTTATTTGCTTCTGGATCGAGCTTCAGAGCCAGAGTATAGAGCTTGTGCAGCTCGCGCGGGGAAATCTCGTTCAGATTATAGATAAATACTTGCTCGGCAGAGGCTTCCAGCTCGTCCAAACTCCTCAGAATCCTGTCTGCAAAGCGGTTGAAGCCAGCTTCGGGAGGATTGATCAGCACAAGACGCCTGCCCTGGCGTTGTTTTAGCCTCAACAGTGTCCGCAGCGTGTGGGAAATCTTGCCGATCACCACCAGTTCTGTATAGTTGTCCAGCTTCTCATAGGCCTTGGGATCGGGCTTCACAGGCAGCAAAGAAGCGGTTACAGGCTGCAGCGCTGGATCGGCATAGAGCTTGGCGGAGCGTGTGTTGGCTACGGCCTTGAGCATTAGCATCTCTT
>JAKPXC010000160.1 GCA_029567705.1 Candidatus Cloacimonadota bacterium
TTTGTTCTCCTTTATTTACTGAGGGCACTCACGCCCACCACAATAGTAACCAATTGTGTAACAACCAGCAGAACGTCCTTGACGTCTGTCCAAAACTCCCGTTCCAGTCTATCCGGAACAAAAACTGTATCACCCGGCATCAGATCGCGGTTCTTTCTGGGCTTGATCCAGTTTCCGGAATCGGCCTCTATGATCCGGGTCCCACCAAATCTGGCACCCTGCAACACGCCTCCGGCGGCAGCGATATAATCCCGGTAATCGGCTCCCTCTACATAAGGCACCAAGCCAGGTCGTGCCACCTGACCTCCCACCCAGATCATATTCATCTGTTCCGGGATGTAGATCAGATCGTTATCGTGCAGCTCAGGTCCGCTATCACGTGCTTCCCAGATGGAAGCTATATCGAGGGCATAACGCCCTCTGATCTGACGCAGCTTGCTTCTCAGGTAGCTGTATTCCATGCTGGTCATACTACCCAGAGTGAGAGTCTTTAGCCTCTCAAACTCTGCGTCGAAGGCTTCGTTCATGCTGCGGTTGATGTATACAGCAGAGCCAAAATCCGCCACAGAAGTAGGTCCTCCAGCCATCACCAGAAGATCCCGCAGCCCCATCCCTTCACTCAGGAAGTATTCTCCCGGATTCTGCACCTGCCCTTGCACTGTTACTCTGCGCGCAGAGCTGATTCGGGCATCTGTGGGGATTATTATTCTGTCTCTGGGGTTCAGGCTTTGAGATAGCGGAACACTCGTTTCCTGAAGAATATAGCGTCCATAGGCCGTGTCGTATCTGAAAAGCTTGATTTGGGCAATGTCCGCCCCGGGCTTCAGGCCTCCAGCCAATTGAATCAGGCTCTCCAGGGTGTCTCCAGCTTTAAACTGATAATCACCAGGATAGTACAATTCTCCGGTGAGCGAAACCATCTGGTTGATACTGGAAACAAAGATCAAATCGCCGTCTCTGAGCAGCGGATTCTGGCTGAGGTCACCGGTGCGGTAGAACTTCAGCAAGTCATATTCCTGGCTCTGGCTCCCGCGGGTCAGGCGGATATTGCGCAGCGCTTTTCTGGAAACGAGATTAGAATCCGCCACGTCCTGCCAGGGCTTTGGAGTGACGGCAATTGTCGCAAGTGTGGCGGGATCTGCATCCTGAATCATGGGACTGCCTGAAGCTCTCAAAGCATCCGAGAGACGGTTGTAGATCGTGAGAGAGTATTGCCCCGGCATGCTGACCATGCCCGAAACATTGACCATAATTGGCGTGATCTGAGGTCTGTCTACAACCGTTTGAGCAGCCAGGCTTCCCAAAAGAACCAGCAGCCCGAGAATGAGCACTAAGCTCTTAGTTTTCATAATATTGAATCATCCTGGTAATAATATCGTCCAGACACATCTTAGGTTCATAGCCGATGTATTCTTTGATCTTGGAGAGATCGGGCATGCGGTTCATCATATCCTCAAATCCCTCTTCAAAAGCATCTTCATACTTCATGTATTCGATGCGGGATTTGCTCTGGCACATGGTGCGGACTTTTACCGCCAAATCCTCGATGGAGATGGATTCAGTGGTACCAACGTTGAATATCTCTCCTTCACAATTGGGAGAATTCATCAGCAGCACAAAGGCATCCACCACGTCCGAGACATCGGCGAAGCAGCGGGTCTGTTTTCCCGTGCCATAAACCACAATGGGCTGATCTAAAAGTGCGGCTTTGATGAACTTCGGCAGCACCATGCCGTATTGACCCATCTGACGGGGTCCGACCGTGTTGAAACAACGTACAATCACCACCGGCAAACGCTTTTCCCGGAAGAAAGCCAGCGCCATAAATTCATCGATGGCCTTGGAACAACTGTAACCCCAGCGGGAGATGTGAGTGGAGCCCAGGAGGCGGTCATCCTGCTCGGCAAAGGGAACCTGCTCACTCTTGCCATAGATCTCAGAGGTTGAAGTGATCAGCACCTTGGCTTTGTATTTATTGGCCAGTTCCAATATGTTATCCGTGCCCACGATATTGGTTTTGAGTGAGAGCAGGGGGTTCTCGATGATGTATTTCACGCCAACGGCGGCAGCCAGATGGAAGATCTGATCAACTCCGTTGACCAGCGATTCCAGCAGCTCACGATTCAGAATACTGCCGATGGTGTAGCTGAAATTGGGGTGATCTTTGAAGCCTTCGATGTTCTCCAGCCTTCCGGTGGAAAGGTTGTCTATGATGCTTACCTTATGTCCGTCTGCCAGCAGTCTTTCTGCCAGGTGGGAACCGATAAAGCCGGCTCCTCCGGTGATGAGTATCTTCATAAATTCTCCATAAAGAGTTACCTGCTCAAAAGCCTGATAACACTGTATTTTAGCACATAACTCTGCATTTGTCGTGCCGGAGGAAAAAGACTCCGCCACTTCTAAATAACACAATTTTCAGCTAGTCTTTTTGTCAATGAAAAAGCGCTTTCGCATTCAGAAGTTAAGAGTTGGGAGTTCGAGCTGCGCTTGCACCACTTCATCACTTGTTCTTCCCCTATGCGTCGCCGAGTCTTCGTCGACTCTTGCAGGACTCTTCCCGAACACTTTGCTCGGGAAGAGTCCTGCAAGACTGGGTGAAGAGTCCGGGACAAGTGAGTGAACAGTGAACAGAAAGTGACGAGTGACTAGTAACTAGTGCTGAACCGTTGTCTGGATCACAGACGAAGGCAAGAAAGCTTTCCGGAACTACAAGCACCAATTGGTGGAGCTTCTTGGCAGCGAATCCGAGCCTGAGGAATAAAAAAAGCACCGAAGCCTGTCCGGTGCTTATCTATCAATGTAACTGGCCTATTTCGATGCTGCGATACTGATCATCTTGCCGGGGATCACGATCACCTTTCGGACAGTCAGTCCTTCCAGGCTTTTCTGCACATTCT
>JAKPXC010000169.1 GCA_029567705.1 Candidatus Cloacimonadota bacterium
AGAATGGAAGATGACGGTGGCATTTGCTGAGAATCTTTTTGCCGCACAGAACATCAGCCTGGGTAGAACTCTGGAAGCAGCAGCTCTGCACCTTAGCCAGGCTCAACCCTTGCAACAGGCGGTGAAAGAGCAAACCTACAACAGGCAGATCGAAAATTATGGAGAAGAGGAAGACCTGCAGGAAATATACTTTGCCCTGTTTGGGAATTTTAACCAGGTGCTTAGTTTTTCTAAGGCTCAGTTCAATGACCGGTACAGACCTAAGAGTCCCCAAGAATACGTGCTGGAAAAGCTATTGATTAAGTATAGAGCCAAGTATATCCAAGCCTTAGATACTGTGATAAATGAAGATGAAGTAACCCGGAAGCTTGCAGAAGAATATAGAAACCGTCATTTGGTCCGTTCCGGATACGCCGATGCAGTGCATACTGAAGGTCTGAGTATTTCTCCCAAAGCAGTTTGATATGGATAAATGCCTTTGCGGATTGCTGATAAGTAGCGATCAATACAACTACTGTCCCTCTTGCGGGCAGGTGATACGGAGTTTCGATGTCACCTGCCCCCAGAGGGCATATCTGAACGTCCCCTTTACCATAAGTATCCGATCCGGTGGTTCTCATGCTCTCCAGATTGATCGGCTTTCTCTTGATGAATCCACTCTGGTGGAGAGTGTTTCACTTAATCCGGGTGCATCTTATGAACAAGATCTAGTGATTGCGGAAGAGGGGATTTCTATTCTCAAAGTACAAAGTGGCTCGCTGGAAGAAACCTATCAGATCAATGTGGTGGAACGAGGTTCGATAACCCTACGCTGGCAGAACAACCAGTTGATCTATGAACTGGATAAAGCCAGCCACCGGGTTTATGTATCCAGAAGCTTGGCAGATAAGACCATCTACCCGGACGAATCTAGTAATTGGTTTAGAGCCAAGAGCATCCGCCTTAAGGGAGATGGCGGCAGTTTTGAGGTGGATAGATTTAGTAACAGATTCCAGATCAGCGATAAGCTCTTTGACTTCCTTCAAGACAAAGGCAGCGCCAACCTGGATATGGAGCTAATCTCAGAAGAAAACCACCGCATTGAATTACCAGAACTAAGCTTTTATTATGATAGCGAGCTACCGGATTTGAAGCTGATCCCGGCAGATGACTACGTGAACAGTAGTCCCCTAGGGGGAGTGCGTGATCAAATAGGCTTCACGCTGGAGTACAGATGGGATCAAAAAGAACTCGAACGTCCCATTAATGCCATTACAATAGAATTGAGTGGTAGCGGAATTGTACCAACCAGGAGCAATGAGTACTTTAACAACCAACAGCGGCTTGAAAAGAAACTCCAAGTTGATCTGGAGAAGGTTCCTTCAGGATTGGGTCGGATAAACGTTAAGCTGACATACGAGATCCAGGAAAGGATTTTTTGCCGGGTGCAGTGGATTGATTTTCAGGTTAAGGTTATTGATGATATTCAGGTTGACACCAACGGGGTTGTTGCTATTGACTTCGGTACCAGTAACACCTGTGTGGCTTATATTGAGCAGGTATCTAAAGCCAAAGAACTGTTCCAATACAAGTCTGGTAGTGGCAATGCATGGGGTTTGAATCCGACCATCATTAAGTTTATTGAGTTCAGAACAGATGAGGCAAGTATAGTAGAGTATGCAGATCGAAAGGGAGAAGATCGTCCTCTGACTTTTGCCGCCAACTTTAAGCCCCGTCTGGAGCGGGATGAAGAGCTCTATTTCTGGGATCTTCAAGCTCCGCCAGAGATCAGACCGTTCAGGCCCAGCCAACTGTGCGGGATGTATCTCAATGCTGTCTTAAATGGATTTGCCCTTGAAATGGGTAACTTTCCGGGAAAGATTATCATGAGTTATCCGGCTTCGTTTTCCAGCGAAGCCAAAGCAAGACTATT
>JAKPXC010000182.1 GCA_029567705.1 Candidatus Cloacimonadota bacterium
GTACTGGAAAAGAGGTATTTTGCCAAAAACGCCGCAGGTGAATGCATTGAAGATTGGCCTGCGATGATAAATCGTGTGGCACGTAATATATCCGGGGGCGATGAAGCTCTCTTTGAGAAGTATTATGCCCTGCTGGATAGCGGTCATTTCTTACCTAATTCTCCCACCCTGATGAATGCCGGCGGCGATCTTCAGCAGCTATCCGCTTGCTTTGTTCTACCCATCGAAGACAGCATGGAAAGCATCTTCGAATCCATCAAGAATGCTGCACTCATTCACAAGAGTGGCGGGGGTACCGGATTCTCCTTCAGTCGCTTGCGAGAGGCCAATGCCAGAGTACGTTCCACCAATGGCGTATCCAGCGGGCCCATCTCTTTTCTAAAAGTCTTTAATGCAGCCACTGATGCAGTAAAACAGGGTGGCACCCGTCGGGGCGCCAATATGGCCATCTTGAATGTGGATCATCCTCAAATCCTGGATTTCATCGTGTGCAAGCAAAATACCAGCGATCTGACTAACTTTAACATCAGTGTGGGGCTTACTGAGGAATTTATGAAAGCTGTAGCCACTGATGACGATTATGAGCTGATCTCCCCACATACCAGGGAAGTGGCGGGAAAACTCAATGCCCGTAAGGTCTTTGATCTTATCGTGCAGATGGCTCATCAAAACGGGGAACCGGGGATTGTATTCTTGGATCGTATCAATGCGGCAAATCCCACACCCGCCCTGGGGCAAATCGAATCCACCAATCCCTGCGGAGAGCAGCCTCTATTGCCAAATGAAGCATGCAATCTGGGCTCGATCAATCTGGCTCAGATGGTCGATAACGATGATCTCAATTGGTCTCTGCTAAAGGGAGTGGTTAGAGACAGCGTGGATTTCCTGGATTCTGTGATTGACCAATCCAAGTTTCCATTACCCCAGATTGACGAAATGGCAAAAGGAAACCGCAAGATCGGACTTGGCATCATGGGTTGGGCAGATCTCCTCTATCAGTTAAAAATACCTTACATGAGCCATGAAGCGGTTGAACTGGCAGAACACGTGATGGAAGTGATTGATTATGAAGCAAAGAAACGTAGCATGGAGCTTGCTAAGCTCAAAGGTAGCTTCCCCAATTTCCCTGAAAGCATCTATGCCAAGGGGACTCTGCAGCGTTCAGGTAAATACTGCGACTGGGATAAACTTATCAAGGACATCCAAAACAGTGGTATCCGAAACGCAACTCACACCACGATTGCTCCCACCGGGACGATCTCCATGATCGCGGATACTTCCAGCGGAATCGAGCCGCAGTTCTCTTTGGTTTACGTAAAGAATGTCATGGATACAGAGAAACTGCTATATGTGAATAAATGGTTTGAGGCTGCTCTGGAAGAATGGGACATGCTGACCCAGGAGCTATTGGAAGAAGTGAGTCAGACCGGCAGTGTCGCTCATATTGCTGATATCCCAGATGAACTGGCAGGTATTTTCCAAACCGCGCATGATATTGATCCAGGGTGGCATATCAGGATGCAGGCAGCTTTCCAAAAGTTCACCGACAACGCAGTAAGTAAGACCATCAATTTCCCCGGCAGCGCCACAGTCAGTGACATTCAGACTGCATATGAACTGGCTTATCAGCTTGGCTGTAAAGGATTGACTGTTTATCGGGATGGAAGCAGAGAGAATCAAGTACTCTCAGTCGGCTCCGGTCAAGACGCTTCTCCAGCGCCAGCTTCGGACAAGAAAGTGGCCCCCAGACAGCGTCCTGAGATTACTCATGGAGTTACCCAACGCCTGGAAACTGGTTGTGGACACATGTATGTCACCATAAATACTGATGCTCACGGAGCCTGCGAAGTCTTTGTGCAAATGGGGAAGGTAGGCGGTTGCGCTTCTGCTCAATTGGAAGCCATTGCCAGGCTTTCTTCGCTCGCCCTGCGTTCATCCATAAAAATAGAATCCATCATTCGTCAGTTGAAGGGCATTCGTTGCCAATCTCCCATGTGGTACAAAGGCAAGATGATCACTTCTTGCGGAGATGCCGTCGGCCAAGCCCTGGAGCAGTTCCTGTCCCTACATGCTGACGGTGAAATCAAGAGTTTCAAGATATATCCATCCCCGGAAGTCAATGCTCCGGATGATAGGAGAAAGACCAGTGCGGCCTTGTGTCCGGATTGTGGGAGTACGATTGAGCACCTGGAAGGTTGTCTCAAATGCCCATCTTGCGGATGGTCCAAATGTTAAGGAGTGCCAATGCGTTGTAAGAAATGCAATGCCAGACTCGCAGCCCATGATCTTTGGTGTGTATCGTGTGGCAGCCAAAGTCCTGCCGTTAAAACCGACCTGGCATCTATGCCAGTACTGAAGAATACCTGGAGTAGCCTGTCCGGGCATTGGTCCGAATTCGTCCCCGTTTCCGGGCTGTCCATCATCCTGGGAATCATACCCATGGCAGCCATCACCTACATCCTGTCTTTCGTGATATCGCTTGAAAACATGAACGATATACAGTATTTATTGAACCTGCTTATCAAGTCTGTATTGTTCAGCATCTTCCTGCCTTTTGTTTTAATCCCATTTAGCCTGTTCGATTCCCCTCAGAGTTACAGCTTGAAACGTGTCTCCCTCACCACCGTTTTCAGCTCCTATGGGCGGTATTTCGTTTTCAGCTTGATCAATGCTCTCTTCTTTGCGCTTGTCCACGTAGTATGTTTCGGTTTGCCCGGCTTTGCCAGCGATCCCATCCTACGTTTGGTGTGGATTGTTCTGCTGAATTACTGGATAGCCATCGTGCTTCCTGCCCCTGTGCTGATGGAAACTCAAGGGCTCAGCCCGTTCAAAGCCATAACGAAGTCCTACCGTCATTTTCATGATGTGAGATGGAACATCTATCTGCTTTCTCTGGTACTATCTGTATTGAACCTTTTGGCTTTCGGGCTGGCGATCTTCCCTCTTTTATTCACTCTTCCGCTAAGTTATTTCGCGGTAAGAGACTATACGCTCAAGCTCATCGAGTTTGAACTGCTGGAATACAGGATAGTATGATGACACGCCGCGAAGTAGTATCTCTCATCATTTTAGTCCTGGTGATTGCCTACGGTGCTTACCAGTATGTCACCCGCGAGTTCAGCGACACTCATAGCCGTTATCTATTGGATACAATCGTGGAGATTTCCGGGAGCTCAAATAGTAAAAGTGTCACTCAGCACATACTGGCCATGTTCGACTATGTAGCCGAGTTTGAGAAGAAGTTTGATGAATACGATCCAAATAGCATGATTGCCCAGATAAACTCATCCTCTGAGGAAGTATTTCCCATGGATCCAGATCTTTACGAGATGCTTGTGATAGCCGATAGTCTTTACCAACTGACAGACGGTGCTTTCGATGTTACGATCAAGCCAGTATGGGATCTCTGGGATTTTAACGCCGAGCAGCCCACTCCACCCGATTCTATTCTGATCAAGGAAACACTCCTAAAAGTGGGATTCGATAAAATCCGCTATTCCAAAGATCAGCTCATCAAACCGGCGGGAATGCAGATCACTCTTGGCGCAATCGCGAAGGGCCATATTTTCGATAAAGTTTCCAAACGCATGCAAGAGCTCGGTTTGAAACGCGGTTTCATAAATAGCCGCAGCTCCATTTGTTTCTTTGGCGACAAGATGCAGCCCATAGTGTACATCACTCACCCCCGGAAAGTGGACGACACCATTGCCAGTTTCAGGCTTAATGACATGTGCGTAGGCACCAGCGGGGATTATCAGCAATACTATGAGGTTGGTGAGCACCGCTATCATCATATCATAAATGCGCATACTGGCTATCCGATGGAGGATGTATTCTCTGTTACTGTGCTTCACCCCTCTGCAGCTTGGGCGGATGGTCTTTCCACTGCGCTATTCCTGATGCCTCCGGATAAGGCTCTGGAATATGTGACCACTCAAAGCCAGGCCAATTGCGTGATCTACTATCTTCAGGAAGATTCCATAGTGTCTCTCAAATCAGCAGGGATGAAGGAACTGGACTTTACCGAGAATATATGAACATTCCAGATATACAGAGCCAAAGTGATCCCCGCAACATTGTGATCGACAAAGTGGGCGTAAAAGGATTGCGTTATCCCATAGTTGTGGAAGATCGCACCAAGGGAACTCAGCACACTGTCGCCGATCTAAATATTTACGTAGAACTACCCCATCACATGCGTGGCACTCACATGAGTCGCTTCATCGAGATCTTGCATCACTATCATACAGAAGCCATCATCGGAAAGCTCCCTGACTTTTTGGCAGAGTTAAAATCATCGTTGAAGGCGGAAGCAGCATACATCGATATCAATTTCCCCTACTTCATGACCATGAAAGCTCCTGTATCCGGCATTGAATCCATCATGACCTTTGATTGCGTATTCACTGCGTCGCTCAAGGAAGATTTTGAACTCCTCATTGGAGTCGTGGTCCCAGTAACATCACTTTGCCCATGTTCAAAAGAAATATCTTCATACGGAGCTCACAATCAACGCAGCTGGATTACCATCAAAGTCAGTTACGAGGGATTCGTCTGGCTGGAGGAGCTGATCGAACTTGCCCAATCTGCCGCATCTTGCGAGATATACTCTCTTCTAAAGCGTGTGGACGAGAAATACGTAACCGAAAAGGCATATAACAACCCCAAGTTTGTGGAAGATGTAGTACGGGAGATCACCTTGAAGCTCCAGGAGGATACCCGCATACTTAGTTTCTTCGTAGAGTCTGAAAATGAGGAATCCATCCATCTGCATAATGCTTACGCTTTGATCTCACGGCCGTCCAAATGAAGTTCAGAGACATCACCAACATCCGGATCGATGAGTTTCGGTTGCCGAATTCTCTCACCCTGTACTATCACCAGGATCAATCAAACCCCATTGTTTGTCTGCAATTGTACATCAGGAGCGGTTCCGCGTCAGAAGCATCCAGGCATTTTGGTTATGCCCACTTCCTGGAACACCTTGTATTTAAAACAACTGCGAAGTATCGTGATAATCAGATCAGCAATCTTGCATCGGCCAAGGGGATGGTGCTCAATGCATACACCGATTTCGATGCTACATGTTACTATCTGATGCTACCCCGTGAAGAACTCGCTCTAGCCATGGATTTCCTGGCGCAGATGGCTTATCATGCCAATCTCTCCGAGCCTGACATACTCAATGAGAAAGATATCATCATTGAAGAGATCAATCAGTATGACAGCGATCCGGAGATGAGCTTCATCGAGCATATCCAGGCCACTTACTTCCGCCGAAGCCCCCTGTCGCATCCAGTCCTGGGAACCCAGCAATCGGTCAGTTCAGCAACACTTGCTACATTGAAGGCATTCTACCGAAAGCATTACCGGCCATCCAACGCTTTCCTCGTGGCTAGTGGCGATATAGATAAGTCCGAATTGTTACAAGTCTTCACGGCTGCCTTTTCCTCCTGGATGGACAAGCCTATCACGCGACCGCAGGTCAATTGCTTATGGCGAAGACAACACATGCTGGAAAGCCGCATCAAACAGGGTCAGGATGTAATCGCCCTGGCTTTGCCAGAATTGCCGGAAACTCATCCAGATAGTGAAGCATTGCATATCGCCATTCGCCATCTGGCAATCGGTAAATCCTCTCTGCTACACAAAGAACTGGTCGAAACCAGAAAGCTATGTTCCTACGTTAAAGTAAGCTCTGTAAGTGGTCTAATCGCCGGCATTAGTGTAATCCTCCTCGCTCCCACCCAGGCACGCCACAAAAAGAAGATCCTGGATATCATCAGGTCTCATCTGGAAACCATACTTCATCATGGTGTCCCAGAATCAGCGATGAATCTGGTCAAAAAGGACATACTCCATTCCTGGCTATATAGCTTCGACGGAGTGGAACACAAGGCAGATCTGATCGCGGCTGAAGTATTCAACAACGATCTCTCCCGAATCCGAAGCTATGGTGACCTCGTCCAGGCCATTGATAATGACCTCGTTATTGGTGCAGTAAATCGACATTGGTCTCCCAGCACATGGGCATTTTATCACCAGGGTCCTGCAGTTTTTAACTACGTGCCGGGCAAGCCTGCCCGGTTGAGTCACGATGCCGGAAAAGAGGATCATGATCCAGTTGTATATGGCAGATCTTTAGAGATATCTCTCGGGAAGTCCGAAATCAGTGAATTCCACCATTATGTCCTCCCCGGGGGCATGAAAGTAGTTTACAATTACATACCATCCCGTCCCATATGTGGCTTTGCCCTCTCCTCTCCCCTATGCCAGCTAAATGAAAAAATCCCGGGACAAAACTACTTTAGCGGAGCTCTTTGTCTGTACGGAACCCGAAAACACAGCCATGCAGAACTCATGCGAATATCTCGCGATAAGGGTCTCAATATCCGGGTGCAACACCATCTGGACAGTACGCTTTTTCGGGGAAAGTGTTATATTCAGGATCTTCCTGATGCCCTTTCATTGCTCAGTGAGATCGTCATTGAGCCAATCTTTGAAGAGCATTATCTTGACATGTTAAAATCCGCAGCGCTTGATAGTATCCGACGGGAAATGGATTTCCCTGCAACGCTGGCATATAATCATTGGTTTGGCTCGGTATTCGGACGCAATAACAACTTGCTCCGTGCCACCGGGGAAGCCTCTGATATCAAGGCTCTCTCACTTGCCGATTGCCTTTCATGGCAAGAATCCTGGCATCTTGGTAGGGATTTTAGCCTCTGCATAGTGGGGTCCATCGAACCGAACATGTTGAAAGAACTCTGTGAGCAGTACTTTTCCTGCCCGGCCACAGATGATCCTCCATTGCCTCAGTTTCCCAGGTACTATCATCAGAAACCTGGTAAGAAGGTGCAATACAAGCATAAAGAACAATCCATCGTGCACATCGGAGGATATGCCTGCCCCGCAGCCAGGAGAAGCGACAATTCCGCATTCCACGTCCTGGCTCAAATCCTGGGAGGAGATCTTTCTTCACGCATGTTCAGTATTCTAAGGGAAACTCATGGTTATGCCTACCAAACCGGATTTGATTTTTCGTCCATCGAGGATCTGGGCTTTTGGTATGCTTATGCTTTCTGCGATTCTAAAGACCATAAAGCCTGCCTAAAGGTTATCCAGGATATTTTGAACGATTTGATCTTGAACGGGGTCGAGGCTGAAGAACTGAGAGCAGCACAAAACTACTTGATCTCCGTAAACCGTTACGATATGGAAAGTGTATCTTTCCGCGCTGCCACGATAGCTAATCTGATC
This sequence comes from Candidatus Cloacimonadota bacterium, assembly GCA_029567705.1. GTDB lineage: Bacteria > Cloacimonadota > Cloacimonadia > Cloacimonadales > Cloacimonadaceae > PHBP01. The sequence goes on from JAKPXC010000182.1 coordinate 7,261, forward strand.
TCACTGGGCTACGATCTGGATTTTTTCATCCAGCGAGAAACCCGGATTGCATCGACCACTGCAGAGCAAATCCACGCTCTGGTGAGAGAATGGCTGAGCCCGGATAACCGCTATATACATGTGATGGTCTAATATGTATTCTCTTGGCATAGACATCGGCTCTCGCAATACCAAGATCGTGATCTGGGATCCCAATAGTCTGCAGATAATCTGGCAAGGCTACCAAAGCACGGAAGTTTCTGTTACTTCATCTGTGGATAAGCTACTGAGTCTTTCCTCAGCCCACTGTGATGTTTCCTTAATATCCAAGAACTGCGTAACCGGCTATGGAAGAAAGCTATATCGCAAAGCTGATAAAGTTATGTCTGAGATAAGCTGCCATGCT
>JAKPXC010000205.1 GCA_029567705.1 Candidatus Cloacimonadota bacterium
TGCTTTAGCAAATCATATATCGATTACAATTAAGCTATTCGTCCGATACACACTTAAGATCTTTTACTAAAGACCCACATTTGTGGAGTCAAGGGTGAAATGCGCCTCGATTGTGATGACTTTTCATGTAAAGCAGAGAAAAGCAGAGTTTTCTTTTTTTAAAACAGAGTAAAAAAGTAAAAGAGAGTCTATCACTGGAGTTTGGGGTCGTGTCCACATCGTCCATATCGTCCATTTCGTCCATTGTGTCCATATCGTCCATACCGTCCATATCGTCCATTCTGTCCATAATGTCCACCTTTAAAAGCCTATACCGCAAAGAGTAAAAGAGAGATAGGTGCGAAGCAGCGCAGCTCTAGTCACTTGTTACTCGTCACTTGTCACTTTCAATCAAGCGACAGGATGTCGCTTCCACTATCTGTTCACTGTTCACTCACTCGTCCCGGACTCTTCACCGTGTCCTGGCCGACTCTTCCCGAACACTTTGCTCGGGAAGAGTCCTGCAAGAGTCGACGAAGACTCGGCGACCCATTAGGAAGAAGTGCGGAGCGCAAAAAATGTATATCATTCACTCATCTCTTTAAGTTCTTGTGGAAATATCTCTTTTCCTGAAATGCAGGAATCTGTCCGCTCTTCTTCTGGGATTTCCTCTCTCCCAAAATCCCTTCCTCGGCTCGAGGCAAAAATAATACTTTACATAAAAAGCCGGGAGCTTTAGGATGTGAAACAATGGGTGAATGCCTCAAAATGCAGGCAGGAAGCTGGTTTGCGTATATTGTGTATCCGGCATTGCGAATAGAGAAATGCTGCGGCATGGCTCTTCGTGATTGCAGTGAAAGTTTTCTTAACATCAAAAAGAGTATAGAGTCCGGCTCAGATTCTGAAGACGGATCAGTTATCTTTCTAACAAGATATAAGCAAGGAGAACCCCAATGAAGCACAAAGTACTATTGCTAGCGCTGCTAGCGGTCTTTATTCTGATCGCTCCTTCCCTGCGGGGACAGACGATCGAATACAGCTTCTCCGCCACCACCGGTACCTTTGAACCCATCAGCGGTGGATTACTTCTCGGAACCGAAACCAGCGATGATCAGCGTTTCACTGATCCCGCCGTCCCGGCAGGTAGCAGCACTACCACCGGCCCGGGCTTGGATATAGGTTTTAACTTTTCTTTCAACGGAGCGGTCTTCGACCGTTTGGCGATCAACAATAATGGTTGGATCTCCCTGGGACAATCCGCTCTGACGCCTTCCGTAAACAATGCATCCACATCCGGATACACACCGATCAGCTCTGCTGTGGCAATCACTCCGGATGTGCTTTACAACCGCATAGCGGCAATGGCACGGGATCTCCAGGCTCAAGCCGGAGCCAGCCTGCGTTTGGAAACCATCGGAGCTGCGCCCAACCGCGTTTGCGTGGTGCAATGGCTGGGCTATAAGAAGTATGGCACCAGTGGTACCGGCGATAACCTCAATTTCCAGATCCGGCTCTATGAGACCACGAACAACGTCAAGATAGTCTATGGAGCTATCACTGCCAATACCACAGCCGGCAATATGCAGGTGGGCTTGCGAGGTCCTCTGGCCACAGATTTCAATTCCCGCACCGGCAGCACCGGCTGGGATAACACCACGGCTGCCGCTCTCAATACCGAGTATGTAGTCTTAAACGACGTCAATTTCCCGGCCAACGGTCTTACTTTCAATTTCGATTTTCCTGTGGCCAATCAGCCGCCTAATCCGGCGAATCTGGTTTCTCCCGGAGATGCCGCCACTTTGGTCAGCCCCTCCGCTTCTCTGAACTGGACTTCCGGCGGTGGCCTTCCCACGGGTTATAGGTTGTTCCTGGGTTCCGATAATCCACCTTCGAATCTTGTGAACAATCAGGATTTGGGTCCGGTGAACAGCTATACTCCCGCGAGTCCTCTGAACATTTCCACCACCTACTATTGGAAAGTGGTGCCCTATAATGCTTTTGGAGACGCAACGGCCTGCCCGGTTTGGAGCTTCACTACTCACGGAGATCCGACAATCTCCACCCTCCCCTACACACAGCACTGGGATGCGATCACTCCTCCGGCTCTGCCATTTGATTGGACTGCGCTGGTGCAAAGTCCGGTCACTACAGCCTATGCCAAGACGCTCACCACTTCTCCGCACAGTGCTCCCAACTGCGCCGCCATCTACAACGGTGCGGATATGACCGGCAATGTGATGCTGGTGGGTCCGGAACTGGTGGGAACCCTCAATCCTTCCTCGGTTCGGGTGAAGTTCTGGGGTAAAGGTGGAACCACTTACAGAGTGCATGTTGGTGTGATGTCCAACCCCACTGATCCTTCCACCTTTGTGATGCTGCACGATCTGAACGTGGTGTCAAACTGGAATCTTTACACCGTGGATTTGACGGCCTACACCGGAACGGGACGCTATATCGCCCTCAAGCACGGAATGCAGGCCAACAGCCAAACCATCTACATCGATGAAGTGACCTTTGAACAGATTTACGACAACGATCTGGCTTGCACTTCCCTCACCGGTGAAGCGGCTCCCTCGGTTGGCACAGCCTATACCTACAATGCCAATATCCTCAATGCCGGGCTGCTGACTCAGGCAAACTACACAGTGAAGCTCTATAACGCCGAAAATGTGGAAATCGCCAGTAGTCCCGGACAGAGTGTGGCAGCAGGTACTTCCGTGCAGATTCCTCTGATCTGGACGCCCTCCGCATCTGGTAATACCCATATCTATGCCAAGGTTCATCTGACCGGGGATCAATATGCCGGAAACGACCAATCATCAAACCTTCCCATAGCGGTCCAAGCTGCCGGGACGGTGGCCGTGACCGTTGGAGATGGCAGCACTACCGAAGGCGTGCCGGTGGATTTCTATTACAAGAACAGCCTCTTCCAGACGCTCTATTTTGAGCCGGAGATCAATACCTACGGAGCTATCACCGCTTTGATCTTCTACAACACCTTTGTGAGCAATCTGCAGGATAAGCCGGTGAAGTTCTGGATGGCCAATACCACTCAGGCTGATCTCTCTGCCGGCTGGATACTGGATGGACTCACGCTGGTCTTTGACGGCACACTGAACTTCCCATCGGGAGAGAACAGCATCGTGGTTCCTCTCAGTGCTCCCTATCCTTACACGGGTGGAACTCTGGTTCTCTATGCCAATCGTCCGATGGACACAGTGTACTTTAATACCAACGATAACTTCAAGACTCAAGCTGTGGGAACCAACCGCTCCCGCAAGCTGACCTCGGACTCCACGACGTATGACCCCATGGCTCCTTCTGCTGCCGGGACACTTTCGGGAACCTTCCCCAAGACCACTTTCCTGATCGCTACCCAAGGCATGGCCTCTCTGGGCGGAACCGTTACCAGCGGTGGAAATCCCGTGGCGGATGTGCAGGTGAGCATTGTGGGAAGTACGCAGCAACAAATCACCATGGTCAATGGAATGTATAACTTCCCTGCTTTGATGCCCGGTCCTTATACAGTGGAATTCAGCAAGGTGGGTTATGAGGATCAAAGCCACAACGTGGTCTTGGTGGCAGATCAGGCTTACACTCTGAACGTCAGCCTTGTGCCGAGCAATCAGGTGAGCGTGAGTGGCTTGATTGTGGGTAGTGATGCCCCCGGCGTGGGACTCAGCGGTGCTACCATCGAGCTGAGCGGTATCCTGAACTATTCCGGCACCACCAATGCTTCCGGCCAGTTCACGATTCCCGGAGTTCTTTCCGGAAACGACTACAGCTATGTGGCCTATGCTCCCGGATATGCCAATATCACCGGCAATATCACAGTGGGTTCAACCAACTATAATATGGGCACCTTAACCCTTCCTGAGACCAATAATCCTCCCATGGGACTTCTGGCAGAGGAGAATGCTGTTCATACGGCAGTCACTCTCACCTGGCATCCTCCGGGAAGCTCCAGCTCTGGCCCTGTCGATGAATTTGAGCTCTCCAATGGTGATTGGGTACCTTCTTCCTCCTGGACTGAACCTCTGGGAGACTTTGAATGGACCAACGAGTATGATATAGTAAACTGGGCTCCCACTTACACCGGAACCAACGTTGTCCCGCCTCCAACAGCTCATTCGGGAACTGGTATGTGGGGTACCAAGATCAATACAAATTACACAAACTCCGGTGGTTTCAACTACCTGAGCAAGACCTTCAACCTGGCAGGCATCGCCAATCCGCAGATCAGGTTCTGGAGCTGGGAGAATGTGTTTGGAAACTTCGACTATTGTCAGGTTTCCATCAATGGCACCCTGGTTTGGGGACCTTCCTGGGATTATTCAGGAACGCAGTGGCGTGAACGCATCATCGATCTGTCTGCTTATGCCGGAATGGCGGAAGTGGTAATCAGGTTTGAGATGTGGGCTACCACCACGGTGAACTATGCCGGCTGGTATATAGACGACGTCTATGTAGGCCCCGCCATGGATCCCGTCTATGCTGCTGTTTCCTCTCCTTTGGTGGATTCCCGCTTTGCTTCTCTGAGCGAAGAAGCTGCTGCAGATTTGGCGCAAAGAACTGCTGGATCTCCCCGCCTCTTTGGTTCTGAGAGAAGCGCCGCTTCCACCCGCAATGATAGCCGTGCCCTCCTGGGTTACAAGCTCTGGCGTCTGACGCCTGGCCAGGAAGATAACGAGACTCTTTGGACTCTGCTTACTCCCAACGTGGTAACTGATACCACCTTCGTGGATGGTTCCTGGGCCAGCCTTCCGGACGGTCTCTATCGTTGGGCAGCCAAGAGTATCTACACCAATAACGTTACCAGCGTACCGGCTTTCTCAAATGTTATCCGCATCCTGAGGCTGGACCTCTCGGCTCTGAGCCTGCAGGGTCCCACAACTCCTGCTCAGGGAACTCCCAGCGCCTATACTGCTTCTATCAAGAACACCGGCACCACAACTCAGGCAGGAACAGCCTGGACGGTGAAACTGATGAGTGGAGAGACGGAGCTGGCAAGCTCTCCCGGACAGACCATTACTCCCAATGAGACCCTGGATATTCCCATCACCTGGACTCCTTCCACTCCCGGGCCTCTGGCCGTCTATGCCAAAGTAGTGCTTCCCGGAGATGCCGTGGCTGATAACAATAACAGCCCCGTGCTGAACCTGGCGGTGATGCCTGAAGGCGTGGTCTCCGTGACCATCGGTGCCGGTGACCAAACTGAGGGACGCCCCTTGGATTTCTATTACAAGAACAGCCTCTTTGAGACGCTCTACTTCCCCGATGAAGTAGGACGCTTTGGCAGAATCAATGCCATTAGCTTCTACAATAACTTCGTTACCAATCTCCCGGATAAACCCACACAGATTTGGCTGGGACAAACCAACCTGGCAGATCTCTCCGCCGGATGGATACTTCCCAACGAACTGACCCTGGTTTACAACGGCAATATCACCTATCCCAGCGGCGAGAACACAGTCACCATTCCCCTGCAGACACCCTTTGACTACACCTCCGGGAATCTGGTGCTCTACGCTTATCGTCCCTGGGAAGATACAAACTATAATACCAACGATAACTTCCGGGTGCAGACAGTTGGCAGCAACAGAGCCCGTAAACTGACCTCCAACACCACTCAGTACGATCCCGTGTCTCCTTCTGCAGCAGGGACTCTTTCCGCCCAGTTCCCGATGACTACGTTGCATATGCAATCCATCGGCGATACTCCCGTCTTTGGGATCAGTCCTTCTGCTTACGATTATGGCACAGTGCTGAGCGGCACGAACTACGACCAGGTCTTCACCGTCGTCAATGCAGGTGGCGGAGCTCTGACGGTTTCTGCTATCACTCTCTCCGGAGATGCCAGCTTCACGCTGCAGAACCTACCCACTCTGCCTGCAACCATCAGCTTCACCCAGAACCTCACCTTCACGCTGCGTTACGCTCCCACTGCTGCCGGAACTCATACTGCCTCCATCACCCTGACAGACAATATGACCCGGCTCACACATACAGTGCAGATCACAGCCGCAGCCGTGAGTCCCATCCTCACCACACTGCCTTATCAGCAGAACTTTGATGCGGTGGTGGCTCCCGACCTGCCTCCGGACTGGCATGCCTTTATTCAATCCACGGCCACGGCATCAATCGTGAAGACATACACCACCACTCCTCACTCCACACCCAATACGGCAGGAATGAACAATAGCTCCGATGCCTCTGCTACTCTGCTCCTCCAGGCTCCGCCTTATGGAACAGAGATTCAGACCAACCTCACCAGGATGAAGTTCTATGGCAGAAGCTCCAGTGCAAACTACACTGTTTCAGTAGGTGTGATGGTGGATGCACAGGATCCCATGACCTACACAGAGATTCAATCCATCCCGCTTACTACTACCTGGACAGAGTATGTGGTAGCTTTCAACGGTTATCAGGGAACCGGCAAGATAGTAGCCTTCAAGCATGGCCTGGGCGGTACCAGCCGTACCATCTATATCGAGGATGTGATGCTGGAATTCATCCCGCAGAACGACCTGGCCGTGGTGGGCATCAGCGGAAACTCCACTCCCACTTCCGGAGTGATCACTCCCTACACTGTGAGCGTGCACAACTGGGGCTCCAATCCTCAGAGCACCTATCAGGTGAAGCTCTTCAATGCCGCCGGCGTGGAACAAAGCGCAGTGGCAGGTCCAAACGTAGCTCCCGGACAGACTGTGGATGTGAGCTTGAACTGGACTCCCGGTGATCCCGGCCCCAGCTTCATCTACGCCAAGGTCTTCCTGGATGGAGATCAGAACTCTCTGAACGACCAGAGCGCCAATTACAGCGTCAGCGTCAATCCACAGGGAGTCTTCTCCTTTGTGATCGGTGACGGCTCACAAACAGCCCGGGTACCTATCGATCTGTACTACAAATCCAGTATCTTCGAAACTATCTATTATCAGGATGAGATACTGCCAAACATGGTTCAGGGCATGATCTACGGCCTGAGCTTCAACGCAAACATCACTTCTACGGATATCCCGCCCAACTTGCCTATCAAGATCTGGCTGGGCTCCACCACGCTCGCTGATCTCTCGGCAGGTTTCGTCAATGCCACCGATCTTACTCCCGTCTTCGATGGTCTTGTGACCTTCCCCACGGGTGAGAACGTGATCTCCTTCAGTTTCACACAGCCCTATCTATATCTGGGCGGAAGCCTGATAATGCTGGTGCAACGTCCTCAGGATACAGATTACTATGCCACCACGGATGTCTTCCGGGCTCAGACCATTGGCACAAACAGAGCCAGAAAGATGCAGAGCGATTCCACCGTGTATGATCCCAACAACCTCACCGGCGGCACCGCTTCCGGACAATTCCCCATGACCACCTTCCACGTGATTCCCGGTGGAGTGGGACATCTGACGGGAACCGTTACCGGAGCAGGCGGACAAGCCCTTGCCGACGTCCAGATCACATCCGATCACGGCGGCTATGTGGCTCAGACCAATGCCTCCGGTCAATACAACATCATGAACATCCTGGTGGATACCTACCAATTCACCTACAGCAGATTTGGCTACATTTCCCAGACCTTGCCCGTGAATATCGTGGAAGACGAGACCTTCACCCAGAACGTAGCTATGGTGCAGATGCCCACGGTGAACGTGACAGGAACGATTATCGCCTCCGATACCGGATTGGGCTTGAATGGCGCCAGCATCAGACTCACCGGCTATGAAGATTACACCGCCAGCAGCAATGCCACAGGTGCCTTCACCATTCCCGGAGTATATGCCAATCAAACCTATAACTACACCATCGTAGCACCCGGCTACAGCGTACAGACTGGCACCATCGATGTAGGTGCCACGAACTATTCCATGGGAAACATCACGCTATTGGAATATGCCTATCCTGCCACGCATGTGGTCGCCGAAGTAGATAACAGCTCTGTAAATCTATCCTGGCAAGCTCCCAATCCCGGTGTCCTGAGTATCACAGAAGGCTTTGAGCTCGCAACCTTCCCGCCGGTGGAGTGGACTCAAACCATCACCAATACCGAGCCTCCCAATGCACAGGGCGTAGCCCCCACCTGGAGCAGATTTGGTACTGTTGTGATCAGCAGCAGCAGCGTATCTCCTACCGAAGGCCAATATCAAGCCGGCTTGTGGTGGAGCTACAGCCATCAGGATGAGTGGCTCTTCACTCCCAGCTTCATAGTTCCGCTGGATTCCTATCTGAGGTTTGACAGTTACGTCTTCTTTGGCTCCAATGCCGGGGACCACTACTACGTCAAAGCCTCCACAGACGGCGGTCAGAACTGGGATATCCTCTGGGATGCCTCAGCGCAAACCGGAGGTTGGAACTACTATGCCACACCCATCATCCTATCCCTGGAAGATTACGTGGGACAAGAGCTTATGCTCGCCTTCCACGCGATTGATCCTCCCTCCAATGATGGCTTGTGGTACACTTGGTTCATAGACAACATCAGCATCAGCAACGAGTTTGACGTGATCCGTTTCTCTTCTGAAGAGCTTACACAGCGCAGTGCCTCGGCACCCATCGTGGGTGGTCTCAGAACCACTCTGCCTTCCCGAGCCATGCAAAACGGCAGCCTGCGCAGCGAACCGGCTCTGCCGCGCCCGCTTCCCACCCAGGAAACACGCCTGCTGGGTGGTTACAAAGTGTGGAGATTGCAATCAGGCCAGGAAGCGGATGAAGCAAACTGGGTCGCTCTGACTCCGAACCACATAAATGTCACCAACTTCAGCGACACTGGTTGGGCAACCCTGGCCAACGGAGATTATCGCTGGGCGGTCAAGGCCATCTACACCAACAATGTAGCCTCAGTGCCTGCCTTCAGTAATATCCTCAACAAGTACACCGGCACAGGTATGATCAGCGGCTTGGTACGCACCACTACGAACCAGCCTATCCCCGGTGCTACCGTCTCTTCCGGCACCTATAGCGCCACTACCAATAGCAACGGCGCCTATGTCCTGATTATTCCGGAAGGAATTCACAGCGTCATTGCCTCCGCCACCAGTTACGAATCCCAAACCGTTGATGGAATCGTGGTACCCGAAGGACAATCCGTGACCGTGAACTTCAATCTGGTCGATAGTTCCGATGGTGAAGAGGATATCCTGCCGGCCACTCAAACCGCCCTGGTGGGCAATTATCCCAATCCCTTCAATCCCACCACCAGGATCCGTTTTGACCTGTTGGAAGCCGGTCCAGTCCGGATCGAGATCTACAACAGCAGAGGCCAGATGATCCGCCACTTGGTGAGCGAAAACCGCGTTCCCGGTCAGCATAGCGTGATCTGGGACGGCAACGACGATAACGGCAGCCCTGTGGGCAGCGGTATCTACAACTACAAGATGATAGCAGGTAAATATAGCAGCACCCGCAAGATGATACTGCTCAAATAACTAACTGATTAATACAGAGAGGCGGTGATCTTCGGATTGCCGCCTCTTTTTTTGCGAACAGTGAACAGTGAACAGAAAGTGACAAGTGACCAGTAACGAGAGCTGCTGCCGCTACCGATTCCGGATTGCAGACGTCCTCGTCTGCACGGGCTCGGAGAGCCCGGTTTAATAGCTGACGCCTGCGGCGTCAAGTAACCGAGGACGTTTACGATCCGTAAGCCTTGTCCCCAACTAATCTCTCCCCGACTCTTCGTCGACTCTTGCAGGACTCTTCCCGAACACTTTGCTCGGGAAGAGTCCTGCAAGACACGGTGAAGAGTCGGCGACAAGTGAGCAGAGAGAGGGAGCTTCGCAGGTCTGCAACAATGGACGAGATGGACAGAATGGACAGAATGGACAGTATGGGCTAAATGGACATATTCTCCGCTCTTCATCCATAAGTTGGTTGACAGAATCTGCGCCAATCACAGATTTGTAAACATAGAAGGAGTTCATTGTGATCAGTATAACTTGTGTTTACGATAAGCCCAGCTTGGATTTCCATATCAAGCAAGAAGAATTCTGCGCATTCCTGCACGAACATTTGGATCGCTTCACGGACGATATCTCTGCCATTTCCAAAGCCATCGACTATGCCTTTTCGCATGAAGAAGGCAAAGGCGGCTTTGTGCTGCTGGCTTACGATGATGCAGAACTGGTGGGAGGCTTGGTGATGAACCACACCGGTATGGATGAATTTGTGCCGGAAAATCTGCTGGTTTATATTGCAGTAAACAGCATCCATCGCGGGAAAGGCATTGGCTCAATGCTGATGCAATCTGCCTTTGAGCATAGTGAAGGCTCAATTGCCCTGCATGTGGAATACGACAATCCTGCTACCCGGCTCTACGAAAGAATGGGCTTCAAATCCAAATACCGGGAAATGCGAAGAGACCAGGGTTCCTGATATGGCAACTCTGCGAATTCACCTGCAAAGGATTGTGGAAAACATCGAGAAGATCGACCACTTGATGCAGGAAAATGGCAAAACTTGGTCGCTGGTGGTAAAGGTATTGGGGCAAAATGAAGCTATTCTGAAAGAGATTTTGCGCCTCCCGGCAGTGCAACGCACCCACTCCATCGGAGTATCCCAATGGCGGGTGCTCAAGCTCATCAAGGAGATCGATCCCCAGCTCCGCACTCTATATATCAAACCCCCCAGCATGCGCAATGCTCAGAACGTGGTCAGATATGCCGATATCTCTTTCAATAGTTCTTTTCTCACTCTTCAAGCCCTTGATGCAGCAGCCCGGAAACAGGGCAAACTTCACAATGTCATTATCATGATTGAAATGGGAGAGCTAAGAGAGGGAATACATCGTGAGGGATTGCTGGATTTTTACCGAAAGGTGTTTGAATTGGACAATATCGAAGTGATCGGCCTGGGCACAAATCTCGGCTGTATGATGGGAATTCAGCCCACCTACGATAAACTTTTACAATTGGTTCTGTATCAACAGCTCATCGAAGCCACCTTCCAGCGTCGGCTGGAGCTGGTTTCCGGTGCCAGTTCCATCACTCTGCCCATGCTGTCCGATGGCAAGCTTCCTGCCGGAGTGAATCATTTCCGCATCGGTGAAGCAGCCTTCCTGGGCACATCTCCCTTGAACGATAAGCCTTTTCTGGAGCTTCGTACGGACACTTTTACCCTGGATGCCAATATCGTGGAACTCTACCGCAAAAGCAATATTCCGGATGGAACCATCACAGATAGCGGAGTGGGAGAAGTCAATAGCGCTATCAACCGGGAAGAAAGCGTTCACGCTTTGGTAGATTTTGGAGCTCTGGACGTCGATCCCCGCAAGCTTATAGCCAAAGACAAGAGCGTTCATTTCTTTGGCAACAGCTCCGATCTGACCGTCTTTGATCTGGGGGAAAATCCCTCTCACTATGAAACCGGAGATGTTCTCAAATTCCGCCTGCGCTATATGGCTGTGGCTCAGCTTATGAACGCCACATTTGTAGAAAAGAGTATAGTAGACAACTAATTAGCTGTCTGCTGGATCTCTTGGGGTATAGTATCCGGGATGATGTAGCAAGAATTATCAAAAGATAAACTCAAGCCATGCTTGACATTTCCCGGAGCGTGGAACATAGCAAATATTATCAATAAGCCAAGGCAGGACACATGAGCAAAGCGAATCAGATCGATAAAGCCCTGGTCTTCATCGAGGACAACTTGCGCAAGACTATCAGTTTGGAAGAGATAGCAGATGTGGCGAACTATTCGCCCTGGCACTTTCACCGTCTCTTCAATGCCTCCACCGGGATCACCGTGGGAGAGTATATCCGCAAGCGCCGTCTCAGTGAAGCCTCCCGCGAATTGATCTTTACCGATCGCCCTATCAAACAGATAGCTGCAGACTATCAGTTTGAATCTCAGGCGGCCTTCACTCGCAGCTTCAAAGCTTTTAGTGGCTGCACTCCCGGGAAAGTGAGAGCCAGCTTGCGCTCGCTGACCAGCTTTGAGCCATTGAGAATAAGAACTTCAAGAGGTAAAACCATGCAAACACCCAAGATCGTTCACCGCAACACCACCCGCGTTTTCGGCATCTCTTGCCATAGTACCATGAATAACAACGTCATTCCCGCCCTTTGGGAAGAATTCTTCAAGATCTGCAAGAAGATCCCCAATCCCCTGTATGAAGAAACCGCCCTAGGCGTTTGCTACAGCATAAGCGATGATCCCACCACTCCGGATACCCCCTTTGGCTATCTGGCAGGCATGGAAGTTTCTGCCGGTGAAACCCTTCCAGAGGGTATGGAAGAGATCACGGTTCCGGAAGGGGACTATGCCGTGTTTGAACATATTGGTGCTCTGGATAACCTCCACAACACCTATAACGCCATCTATGGCGAGTGGCTTCCTGCCTCCGGTTACGTACAATCGGGAGATCTGGATTTTGAGCTCTACGGTCCGCACTTCAGGTATGGTGCAGCCGAATCTGTGCTGGAGATCTGGATTCCGGTTAAAAAGAAATAGAACTTATCTGGCTGTGATGCGGGCTCGAAAGAATCCGCATCAAATCCTCTTTGCACATCTTCGTGGGCATTATACAGGGAGTCTTGGTGAAGACAGATTAAGGAATCATTATGGAAATCAGGCTTGAGACCCCGGCCGATTACTACGCAGTGGAATCTCTCACCCGGGAAGCCTTTTGGAATCTGCACGTTCCCGGCTGCGACGAACACTTGTTGGTGAACCTGCTGCGGGAGAATGAGATATTTCTGCCGAAGCTGGATTTTGTAGCGCTGCTCGATGAAGAAGAAAGCGGTGAAGCGGCTATCGTGGGTAACATCATGTATGCCAAGGCTATCCTGCGGGATCTTTCCGGACAAGATTGTGAAGTGATCAGTTTTGGACCCGTGAGTGTGCTGCCCTGCCATCAGGGAAAAGGGATTGGCTCGGCGCTCATTCGGCACAGTCTGGAGCAGGCAAGGTTGCAAGGGCACCAAGCAGTGCTGATCTATGGCGATCCGGCATATTACGGGCGCTTTGGCTTCCGTCCAGGAGAGGAACTCGGCATCAGTGGAGAGGAGGGTTATTACAACCCGGCTTTGCAGTATCTAGAGCTGGTTCCGGGCTATCTGCCGCGCTCAGGCTCATACTTTATCCTCGATCCGGTCTATCAACTGGATGAAGATGCTGTGGCTGTCTTTGATCGCCGCTTTCCTGGTAAAGTGAAGGAATACAGGCCTTCTCAGGATCATTTCCGGGAGATGCTGGCTTTATCCAGACCCAGAGAGTAGACTCGTCACTTGTCACTCAAGGTGTGAACTTCGTCCAGACCCGGGTAAAGACCTTCCTTAGCGGTACGGCACGTTTTTCCACCACCAGCATCAGAGGGATGATGGTGAGCCAACGAAGCAGGCCACCCACTCCAAAGATTACCTGTTCAGGCTCCAGATAAAGGCTGCCAAGCTGTAAAGCGGAAGGGAAGAAAGCGCCGGTCAAAAGGGTCGAGGCCATCATGCTGAGCCCGGTGATGGCGTTGTAGATGCCGGAATAGGCTTGCTCACTGCCTTTCTTGGCTATGGAGAGCACAAAGTTTGTGGTCACCACTCCCGCTCCGGCCCACATACTGCCTGAGGACAGGGCTTCAAACCAGAGGAGAACGTGGTTGTCCGCAGTCATAAAGAGCCAAAAGAGTGGATTTAAGCCTCCCAGAAACACGCAGATCTTCATGGCGGTCTTGTTGCCATAGCGATCTACAAACTTGCCCCAGAGATTGAGTGAGAGCAGTGAGGCTGCCACGTGCAGGCTGCTGTAGAGCTGTATCTCAAAGAGTCCCATCTGCAGCTTCTTCAGCATAAAAGGACCCCAAAAGGCCGAACCCACCCCGATGGCCAGCATCCACCAGATACCAAAGATGAGGAGCAGCCGGAAGTTCTTGTCCCGGAAGGGCTCGGCGAAGATCTCCCGGAGCTTGCGCTGGGATTGCTGCTGCATTTTGCGCTCCGGCTGACGGGAGAGAATCACCAATCCAAACAGCGACAATAGGGTCACAACCACGAACACAGCAGCCAGGAACCAGGCTTGGTTCTGCAGCGTGAGATACTTCTGCAAGCCGAGGAAAGCGGCATAGCTTGCTCTGAAGCCGCTTCCGGCCTTCTCAAAGAGATCCACGTGAAAGCTGAGCACATAGCTGAAGATCAGGCTGGCAAACATCATTATCTGGTTGCGTCTGGAGAAGAAGCGTCCCCTGATACGCAGCGGAACCAGATCGCTTAGCCAGGCTATCCAGATATTGGCTCCGGCGGATTGCAATCCGGCACTCACAAAGAGCAAGCCCAGAATGAACCAGATACCCGTGCTCTTATCCCGGAAAAACAGCGAAAAGCCCAGAAAGAGAGTGAGGAACCGCCCAGCCGAGGTGATCCATACGCAGGCCCATTTACGGCGTTTCAGGCCTTTGGTGAGAGCCAGGCCGAGGGGTTGAAAGACGGCAGAGACCTGCCCCAAAGCGCTGAGCAGGCTGTAGTGGATGGGGCTGGCTCCCAGAATCACCAATATCTTGGTGATGTAGCTGCTGCCGATCTGGCAGACAGAGCCGTAGATTTGGGCAAAGATGCCTTCTAGAATGGAGATGCGATAGGTCTTACGCAGCATGGAGCTGCCCTGATGGGTCTGTCTGCGGGAAGAGCCGTGCTGCTTCTTCATCTCTTCCTACCGGAGGGTTTTAACTGTAGTAGATGGCTTGGATGGGATCAATGCGCGCAGCTTTGGCAGCCGGATAGATGCCGCTCAGGAAACCAATCAGCAGCGAGAAGCCAAAGCCCAGCGCTACTCCCTGAATAGGTAAAAAGAGTGGTATCTTGATGATGTGCTCAATCCCGGAGATCACTAGTCCTGCCAGCACCACGCCCAGGAAAGCTCCCAGGAAAGCCAGGCTGAGGGCTTCAAAGATGAAGTAGAAAAAGATGTCTGCCTCTGTGGCGCCGATGCTTTTGCGGATGCCGATCTCCATCATACGCTCCTGAATCGAGATCAGGAGTGTGCTGAAGAGCCCGATCCCGCCCACAATGAGGGAGATGGAGGCAATGGCAGAGAGAGCGATGTTCCACTTCTTCATGTTCTTATCTATCTCTTCGTTGATCTGAAGCAGGAACTGGCCGATGTTTACAAAGCCAAAATTGGGGTACATGTTGTGCCTGGAAAGCAGGAGTCTGCGGGCTTGATGGCGAAGCTGATCGAAGTCTTCCTCGCTTTTGGCCTGCAGGTAAATCATGTGCACTCCGCCTCCGGTACCCAGATACTTGGCTCCGTAACTGAGCGGGACATAGACGGCTTTGAGATCTTCCTTGCGTTCCCAGGTGTTAAAGTTCATGCCTCCACTCTGGTTCAGCTTGTCGGCACCGAGCACACCCACCACGGTGAAACGGGTGTCTCCCAGCTTAACCGTCTGGCCGATGGGGTCTTTCTCTCCAAAGTAGTCCTTGGCAAAATAGTGCCCCAAGACGGCAACCGGGATGCGGTTCTCCTCCTCGTAGGAGTTGAAGAGCCTTCCCGCACTCAGGACGTAGGATTTAACGGTGAAGAAGCTCCGGTTCGTGGCTCTGAGGCGCACGAATTGGACTTTGTTCTTCAGGCGGTAGAGGCTGTTGCTCTCTATATTGCCGTAGATGGTTTTATAATCCAGCTCATCTCGAAGAGCCAGGTAATCTTCATAACTGATGGCTTCGACGTTCTGCCGGGCACGTTGGAAGCTGCGACGGATGCCGCCCTGCTCGTCTCCCATCTGTGGAACGATGATCAGGGAATGATCCCAGCCCATGCCTTCCATGTTGGATTTCACCAGGTCTTTGAGGGCGTAGATGGAAGAAAACATGGCTACCACGGCCAGCACCCCAATCACTATCCCAGTGAGGGTAAGCAGAGACCTCAGCTTGTGGCTGAAGATACTCTGAAAGGCGCTGACCAGACCGTCTTTGACGTGCATAATGTTAGCTCTTCAGCTTGGTCTTGCATTTGGGACAGATCAGATGATTACCGTCTGTCTTGTTGGTTTTCTCGTACATAAAGGGGTTTTGGCAGGAAGGACAGGGAGTGGGAACGGGCTTATCGTTGCTGATCCACTTGCAGTCCGGATAGGTGCTGCAGGAGAAGAACTGCTTTCCCGCCTTGCTCTTGCGTGCCACCACTTCGCCTTTGCCACAATCCGGGCACTTCACACCGAGGGTGTTGGGCTTCACATACTTGCACTTCGGGTATGTGCTGCAGGCGGTGAACTCTCCATATCTGCCGTGACGCCGCATCAGGTTGGAACCACAGAGGGGGCACTTTTCTTCCAGCACAGTAGGCTCGAGAATCACGATATTGCCGTCTTTATCCCGCTTGAAGCTCTTGCTGTTCTTGCAGGCAGGATAACGGGAACAGGCCAGGAACTCTCCGCCCCGGGCGCGTTTGATCATCATCTTGCCTTCTTTGCAGACGCTGCAGACGATCTCCGTCTCCTGAGTGAAGGAACTCTTCTCTTTCTTGATATCCACGTCCCCGATCAGGCCGGTAAGCTGGTCGTAATAACCCTTCACCAGAACAGGCCAGGTGACCCGGGCTTCCTCCACGCCGTCCAGTTCCGTCTCCATCTCGGCGGTGAAGCGAACGTTGAAGAGGCTGTCAAACTTGCCCACCAGGAAGCCGTTGACGTCATCTCCCAGCGTGGTGGGCAGGAAGGACTTCTTCTCCATCTGCACGTATTTACGCTTTTTGATGGTATCGATGATGGAAGCGTAAGTGGAGGGACGTCCGATGCCTTTGGCCTCCAGTTCTTTGATCAGGGAAGCCTCGGTGAAGCGGGAAGGCGGCGAAGTGAAATACTGCTGCGTTTCCAGCTTCTCATAATCCAGCAGGTCTTTCTGCTTGTAGTCTTCGTGGATCTTTTCCCCGCGCACCACCACCACGTGAGGATAGGCTTTGATAAAGCCTTCATCCGAAATCTCAGTGCCCGAGGCAGAGAAGAGAGCCGGACCCAAGCTCACTTTGGCAGTGCTGACCAAGAGGGTGGCAGGCAGCATCTGAGTGGCGACGAAACGTTGCCAGATCAGGGTGTAAAGCTTGAACTGCTCTTTGGTAAGATAAGGCTCCACGGCTTCCGGAGTGCGGAAAGCATCCGTGGGACGGATGGCTTCATGGGCATCCTGAGCACCAGATTTATTCTGGTATTTACGGACACTTTTGTTTAACAGCTTATTGCCATAGCGGTCTTTGATCAGGTTACGGCAGTTCTCCACCGCTTCATCGGCGATGCGCAGGGAGTCCGTTCTCATATAGGTGATAAGTCCCGTGTGCTCACCGCCCAGGCTGATACCTTCATAAAGCTGCTGAGCTATGCTCATGGTGCGGGAGCTCTGGAAGTTCAGAAGCTTGGAGGCTTCCTGTTGCAAGGTGCTGGTGATAAAGGGAGGATAGGGCTCCATGCTGCGTGTGGCACGTTTTATGTCTTCCAGCACAGCATTCTTATCTTTAAGCTCTCCCGCTAATTGTGTGGCTTGGGTTTCGTCGCTGACTTCCAGCTTCTCACCGTTCCATTTCTCCATCACGGCATGGAACTTGGGCAGTTTGCCCCGCCAGAAATCGGCTTCCAACTGCCAGTATTCCTTGGGCACAAAAGCCTGAATCTCTTTTTCCCGTTCACAGATCAGACGCAGCGCCACGGATTGCACTCGCCCGGCTGAAAGCCCTTTCTCGATCACTTTCCAGAGCAGAGGGCTCACGGTGTAGCCCACCAGACGGTCCAGCACTCTGCGAGCCTGTTGAGCATCCACCTTGGCGATGTCTATCTCGCCGGGTTCTTCGATAGCCTTCACGATAGCTTTGGAGGTGATCTCGTTGAAGACTATGCGCTGCACCTTCTTGCCCTTCAGTTCCTTGGCAAAAGCTTGGGAGACGTGCCAGGAGATGGCCTCCCCTTCCCGGTCGTTATCACTTGCCAGGAAGACGGCATCCACCTTGCCGATGGCTTCCCTAAGCTCGGAGAGTACCTTGGTCTTGCCCTTATCAAGTATGTATTTGGGCTGGAAGTCCTTTTCCACATCTATTCCCAGGCTGCTTTTGGGCAAGTCCCGGATGTGTCCGAAGGAAGCCTTCACCAGATATTGGTTCTTCAGAAACTTGCTGATGGTATTGGCCTTGGCCGGAGATTCTACTATTATCAAACCTTTGGGCATATTCTATCCTTTAATCTTCTATCTCGTTCTGTCCGCAGCATTTCTTATACTTCTTGCCACTACCGCAGGGACAGGGATCGTTGCGCCCCACTTTGGGAGCAACGGTTACTGGTCTTTGTTTGGAGCCTTCATCAGGCGGGGGAGCGGGATGGGAACGGCTTTGAGGCTCGCCTTGCTGGGAGGCAGCCTGGGCATAGGTATCCACCTCATCGTGAGAGGCTTGAGCATTACGCAGCAGGGATTCCCGCTGTTCCTGAGTGAGGAAATAATAGGTAAAGACCTTCTTGGTCACATCTTCCTGAATTCTGGAGATCAGCCCCTGGAAGAGCTCGAAGCTCTCTTTTTTATATTCTATGAGCGGGTCTTTATTGGCATAGGCCCGGAGGTGCACACCCTCTTTGAGGAGGTCCATCTCGTGCAGGTGATCCCGCCATTCATCATCCACAACTTCCAGCAGGGCATAGCGTTCTATCTTGCGCATCATCTCTTCACCCACCCGGCTTTCTTTGGCCAGATAGGCATCCATAACCAGTTCCTTGAGGCTGTTCTTGAGCAGATCCTCATTCAAATGATCACTATCCAAATCCTCTGCCGTGATGCGGATATGCAGGCCGGAAGAGAACCAGGCAGCCAGACGTTCCAGATTCCAATCCTCAGGATAGCTGCCTTCGGGGATGTTTTCCGCCACCACGTTTTCCACGGTCTCGCCTATCATATCCATGATCTCGTTGCGCAAGTTATAGCCTCTCAGCACACTGCGGCGATAAGAATAGATCACTTCCCGCTGTTGATTCATCACTTCATCGTACTTGATGAGGTTCTTGCGGATTTCAAAGTTATGCTCTTCCACCCGTTTCTGAGCATTTTCCACAGTCTTGGTCATCATGGAATGACGGATGGCATCACCGGGCTTGAGCCCCAGCTTGATCATCATGGGTGCCAGACGGTCGGTGCCAAAGAGGCGCATCAGATCATCTTCCAGCGAGAGGTAAAATCTGGAGGTGCCGGGATCGCCCTGACGTCCCGCACGGCCACGTAACTGCCTGTCAATACGTCGGCTTTCGTGGCGTTCACTGCCGATGATGTGCAGACCATCCAGAGGAATGCCATAGGGGAATTCCTCCGAGATTTTGGTGCTGCCATCGCGGTATTCTTCGATGGGTCTGGTCACCACACCCTTGCCCAGCTTGATATCCGTGCCACGACCTGCCATGTTTGTGGCAATGGTCACAGCTCCGGGCTGGCCGGCTCCGGTGACGATCTCGGCTTCACGCTGATGTTGACGGGCATTGAGCACATTGTGCGCAATGTTTCTGCGGCGCAAAAGACGGCTGAGCGTTTCGGAAACTTCCACGCTCACGGTGCCCACCAGCACGGGTTTCTGTTGCTCGTGCCAATAGACAATTTCATTTATAATAGCTTGATACTTATCGTTTTTGGTGAGATAGATCACGTCGTCGTGGTCGATTCTGGTGATGGGCACATTGGTGGGGATTGTCATCACGGGGAGTTTATATATCTCCATGAATTCGCCCTCTTCCGTGATGGCGGTACCGGTCATGCCGCCCAGCTTCTCAAACATGCGGAAATAGTTCTGCAAGGTGATAGTGGCAAAGGTCTGAGTACCGGCTTCTATGGTGACGTTTTCCTTGGCTTCCAGAGCTTGATGCAGGCCTTCCGAGAAGCGGCGTCCCGGCATCTGACGTCCGGTAAACTGATCCACAATCACCACTTTATTATCGATCACCACATAATCCACGTCGTTTTCAAAGAGGGTGTAAGCCTTGAGCAACTGGCTGATATTGTGGAGTTTCTCGCTCTTATCCATAAACTTGGCAGTGCTTTGCTCCCGCCTTTGCGCCTTTTGTGCCTCGTCCAGGGATTCATCGGCATCAATTTGGCGGTAGATTTCGTCCAGGGACTCCATGGTGAAGAGGTCTCTTTCCTTGCGGGAAAGCATCTCGCGACCCTTTTCGCAGAGATCCACGCTGTTTTGCCGCTCTTCCACCACATAAAAGAGTTCATCGTCCAGCTCGTGCAAGTTCTTATCCCGCAGATAGTAGCCTTCGGTATCGTTGACCAGCTTCTTGAGTGAGCCTTCCTGCATGAGCTTGGCAAAAGCCTTGTTGCGCGGAGCACCACGTTTCACCAAAAGCAGCTTGCTACCGAGCTTGGAATTATCCGGATGAGGGTTGTCTTCGCGCATTTCTTCCCGGATTTCGGAGAGAAACCTTTGTATAAGCTGATTCTGCGCAGCGACCAAAGCGTGAATCACCGGACGCAGCTCCGGGTAGAAATTCTTGTCCTGACCGATGGGACCGCTAATGATCAGCGGAGTACGGGCTTCGTCGACGAGGATGCTATCCACTTCGTCCACAATGGCATAATAGAAGTCACGCTGCACCAGTTGTTCCGGAGCCGTGGCCATATTATCTCTCAGATAGTCAAAGCCAAATTCGCTGTTCATGCCATAAGTAACGTCACAGAGGTAGGCCTCACGGCGTTCCTCAAAGTTCATTCCGGTGGTGATGCAGCCTACTTTCATATTGTGAAAATGGAAGATAGGGCTCATCCATTCGGAGTCACGCGAGGCCAGATAGTCGTTCACGGTCACCAGATGCACACCGCGTCCCACCAAAGCATTGAGAAAGAGCGGTAAAGTGGCGACCAGGGTTTTTCCTTCACCTGTGGCCATTTCGGCGATCTTGCCATCGTGCAGAGCCATGCCACCAATGAGCTGAACGTCAAACGGCACCATGTTCCAGGTCTGTAGATGCCCGCGCACTTCAAAATCCTGTCCCACCAGACGGCGGCAGGTATCTTTCACCAGAGCATATACTTCCGGAAGAAACTTGTCCAGAGTGCTCTTGGTGAGTGCTTTCAGCTCTTTCTTGCAGCTATCTATATCGTTATCAATATAGTTACGTTCTTTATCGTCATTGGTCTCACGGTATTTCTGTTCCAGCTCCGCCAGCTCAGAGCGTTTGGGCTCGAGAGTCTGGTTTATCTCTGTGCGGATTTCTGCCACACGATCCCGAATTTGATCATCATCATACTGATGCAAGCCGGAAAAGATCTTGTTGATATCCTCAACCAAAGGCAGGTAAAACTGCAGGTCTTTGCTGGATTTATCTCCGAATAGCTTACGCAGAATTTTCTCTAACATATATATATCCTTTTCATAAACAGAAGTCCAAGTGCCCGGCGTTCGGGCAGAAAAATTCGCTTAGCCCACCCTAAAAATACGGCTGCGGGATTATGTCAATAAAAACTCGGGGATTGGGGGCTACGGGGGACACCGGGGATATTCCCGAATTGTTAAAACAGAGTAGAAGAGTAAAAGAGATAAGTGGTTTTGGAACAAGGAGTAAAGGAGGAAGGAGTGTTCCACAAGCGATTCTGGATTGCAGACGTCCTCGTCTGCACGGGCTAGAAGAGCCCGGGAAATAGCTGCCGCCTTCGGCGTCACGTAAACGGAGACGTTTACGATCCAGAAGGGCTGCCGACCTCCCGGTCGACAGAGGCAGCGAAGCTGCCTGTAACAGAGGCCTCCGGCCTCTGTGGAAACGAGACGTTTCCACCCCAATTCCGAATCCATTGCTTACTTCTGGCCGAGCCTTCACCGAGTGTTCGCCGACTCTTCCCGAACACTTTGCTCGGGAAGAGTCCTGCAAGACACGGTGAAGAGTCGGCGACCCCTAAGGGCGAAAACAGAGTTCCAGAAGAACCACTCTGCCCGCAAATGGTCAATTCAAATGAAGAAGTCTTATCCCTGAAAGTAGAAATCAGCGTAAATCAATTCAATCAGCGTCATCAGCGTTCTATCCAGCGAATCCCGTCGATCCTGTTATCCGCGTTCTATCAAATCCGGTGCTACTTGATATATGAAATCCGTTTCCTGGCCAGTATGTCCCCATCCCCCACCAGATTCAAGATATATATGCCGGAAGGCATATCCCTTGGGGTCCAGTTTACCGTGTTGTCCCGGAGTTCAATAGTGTCTAACAGCTGTCCCCTGATATTATAGATCAGAAGCTTACTGTCAATTGCCGGTAGCCCCTGGGTTTTGATGGTTATCTCGCTTGAGAAGGGATTCGGGTAGGCAGAAATTCTGAAAGACGGGGGTACCGGCTCGGTGTAGTCCATGTTTACCACATAGTTTCCATTGGAGTCTATCCTCACCAAAGCCAAGTGTTGGGGTTGTTCATGAACGGTGGCACAATACAGAATATCGCCATTATCCAGCTCTATTAAGGGGTGCTTGCCAATCCCAATTCTATCCAGGGATAAAGCGTTGCTGCTCCACAAAAGATTGAAGTTTGAATCAAACTTGAACACCTCACCGCTCGGGGTGGAAACCGCCATCACAAGGCAACCATCAAAAGTTCTGATCACCGGGAATACACGTTCGTCGTCCAGCAATCTATATGTAGGGATCGTCAAAACCGGAGTTTCAGGATGCTCGTTGGCAAAGTTTATCCCAAAATCATAGATGAGAACCCTCCCCTCTTCAACGCTTACACCTTCATACCTCAGTCCAAAATATCTGTTGTTGATCTCGATCAATGAATATATATATGGAGTAAGCTGGTTATATGACCATAGAACAACACCTTCAGCAGATATTCTCGCTACACTGAAGTAATAGTAGCCTCCATAAAACAATGTATATCCACCGTCAGTGTTATGTATTGCATCCAGAAATGCCACGCTGCTATAAGGTACCAATTGACTCCATTGAAAATCCAGATTGTTATCGTATACAACCATTCCCGCAAGATTTGTGCCCTGAATGCTACCAAGGACTACAAAACATCCCTCAACAGATTTGATATCTCTAATGTTGACTAAATTTCCCTCAGCACAGCTCAACCCATCCCATTCAACAAATCCGAGATAACCATCCAACCGGTGTAGCCCATTATCAAAACTATCCAGCGCCAAGTATCCACCGAATCCATCTTTTATTATCCTGGAATACTGTCCAACTAATAAGTTGCCTTCATCATCCACCGGCCCGAATAAAGTGTTTTGATATTCTCCGTTTCGAGAGTAT
>JAKPXC010000003.1 GCA_029567705.1 Candidatus Cloacimonadota bacterium
GAATGCCTGCCGGAAGCTTGCTTCCGAGCTGGATATAGAGCTCAGTGAAGGCGTCTACATAGGAGTGAGCGGTCCCAGCCTGGAAACCAAGGCGGAATGCAGCTTCTTTGCTCAAATAGGAGCAGATTTGGTGGGTATGTCCACCGTTCCGGAAGTGATAGCTGCCCGTCATGCCGGCCTGAAAGTGCTGGGCTTTTCCATCGTGACAAACTACAGCAATCTCTTCCACAATCTGGCTCACAGCCAGGAAGAGATTCGTGAGCATGCCGGGAAGGCCGGGAAAGACCTGCGCAGGCTACTGGAAAGCTTTATCTCCACAGAAGTTTTTTAGATTGACAGCTATGGCAGGAGAATAATAATTGAATACTTGTAAAATGACTAGATATAAGGAGCTGAGATGGCAGGCACAAAATTAAGCCCCGAACAGCTAAAGCATTATGAAGAAGTCATCAAGGCTGAGCTGAAAGAAAGCATGGCCTATGTTGACAATATCAACCGGGATCAATCCATCGGTGCCCGTGAAAGCAGTGGTGATCTCTCTTCCTATGCCTTCCACCAAGCCGATCAGGGCTCAGACACAAACCTGATGGAACACACAGTGATGATGATGGAACAGGAGCGGGAAAAGATCCGCTTGCTGAATGACGCCTTAAAGCGCATCTACGATGGCACCTACGGTATCTGCGAGATCTGCGGGGAAAACATCCAGCCGGCTCGTCTTGATGCCATCCCTTACGTCTCTAACTGCTTTGACTGCACTGTGGGAATGGAAGATAAAAAAAGGAAACAAAGAAGATAGAATGCCCAATATACGCAGCAATCCCATCCCTGCCTTCATCATAATGGCTCAGGTGATCATACTGGATCAGCTCACCAAGATACTGGTGCGCCTCAGTATAGATCTCCATGAATCTATCCCCATCCTCGCCAATCTCTTTGGAGATACATTCCTCTTTACCCATGTCACAAACAACGGTGCCTCCTTCGGGATGTCTCTGGGCTCAGATCAATTCAACCGCTGGTTCTTTGTGGGAACAGCCTTCCTGGCTGTAGCCATGATTGTTTACCTTTTATACAACAACACCCACCGCCTCCAGGTGATGGCCTTTGGCCTCATCATGGGAGGAGCTCTGGGTAACGCCATCGATAGAATAATCATTGGCGGCGTGACGGATTTTGTTGATGTGGATATCCCCAACATCCTGAATTTCTACCGGTTCCCCATCTTTAACGTGGCAGATAGCTGCATCTTTATCGGAGTGGTTCTGCTCATCATTGAAATGTTTTTCATCAAAAAGCCCGGTGTCGCATCCGATGCTTCCCCGGCACAAATCGAAGTTACCAACAAGGAGATATAGATGAAACGTATTCTTCTTCTCATTGTCGCAGTTATGATTTCCAGCCTGGCAATTGCTCAGGTTCTTACCTGCCGGCAAATCCAGGAGACCACCGATCCCAGCGGTGATTCCCCCTACATAAATCAAGCCGTAACCGTTAGCGGAATCGTGGTAGCCGAGAAATTTTACACAGGTACAAACACCACAAACTACGGCTTTGTGATCTCAGATCCGGAAGGTGGCCCCTGGAGCGGCCTTTTGGTCTTTACCAACCGCTATTTT
>JAKPXC010000086.1 GCA_029567705.1 Candidatus Cloacimonadota bacterium
ACCGGGCTTTTGGGCTACTATCTCTATAGAGCGGAAACCGAACTCCTGGAGAATGCAGAACTGATCTCAGAATTGATTCCCGGAAGCAACACCTCCACCGAACAACACTACACCTACAGAGATCAGGAGATTCAGCCTGCCACTCAATACTACTACTGGCTTCAGGGAGTGGATATGGATGGCTGGACAGCCTTCTACGGCCCGATTGGCATCCTAACGGACGACAATAATGGTCCCGGCACTCCGGAGATTCCTTTAAGCACTGCTCTGATCAGCAATGTGCCCAATCCTTTCAATCCGGAAACAGCCATCCATTACAGCCTGGATAAGGCCGCAGAAGTGGAACTGGAGATATTTAACAGCCGGGGACAAATAGTTCGCAGCTACAGAACTTCGCACAACCGTGCCGGCTACTACGCCTGGTATTTTGACGGACGTGATACCAGCGGACGCGTGCTTTCCAGCGGGGTTTATTACTGCCGGATGAATTGTGAGGGAGAGAGTTACCTGCGGCGCATGTTGCTGCTGAAGTAGCTCTCAGAAGCTATTGCAACAAATACAATCATATGCCCGGGTCATTCGACCCGGGTTTTTTACAGGTGAAACATGGTGGCTTGTATAGATGGACGATATGGACGATATGGACACAATGGACGATTTGGACACTATGGACACAAACCCCAGTAACAGACCCTCTTTTACTTCTTTACTCTGTTTTGGAAAAAGAAGCCTGTTTCTACCAAATCGGAGTTTGGCAGCCCAATAAAGAAGCTCTGCTGTACTCTGTGACCTCTGCGGTAAACAAAGTGGTGGAGTGGTGGGGCGGCAGGGCGGCAGCAGCAGCAATAACTCCTAACTTCTAACTTCTAACTCCTAACTCCTAACTC
The DNA here is from genome assembly GCA_029567705.1 of Candidatus Cloacimonadota bacterium. GTDB lineage: Bacteria > Cloacimonadota > Cloacimonadia > Cloacimonadales > Cloacimonadaceae > PHBP01. Next base: position 888 of record JAKPXC010000086.1, read on the forward strand.
TCCGTGGTTCCGGCTATCTCAGAGCGTTTCCTGGCCGTATGATCCAGAATCTTCTTGCGGATGCGGATGCTGTCCGGAGTGATCTCCAGCAATTCATCCTCGCCCACATATTCCATAGCCTGTTCCAGATTGAAGATGCGGGGCGGAATCAGCTTGATGGCGTCGTCCTTGCCGGCAGCGCGGTTATTGGTGAGCTTCTTGCCGCGGCAGACGTTGATCACGAGATCTTTATCCTTGCTGTGCTGACCCACTACCATGCCGGCGTAAACCTCTGTGTTCGGAGAGATAAAAAAGGTTCCCCTGGGTTGAAAAGCGTTGAGCGAATAGCCCAGAGCCACTCCGGTTTCCAAAGCCACCAGAGAACCATGGCTGGAACCGGTGATCTCTCCCCGGTATTCTTCATAGCCGGAGAAGCTTTGCGTCATAATACCCGTGCCTCTGGTTTCGGTGAGGAACTCGTTGCGGCAGCCGATCAAGCCCCGGGCAGGGATCTTGAAATCCAGGCGGGAATAGCCGTCCACTGCGGGTGTCATGCTCACCAGTTCTCCCCGGCGTGAACCCATCATATCGATCACTGTGCCCACAAATTCCTGTGCCACTTCCACTACCGCCAGTTCAATGGGTTCCATCAGCTTGCCATCTACCTCTTTGAAGAGGACGCGGGGTTTGGAGATCTGAAATTCATAGCCTTCGCGGCGCATGTTTTCCATCAAAATGGAAAGCTGAAGCTCTCCGCGCCCCTTCACGGTGAAGGTATCCGCACTGGAGGTTCGTTCCACCACGATGGAGACGTTGGTCTGCAGCTCTTTCTGCAGTCGTTCCCAGATCTTGTTTGATGTGAGCCACTTACCGGAACGTCCCATGAAGGGGGAGTTGTTGATCACAAACTCCACTGCAATGGTAGGCTCATCGATATTGAAGCTGGGAAGCGGGATGGGATTGTCTTTATTGGCAATGGTTTCGCCGATGTCGATCTGTTCCAGACCACCCACGCAGACGATATCCCCGGCATGAGCAATCTTCACTTCTTTCTTGGTTAATCCACTGTAGGTAAAAAGATTGGATACCTTGCCCAGAACCTTGCTGCCGTCACGTTTGAGCAGCGCTACTTCGTCCCCCACGTGCAGATTGCCGTTGTGGATCTTGCCGGTGCCCAGCTTACCCAGGTAGTTATCGTATTCAATGGCTGAAGTCAACATCTGGAAAGGCTTTTTCCTGTCCCCCTTGGTATCCGGAACTTTGGCGATCACCAGATCCAGAAGAGGGAAGATATTTATGGGATCGTCTCCGATTTCGTTGATGGCATAACCGTCTTTGCCTGAAGCATAGATCACGGGGAAATCAAGCTGCTCATGGTGCGCATTCAGCTCCAGAAAGAGCTCGAAGATCATATCCAACACATCGTGAGGCCGGGCGTTGGGACGATCGATCTTATTGATCACCACCAGAGGCTTAAGACCCATCTCCAGAGCGTTTTTGAGCACGTACTTGGTCTGCGGCATGGGCCCTTCAAAGGCGTCCACCAGCAGCAACACGGAATCCACCATCTTCATAATGCGCTGCACTTCTCCGCCAAAATCGGAGTGACCGGGGGTATCCACCAGGTTGATCTTGTATCCGTTGTAGGTAAGAGAGGCACACTTGGAAAAGATGGTTATCCCCCGCTCTTTTTCGATGTCGTTGGAATCCATGATGCGCTCCACCACCGCCTCATTGGCGCGGAAAACCCCGGCCTGACGCAACATGGCGTCTACCAGTGTGGTTTTGCCGTGATCCACGTGGGCTATGATGGCTATGTTCTTGATTTTATACATTATTATCCCTTTATCTTCAGTTTCAGACGCCATAATCCCGGAAATAGCTAAACCGTCAATGTAAGTTACTAAAATGCTTCTCGTTAAACCAGTGAATTCTAGCCTATTCATTCCCTTGCGAATATTTTGCTTGCAAAAACTTTATCTCCGAAAAAGCCTGTTCCGTGTTGAGATATTCACTTATATACTCTGAAGTACTCATCCTGAAAGCTGGACTTTATACTACTGGAATTAATATAAGGAGACACTATGCAACGTTTTCGCTGCTTATGTGGTGCAATGCTTGTTGCAGCATTGTTCCTGATGATTCTTCCCCTATCGGGAGCCTATTTAACCTTTATGCCTACCTCGCTCACCCAGCCAGATGGCACCAAGCTGGAATGCTTTGCCTCCGGTGATGAATACCACAACTGGCTGCATGATAAAGATGGTTACACCATCATCCAATCCCAATCCAACGGTTACTATTGCTACGCTCAGAAAAGCGGAAGCCAGATTGTGGCAAGTGACCTGATTGCCGGCAGAGACAATCCTGCAGTACGTGGT
>JAKPXC010000072.1 GCA_029567705.1 Candidatus Cloacimonadota bacterium
CCAATTCAGATCTTGCTTCATTTGACGATGCACTTCTTCGATCTTCCAGCGTTTGCGGTAACCATTAATGGCTTCCATAATGATCTGTTCCTCGGACATTCTCTTGTCTGCGAAGTCACAAAGCAGATAGAAGTCTTTCCCTTTCTTTCTGCTTCCGGCATACTTACGAACGACAACCAGGCTTACTTCAACGCTACTCGCACTTTTAGAAGGATGATCATCGGTTCTTACTCCTATTCTTCTGGTAGCGCATCTGAAGGTCTCATTGGCTTTGAATCCTGGCATCTCATACCTAAAGTCCATAGCTTCCACTGCTTGAGTGAAGCTCTTTTCCTCAGAGCCTTCCCGGATATTGCGAACTCCCATCCCACGGATGATAAAACGCATGCCATGATCGACCAGGAAACCTATGGTATTGCGATCATCATATCCCCGATCAAAGACAAAGATGCCCCTGCCATTGCACTTTAGGTTGATCTCTACCAGCCGGTCCTGCAGGATTTGCTTGGTAGAATCAAGCTCAAGCGCTGTTGAGATCAGATCACTGCTGACAGGAAGCAAGTTGTAGGCATCTCCGCTCTCAACACAGGCCAAGATATTGAGCTGATTGTAGCCTTGGGTTTGCTCTGCCTTACTGCCATTGTGAACCAGCTTGAGCCCCTCCATCTTCTTGGCATAGAGCTTCTCAATATCACTCTCATCCACAATGATCAGTGAGTTATTCTTGATCTTGGGGCAAACTATATCCAGAAGAGCAGATTGCAGTTCGGCATCCAAGCCTTCCCTGCCCAAGTTGCGATAGAATCTCTCGCTGGTCTTTTTGGTGGTGGTTTTATCTTGTGTATGCTTTGCTATATTGAATACCGAAGCTGTTCCTGTTCCACAAATGCCAAACAGCATATCCCGGATGAACTTTGAGACCGGTCTGCTCATTCCCCGGCTAACTTTGTCGGTAAACCTTGATAATTTCTCTTGCATAAATCCGCGGGTTGCTTTTTCTGTGCTGTTCATGAGGTGCTCCTTATTGCGTTTTGCTGAACACATAAAATCTGGAGCGCCTCTTTTTGTAAAGATATTTCTTACAAAATGTTAGACTATATTTCTGTCCAACTTTTTTCATTCGGCGACTTCGAAAATTCGCTCTCATGAGCCGGAAAACAAAATTCAATCCCAAACAATGCCTCGCCTCCCCGTCCTCTCTATGACCACTTTTCACACAGGGAGTGGTAAAACCAAACCAATGGACAATAAGTACTTCTTACACATTTGTCAGCAGTATCTTACCATCCTGCTATATCACTTTTTTGGGGGGATGCCTTGAAAGGTGCTATGAAGTATATGACATGCCAGAGATTTTCAGTGAGGGTCTATCGAAAGCCACCTTGAACTCCATCGCATCGAGCCGCAGCACTAATCCATAACGCACTGCAGCTCCGAATTGTCTTGACAGATTGATAGCCTGTGAAAGCATGGCCCCTGCATTGACGGCAACTTAAATGTATTAATCCATATTAATCAGCAGCGCACCGCTAGCTTTTACCCGTTCGAGTAGATATCTACCTCGTTATTATTACTACCTGGAGCAGTATTTATGATCAAATCCATGGGACGTCTGAACATAGACGACTATAAAATAATGGATGCCCACGTCGATAAGATTTTCAAGAATCTGGACAAAGGCAAAAACTCACTGGCAACCAAACAAATTCTCGAGATGGCAAACACGGCAAATTACTTTGTGCGGGAAGAACTGGGCAAACGCCTGGCCACCTATCCCGGCAAAGGTGAATTGGACTCCATCATGGCGGAGATGCTGGAAGACCTGTTATACGGCGTCAGAGCCACGGCTCTGTTCTACTTCTATTACAAGCGTCAGGATGCTCCCGAAGTGATCATCAAGACCTTGGAAAAGACCTATAAATCAGTACCCTGGGAATCTGAAACCATCTGTTTTGAGATGTGGAAACGTGCCCCGGAGATTATGCGGGAACAGATGTCCTGGTGGGCGGATTCTCCGGATGAGAACAAACGCGCCATGGCCATGCACGGCATGGAAAACATCGCTTCCCGAAATCCGCAATACATCCTCACCTTTGTCTCCAGGCTTTTGGACGACGAGAGCGAGGAAGTGCAAAAGAAGATCAGCCACATCCTCACTCAAGTGGCGCGGCAAAGGCCTCTGCAGTGTTACACCAATATCCGCAGATGGCTCACCGAAGCCGATGAGAAGAGAGTGCGCACCATCTGGCAGACCATGAAGAAGCTGGTCAATATCTACGGACAGCGTTCCAACCGCGACAAGAGCCAGGACTTCATCAATTTTACCCAGCGCACCATTACGGAGTGGAAACAGGATTCCAATCCCAAGGTGCAGCAGATGGGGCACAGGCTGAGCCAGATCATTAATAAGAAATAGTTTATGCCCTCCCGGTTGGACAAGCTTTATATCATCCTGGTGGAGCCGGTTTATGCCGGAAACGTGGGTGCTGTGGCCCGGGTGATGAATAACTTTTCACTTTCCAAACTCCGCATAGTGGGTGCTGTGCCGGAGAAAAACGACTTTTATCTGGCGGTGCATTCAGAGGATATCCTCACCAATGTGGAGCTCTTTGACAGCTTGGAAGAGGCTGTGGGGGATCTGGACCGGGTGATCGCTTTCAGCCGCCGAGTGGGCAAGACCAAGCCCATCGATCTCAGTCCTGCTGAAATGGGCAAGTATGTGGCGGAGATTCCGGAACTCAAGGTGGGGCTTGTCTTTGGCAGGGAAACCTATGGGCTCACCGATCCCGAGGCGGATCTATGCCCATTGCGTTGTCATATCCCGGCCAATCCGGCCTTTCCTTCCTTCAATCTGGCTCAGGCGGTGGCGATTGCTGCCTGGGAAGTCTATAGCCGGCCTCTGGAGCATAAAGAGGACAAAGCCGGTGGGGAAGAGGCGGCCAGCGGATTAGAGCTTGACAAAATCCAGAGCTACATCTTGGATGTAATGAACGAGATCGGTTTTTTCCGTTCGCATGAAAGCACCAATTGGGAAGTCTTTCTAAGCCGGATGTTTCATCAGCTAAATCCTTCTCAGGAGATGCTCTACCGCTTCCGGCAGATGTTTAACCGCTTTCATGTCCTGGTCAAAGGCAAAGGCAAGGGATACGAATAAGTCTTCCTGCCCATTATTAGGAGATTCTGATGGAAGATAAAGAAATCAGATACAGGGAAATCTACCGGTATGTGGAGCACTATTTCTGGGATCATGAAAACCCGGCACTGGTGATTCGGAATTCCCGGCTTTATACTGAAGGCTATGATGCCTATGGCTTGTCCGATGAGGAATTGCGCCAGATCAAGTATCAGGTGCTGGAGAAGTTTGAGCCCAGTCCACTGGAACTGGCGGAATTGGGCACTATCTTTATCCGCACTGGTAAGTTTGAATTTGGCTCTCTGGCCATTTCGCTTCTGAAGAAGCACCGTCCCCGCCTCACCCGGGAGATCTTTGAGATAGTCAGCACCTGGTTTGACAAAGGCGTGGAAAACTGGAGCCACTGCGATCTTCTGGCCATCAAGATTATCCCCGTCTGCCTGGAACTGGGGCTTTGCACTCTGGAAGATCTGGAGCCTTGGCGCGAGAAGGAATCGAAGTGGGCACGCCGGGCAGCCATCCTCACCTTGATCTATCTGGCCAAGAACGATACTGCTCCCCAGACTCTGCTGGATTTTATCGAACCTCTGATGAAAGACCGGGAACGTCAAGTGCAACAAGCTTTGGGACGCTTTCTTTCCAAGCTGCGGGAAAAAGATCCCGAGATCGTGGAAGAATTCTTGCACACACACAAGACGAAGATTCCCCGCTTGCTGAACGGTAGCACGGAGCCTGCGCCCAAGCCGGAACAGAAGAAGAAAAAGAAGTTCCACCCCAGGCCCAAGAAACAGGGAAGACCCGATAAGTCCTAAAACCCCGCAGCAAGCACGAGGAAAGCCGAAAAGTAATTCTCTTTAGACTGGAGTTTTTAAGGAGTTCCAATGAAGAAGCTGTTTATCGTTCTGGGGTTGTTTTTACCCCTTCTGCTCAGCGCTGCCAGCTACAGCCTGAATCTCTCTCTGGAAGCACCCGCTTCCTTCACCGATGAAGCTCTGCTGGCCTCGGGATACGGCTTTGTTACTGCTCCGGGTTATCCCAGGCTTCCCTATAAAACAGTGAATATCCTGCTCCCCGGCGGCGTGGAACTGCTTTCCCAGCAGGCACGGCTTTCGGGACTTCGTAGGCTTTCCGCTCCCGCACCTCAGGTCAATCCCGGCTATATCTCCTCAGAAGGCTTGCTTATCTCACAAGGAACCCACCAGCCGCAGAACCGGGTGCTTTGCCTGGGTATAAAGCATTGGGGAGATCTTACCTACATCAGCTACAGAGTGCTGCCTGCTCTATACAAGGATGGCGCTTGGCAGTGGGAAGAACAGCTTTCTGTAAGAATTTACTACACAGAATCCGCCAAGATGGGGCAGAGGCTTCCTTCCACTTATGAGGAGATAGGCTTCTTTGCCAATCCTAAAGTGATGAACCGCTGGTACGACACAGAAACTCTGCGCAACAACGTCTATCTGGTGATCAGCTCACCGGAGCTTTATCAGGCAGCTTCCTCACTGATAGCATACAGATCGAACTATGTAAGCTCTTTCATGGATATTGCCACGATCTTGCAGAGCTATCCCGGAACCAATGGCGCTGAGAAAGTGCGCAACTTCCTGATCCAGTTTCAGCAGTCACACAGCTTGGTGCACGTGCTTCTGATCGGGGATGTGGACTTGGTGCCGACCGCTTATCTATGTCCAGAGCCCAATGGCTGGGACACCGTGGCTTCAGACTTCTATTACAGCGATCTATCCAGCATTTGGGATACAGATAGTGATGGACGCCTGGGAGAGTATTATAGCCAGATGGGAGAAGAGGACTGGCTGGTGGATTATACACCGGAGTGCTTTGTGGGGCGCATCTGCACCAATGATCCCCTGGAAGTAACCGCCATCTGTAACCGTATTGTGGCTTACGAACAGTCCACTGCAAGTTGGAAGCAGAAAGTGCTCTTACCTGCGGCTTATCTGAACTATCACGACGAACCGGAGCTGGGCTTGCTGCAAACTGATGGTGCAAGCTATGCTGAGTATATCAAGAATACCATTTTAAGCGATTATCAAACCACCACCATGTATGAAAGGCTGGGCTTTCTGCCCTCCTATGAGAGTGATCTGGACCTGGGTTATGATGAGCTCAAGAACCAGCTCAGCACCCAAAGCTGGGGCATCCTGAATTGGAGCGCTCATGGCAGCGCTACTTCCAGCTCCCGCAAGGTTTGGATGAACGACGATAACTTCAACAACCTGCCGGACGACTGGGAAATGGAGTGGCAGGACATGGTGAATCGCCAGAGCTTCAACAATCTGGTCAACCAGGATGGTCTGCTGCTCTTTGCTGCTTCCTGCAACAACGGAATGCTGGATGGAAACTACGTTTCTCTGGGTGAACACAGCCTGATCAAAAAGACGGTTGGCACCATCGCCGGGACCCGCACCGGATGGTATAAAGTGGGCTGGCGCAATCCCGGCTGGGGTGGACTTTCCTCTTACAATTACCACTGGCTGGAAAACTTCACCGCCAATCAGATGAGCGTTGGAGCTGCTCATGCCTATGCCAATCTGCTGCACACTCAAATCTATATGTTTGGAGATCCTGCTGATAGCGGAGGCATCATCTATCCTGAACTGCAAAACGTTTATACCTACATGCTCTTTGGCGATCCAGCCCTGGGTGAAAGGCCCGTGGAGGGAGAACTGCAACATAAAATCCTGATCTATGAACCCGCGGGAGACAGCGGATACCGCCTGCAGAATGCCTTGCACGCCATGCAGACGGCAAACACGTCCATAAACCACCTGAATGTGATCTATTCAGACGTGATGATTCCAGTTGGAACCTACAATCCTCAAAGCTATCTGGATCAGTTCAGTGCCATCTTCTGCCTCTTCAACGACGAGGAGGCACCTCATTTTCTCAATCCCGAAAGTGATGAATGCAGCCAGCTTTTGGCATATCTGGAAGGCGGGGGTGCCATCTACCTGGAAGGCCCGGGCGGATATGGCTCCACCGATGCTTTCTGGGATAGATTCCGTATGCACCAGCCCATCAATACCGTGATCCCCATCACTGCGATACACTCTCTGGGTCCGGATCAGGGGAACTGGGATTACACCGGGGATGAAATGGTCTCTCCCTTTGTCACTCTGCCGGAGGGAATCCCGCTCTTATGCGTGAATAATCATGAAAGCCTGATCGGTGTCTTCACCGAGATGCAGGATGGCTCCCGCACCATTGGCAGTCTCTTCCGCCTGGAGGATGTGGAAGAAGGGGAAAACAGCTACCAGGAATTGGTGGAACTGATTATGGAATATCTGCTCAATGGCGATCCGGTATCGATTGTCGAGCCGGTGCAAGCTCGTCTGAAGCTTTCCAGCTATCCCAATCCTTTCAATCCCAGCACCAGAATAGCTTTTGAACTTGCAAACGCTGGAAGAACCAGCCTCAGGCTATACAACCTCAGAGGCCAGTTGGTGAGCGAATTACTGAATGCAGAGCTTCCCGCCGGTGTTCAGGAGCTGCAGTATGAAGGCCGGGATTCCAGGGGCAGAAACCTTTCCAGCGGGATCTATTTCCTGCGTTTGGAACAAGGCGGATATAAGCAAAGCCTCAAGCTGGTGCTTCTCAAGTGACAAATGGGCTTGACAAAAGCAGAAAGCAGGAGAAATCTGCCCTTACTAAAAGAATTGGATATACCGATGCTCAGTAAGGAAAAAAAAGCCAAGCCAGCGAAGCTGAAAAAAAGCCGTAACAGGCTCAAGAACTTCCGTGCCAATTTGCCAATACTGATAGAACGCACCGGACACATTATCAAGACGGCGGATTCCAATGTGGAACTCAATGCCGTGCTGCGTTTGCGCCATCTGGTTTTCCTGGAAGAATTGCTCCATCGCAAGAAAAAAAGCGGTAAAGACAAGGATAAATTCGACAAAACCTGTGATCACCTCATGATCATCGAAAAAAGCACCGGAAATCTGATCGGCACCTACCGTATGCAAAGCTCGCTACACACAAAGAAGTTTTACAGCGCCACAGAATTCCGCATGAAAAGCATCCAGAAACTCCCGGGGAACAAGCTGGAACTGGGTCGTGCCTGCGTGCATCCGGAGCACCGCACCGGGCTCACAATTGCCCTGCTCTGGGAAGGCATACGCGCTTATGTGACGGCCAGCCAGACCGACTATCTCTTTGGCTGCTCCAGCATAAAGACCATGAACAAGGAAGAAATCCGCGAGATCTATCATTACCTCAGTTCCCAAGGACACATGCTGGATCTGCACAAGCTGCGTCCCCGCACCAAATTCCGCGTGCCGGGTTTCAAGCGCCAGCTTCGCCGCGATCCTCACCATAAACTATCCCAGGAACTCAATCACCGGGAGATGATCCCCTCACTGCTGCTCTCCTATTTGAAAGCAGGTGCCAAAGTCTGTGGAGCTCCTGCAATGGATAAAAGCTTCCGTTGCATCGATTTTCTCACCCTGCTGAGTGCGGATGAGATCAAGCACCGCGGTCGGGATAGACAGGAAAAACCCGCCTCTGAGGAATAGACTTGCGCAAGCTTTACTACCTGCTCTATAACATCTGGCTCACACTGCGCTTCCTCACTCTGGGTAAACTGGCATATTTATTTATCAAAGACCCCATCAAACTCCGCAAGCGCTGCAACCGCTTCACCACAGACAGCGCCCGACGTTATCTTAAATCTCTGAAGATCACCGTGGAGCTGGAAAACCCCCAGGCCCTCAAGCTTTTGGAAGACAAGAACTATCTGGTGATCGCCAACCACGTCTCCTACGCAGATATCATCGTGCTCAGTTCCCTGCGTGAATTTGTCTTCATCACCTCCGAAGAGATGGGCAACACTCCCTTCCTGGGCGCTATCACCCGCTACGGAGGCAGCCTCTATACAGACAGGAAGAAATTCGTCTCCCTTCCCAAGGAAATCGAACGCTTCAGCCAAACTGCCCGGGACGGCTTCCGCATAGTGCTCTTCCCGGAAGGCACCAGCACAGATGGCAGCAAGATCAAAGAGTTTCGCAGTTCCCTCTTCGAAATAGCCCGTCAGGCAGAACTGGACATCCTTCCCATCTGCATAAATTACCTGAAAATCGATAATCAGCCCCGTAGTGAGGCGAACCGGGACCTAATCTGCTGGTATGGAGATATGGACTTCCTCCCGCATTTTACGAAACTTTTGGGGCACTCTATAACGGCCAGGGTGAGTATACTGGAACCAATAGCGGGTGGTACACGAGTGAAGCGACAAGACCTCGCTAATGCGGCGTATGAGGCGATTAACAAAGAATACACAAAATGACCCGGAAAGACTCCGGGACTTTGCATAAATGAGGAATTAAGAATGGCAAAACACAAGAAAGAACGCATGGGACTCACCAAGCTGAACTACCTGATACTTTTGGTAGCGGCATTACTCCTGATCGTCGGCTATATAATCATGGGTATGAATGAGATAACCGTGTCGCCCATCCTGCTCGCTGTGGTCTATGTGATCATCATTCCCTTTGCCCTGCTCTACCGTCCCAAAGCTAAGTAATGCCCCTGCTTGACGATGAAGCGCTTGCCAGGCTGAAGAAGTTTCAGCTTCAGACTCACGCCATTGTGGAGGGATTCCTGGTTGGTCTGCACAAATCACCCTATCACGGCTTCAGCGTTGAATTCTCAGACCACCGTCAATACAACCCCGGAGAAAGCCTGCGGGATCTGGATTGGAAGGTGGCAGCCCGCACCGAGCGTTACTATATAAAACGCTTTGAGGAAGAGACCAATCTCCGTTCCTACATCATTCTTGATCACTCCAAAAGCATGTTTTACGATAGCGGAGCTGGCTCCAAAATAGACTATGCCACCCGTTTGGCCGGAGCCTTGGCTTGGCTCATGATTGGCCAGAAAGATGCCACGGGACTTATAACTTTCAACGACAAAATCACCCATCAACTGGCTCCCAAAGCCTATCGTGCCTATCTGGGACAGATCTTTGCCTGCCTTCTGGAATTGCAGGCAGGTGGGGGTACAGCTCTGCTCAGTCAATTGCAACACATCGCCGAAAGCATCCGAAAACGCAGCCTTATTATCATCATCTCAGATTTTCTGGAAGATCCTTCCAAAGTACTGAATTCTCTGAAGCAGTTCCGCAACCGCAGAAATGAAGTTCTCGTCTTCCACATCACCGATATTGAAGAAGAAAACTTCAAATTCAAGCACGAAACTGAATTTGTAGATAGCGAAACGGAGGAGAAGCTCATCGTAAATCCCTGGCAAATTCGTAAAGAATACCTGGAAAACTTCTCTGCCCACACCCGCTTTTTGAAAGAAGGTTGCCATCAAGCCCAGATCGAATACAACCCGATCTGCACTTCCACACCTTTGAACGAAGCCCTGCTAAAATACCTTATAGCCCGTCAACGAGCCTGATATGCCCAGAATTATCCAATCCACCCAGATCGAGCAGGCCATCCTGCAAGCTTATCACACATTTCCCTTCCAAATCTATCCCCAAGTACTTAGATTAGTCTCAGATGCCATGGAGACTGAGACCGAAGCTCGGACAATAAGCATTTTGCAGAGCATCCTGGATAATGCCCAAATCGCCCGGGATGAGAAGATGGTTCCCTGTCAGGATACCGGCACTCAGATCTTCTTCATTGAAATAGGCAGAGAAGTTTTGATAGAAGGCGGTAATCTGGAGCAGTGCATCAACCATACCCTGTCACAAGCCAGCCAAGAGAACTTCCTGAGAGCTTCGATTGTGCATGATCCGCTCTTTGATCGGACAAATACCGGGGATAATACACCGGCTGTGTTTCACGTGAAACAGGTGGATGGCGACCGGCTTCGCATCCGCATCACCCAGAAAGGTGGGGGAGCGGAGAACATGAGCCGTCTTATCATGCTCACTCCAGCTTCCGGCATAGACCAGATAGAGGAACAGCTTCTCAGAGTGGTCCGCGAGGCTGGCTCCAAGGCGTGCCCTCCTTTGATTATCGGTATCGGGATAGGCGGGAACTTTGAGATCGCTCCACTTTTGGCCAAAGAAGCCCTGATTGGTGATCTGCTAATGCCCAATCCTCAACCGGAATACGCTGCCCTGGAGCAGAGACTGCTACAGGCCGTGAATGAAACCGGGATCGGCCCTATGGGTTTGGGAGGAAAGACCACAGCCCTGAGGGTATTGATCCGTACTGCGCCCTGTCACATTGCCTCACTGCCACTGGCCATCAACTTGCAATGCCATTCCCATAAACATACGGAGATCGTGCTATGAGTTCTCAGCCACGCCACCTGACCCTTCCCCTGGACTCAGAGACTCTGCACTCACTTAGGCAAGGAGAGAACTACCTCCTGAGCGGAGAAATCTTCACCGCCAGGGATCAGGCTCACAAGCGCATGATCAGCCTTCTGGAAGCGGGAAACAGCCTGCCGCTCGATCTGAGAACGGCGGCCATCTTCTATTGTGGACCTTCACCAACCCCGTCCGGTAAGATTTGCGGATCGGTGGGGCCGACCACAAGTTCCCGTATGGATCCCTACACACCCCAGCTTTTAGAGCAGGGACTCCGGGTCATGATCGGCAAAGGGGAGAGGTCTGCATCTGTTCAGGAATCTATCCGGAAACACGGAGCCGTCTATTTTGTCTGTAGCGGAGGAGTGGCAGCTCTTCTGAGCCGCTGCATTGTTTCATGTGAAACATACCTCTGGCCAGAGCTGGGTGCTGAAGCGGTTTACCGTCTGGTGGTCAAAGACTTCCCAGTCTATTGCGCTTTGATATAAGAGGAGACCGTTGCACGTACGGCAATACATGGCGATTTTTGGGGTACTCCACCATACTTCACGCAGCGTCATTCCTGCGAAGGCAGGAATCCACCTCTTTGTCTCTCAATCTATTAAGCGCACTATGGATTCCTGCCTTCGCAGGAATGACGGCGCGGTATGAACCGGGCACATCGGTTACAGAATAGACTTGTCACATCGGTAACACTTTTATCATGTATCGCATGGAGGTATAGAGCCATGCCATGGAGTGAAAAAAGTATTATGGAGAAGAAGAAATGCATGATAGCTGACTG
>JAKPXC010000077.1 GCA_029567705.1 Candidatus Cloacimonadota bacterium
CAGCAATCGATCCAAGCAAGCACTGGCAATTCTGGATGCTCTACAACTTCTCGATGGGGATAGAATCACCACATCCAAATCACCCATCTCCCAATATATAAGTAGTAAACTGGCTGCGAAAGGAAAAGGACAGGTATTAAACCGGGAAGAGCTTATCGATAAGGTCAACGGCCTTGATTATCTTGATTCCAGTGGTTTCAGATTGGAACCGGAATGGGTTGTTGTGGTTTTAGCAGCTATGGTCTATAGCGGTGATATCGTCCTCAGTGTGATAGGTGACAAGTATGATGCCACTAAGATCCAATATCTCTGTGCTACAGACCTCTCAAACTTGGTCGATTTCAAGCACATCGAGCTACCCAAGGATTGGAACATCCAATCCATCAAAGCGTTGTTCGAGCTTGTGGGTCTATCCCCAGGATTAGCACAAAATGTTACCCATGGAAATGATGAGCCGGTAAGGGTATTGCAGGATGCCATAACAAAGCTGATCTCCCGCATTGTGATCACCATGAACCACCTGAGGGATGGATTGATCTTTTGGGGAGTGGACTTGGCAGTACCGTTAAACCTGGATAAAGCTCAACAAACTATCACTAAAACAAAGGAATTCTTTGAGTCCCTGACTGCCTTCAATTCTGCAGCTAAGCTAAAGAACTTCAATACTCCTGTGGCAGATATAGAATTACATCGTAGTTCTTTGGATCTGGTTAAAACAATTAATGCCGCCCGAGACTTCATCATCTATCTAAATCCTCTCATAAACTGGCTGTCCACAGCTGAGAAGCTACTTCCCGGCGAGCATCCCTGGCAGACTGAGTTTGGAAAGGATAAAGAGGCCGTGCTTACTCAGGTTAAAGAACTGAAGGCCGATGAGATCAAGGCTCTAACTGGAAAGATCAGCTATGAGCTGAAAAAGCTCAAGAAGGACTATATTGAGCACTATGTGAAGCTGCATAGCAAGCACCGTCTGAATAGACAGGAAGATAAAAAGAAAGCGGACCTCTCCAATGATCTCAGGATACGCAACCTGCTCAAGCTCGGAGAAATCGACATCATGCCCAAACAGCAGGTCAATGAGATATTGGAAAAACTCTCAGGCTTAAAAACCTGCTTCAACCTCACAGAGCAAAACCTACAGGCAGATCCCATCTGCCCCCATTGCAAATTCAATGCTGCGGTGGAATCTGGAGCTTCGTCCGCAAGCCACATCCTGAACCAAATCGACCAGATCCTGGATACGACCATCACCAACTGGACCGATATGCTGCTTCAAAACCTGCATGATGAACACACCCAGGAATCCATTGCTTTGCTAAGTGAAAAGGACAAGGCAGTACTAGATCAATTCATCAAAAACAAAGAACTACCGGATAAGGTTGATGATAACTTTGTGAAGATTCTCAAGGAAGTACTGGCTGGGCTCATAAAAGTGACCATTAACATGGATGAGATCCGTAGAGTAATCAGCAAGGCAGGAGGATCTATCACACCAGCTGAGCTTAAACGGGTATTAGATCAATATATTGATTCACTCATTCAGGGAAAG
>JAKPXC010000090.1 GCA_029567705.1 Candidatus Cloacimonadota bacterium
GGATTAGCCACCGTAAAAGTATCCACTACTACATGCACGGCATTCATGTTGTAGAAATAAAGATCACTACCCACCGCTGCATAGTTGCTATAGATATTACAGCGATTGACCTGGTCAAAGTTCACAGTATAAGGAGTCGCAACGCCTCCCTGAAAGTGCATAGCGCCTCCTATGGAAGCATAGTTGTCCGTAAATGTAACTCCACTGAGAGTAAGAAAAGAGCCTCCTCCCCAAAATCCTCCTCCATTAGTCGCTCTGTTACCTGATACATGGCAATTGATGATAGAAGCTCGCTTCTCACCGGATCGTCTCCCCAAGACTATTCCACCCCCCAGATATGTATCACTATCTTCGTGATACATACCTGTACCATTGGTAATCGTAAAGCCCCGAATGGTTACATTTGATTCATAGTCGTAGACCATAATCCCTGCCCCACTGTGATGGGCATCGATGATGGTAGAGTACACATAATCCCGGTTCCCGGTTATAAGATCCAAGCTGGCTAAAGTGATGTTCTTTCCGTTGAATCTGAGGTTCTCCAAGTACCTTCCCGGATAAACCAGCACAGTATCTCCATGTGTGGAGGCATTTATGGCCAATTGTATGCTGCTATAGGCCTGAGAGCCATCCAGCGCTACACACAGAGTGGTGGCCTTGGCTGCAATACACAGCAGAAAGAGGAACAGAGACAGGATAAAACGCTTCATAATCATCAGAATTGTTGCCCGGCACAAAAGCTCTTGTGCCGGGCATTATTAGGTTGGTTTGCTATAGAGATCATACTACTTCAAGAGTAACATTTTATTCACAAAACTGGCTTCAGGAGTTCGCAGCCTGTAGAAATATAAGCCGGAGGACACGGCTCTTCCCGTGCTGTCTCTACCATCCCATTCCTCTGAGTGCAGACCCTTGGTGAGGTGATCGTATCTGTAGCTACGGACCAATTGTCCGCGGGCATTGAAGATATCCAGGCTGGCATCCGATTCTGTGCCCAAGACAAAGGATAATGTCGTGCTGGGATTGAATGGATTGGGATAGTTTTGCCTAAGGCTGGTTACCAGCGGAGCGGGACTTTCGCCCTCTTCCCGGTTGAAGGAGATATAGGCATAATCTCCAATCTGATCTGCTCGCAAGCCAGTGTTTTCAAAGACCATACTCTGTGGATTGTAAACAGTCCAGCCCTCAGACACGCTCTTACCCTTGCCTTCATAATAGAAGACAAGCTCAAGTTCACCATCTGCTTTGGAAGCATCATTATAAAAGCAAACACTGATCCTTGTGCTATCCACAACAGCGGCCCCCTTGCATTCACCACCCACAAACAAGCCAATCTCCTGGGGAATGGCCTCAGGATCAAACTCAATATAGACTGGTTGGTAGTCGAGTTTCTCATCGTAGCTGAAGGCAGTGGGTTTTGCTATCTCCCGGGGATCGACATTTATGGAGGGATTATCCCAATACATTTCCTGAGGTGCATCAGGCAAGAGGATCAGAGATACCATATCACCTTCAGAAAGTGTGTATTTATTAGGATCAATAATCCAAGGACTGCCATGGGTGGCAGTTTGCCTGCTGGTGCTCCAGTATTGGGTCTTCATGCTGTAGACGTAATCCAGATACCTCCTGCTGTTACTCCCCGGCACCAAATGCGAGAAGGCGTTTCCGGCTTTTTCCCTGAATGGAGCGAAGTATCCTATCCAATTCTCAAAGGGATGACTCTGGCCATTTTCCTCAATCTCCGCCAGCCAAGCAACAGGAGTGGTAGCAGCATCAACTCTGAAGCCATTCACTACAACATCACTAATTGCTCCGGAAGTGTTGAATTGAACTTTGTAGCCTTTTTGCTGAATTGTTCGTTCGTCATGATGAAGCCAAATACCACTATTATACTCCATAGTTGGGTGATAACCATCATAGCTCCACTGGATTTGATCTAGCTGAGAATCAGGAGCGCCTTGCATATGCTCTTCAAACATATATCCCAGCTCATTCCAATAGGCACCGTCTGCGTTAGTCCTATTATCCAATACCGGGAAGGACAGCCACATTATGGGAGCCACCCGCTCAAAATACTTACGGTTCACATGGGGATAATATACGCAGCCAATATCTGGAGGAGTTCCATCCGGATCAGTCAGTTCACCGTTTTCTCCGGGATACCCGGTATTGATGAGGGGACTCTTTTGAGTCTCATCCCATAAGTGGATAATTCTGGCACTTTGGTTCTCTAGGTTATCAGGATGAGAATCGTCAAAGATGTGGTATATTACGCTTTGGATCGTGTTGAAGGAATGGCCATCATGTCCAGTTGACGATTCTGGATCCGCCTCTGGATGTGCATACAGATCGTGGGCAGCCAAGCTGCTACATAGGATCACTAACAATAGTGTGACTAGAGAGAATCTCATGGAAGGGTTAATACTGCCCCCCCCAGTGAATTAGACCTTTGGCTTCATTCATGATGTACTCCTTTTATCAATCCTGATCTTCATGGAACCGGGTAATCTTTCTTACCCTGATTCCACATTGTGGATACTGATAACAATCACACAGAATTGTCAAGCATGTATTTCGACCAGAGTATGAATGTCATTAAACACTATCTCAGACTTTCAACAACGTTGCTAAAGTGTCTAGTCTGCTATGCGGGGTGAGATATGTTTAGCCCATAGTGAAGGCAAAGCCGGGTTCTGTTTCTTGAGAAGCACATTTTGTAAAATGGGGTCTTTAGCAGTACTTCTTCTTCTGAACTCCTGCTTAGCACACAGTCTCCTTAGCTGGTTGGACAAAAGCTGACTAGGGAGGATATCCCGATTAAAAACTGGTCTTGAGCCGATTCCAACTAATCCGGATTGCCTTATTCAACCTTCCCCAGAGCAAGATTTCAATCCTGTTCAGCTCACCTCTTTCTATCCTCGATACAACTCTGCAGAAGGTGTTGATAGTCTTCACTTTTGCAGAAATAGCCCAGGCTTTGCAGGGCTTTTATGTGTAAGTTAGGTTGGTCCTTGGGAGTGAACATTAGAAACACTGTGTGCACCAAATACTCATCATCATGGTTCCATTGAATGTGGCTCTTCAAGATACCGCAGAGTACATATACTCTATCCAGATATGGAAGCCGGATATGGGGGATGGCCAATTCAGATCTTGCTTCATTTGACGATGCACTTCTTCGATCTTCCAGCGTTTGCGGTAACCATTAATGGCTTCCATAATGATCTGTTCCTCGGACATTCTCTTGTCTGCGAAGTCACAAAGCAGATAGAAGTCTTTCCC
>JAKPXC010000088.1 GCA_029567705.1 Candidatus Cloacimonadota bacterium
GTACGAAGACAACATTGAAGAAATGGATATGTCCATATCCGCTCTAAAAGGGTATCGCATCGCTGCGTAATGAGATACACACAGTTCCATGCAAAGAGACCCTCCATTTTCCAAGCACTTAGGTGTAGGAAAGATTAGTTAGTTACTAGTTATAATCACATCTTTAAGAGAGTTGCACATGCAGCTATCCGAGGCAAAAGCTGGTATATATCCACCAAACTTCACGCAGCGTCCTTCCTCTGATTTGCAACACTTGCCACTTGCTACTCCTTAATACGCTGCCGACTCTTCACCGAGTCTTGGCCGACTCTTCCCGAGCAAAGTGTTCGGGAAGAGTCCTGCAAGAGTCGACGAAGAGTCGGCGACGCATTGGGGTGCTCTGTGGTGAAAAAGTGGTGAAGTGGCAGAGTGGTGAAGTTGTGACGCTGCAGCCCTGCATTCATCGTACATAGTAAATCATTAATCGTATATAAAAATCTCCTTTCTCCTTTACTTCTTGTTCAACAACCACATATCTCTTTTCCTCTTTTCCTCTGTTTTAATTAAAAACCCTCTGCTGTTCTCTGCTTCTCTCTGTGTCCTCTGTGGTTTAAAAACCTCTGTTTCTCTGTGTAAGCAACGCGCAGAAACCCTGCCTGCTTGACAGATATTCCCTCCTGTGAGATTATGCCCTGCATGGAAAAAAGTGCTTCCACTCAGCCTGAGATCACAATGCCGATCAAGTTCCTGAAAGGCGTTGGGGATCAGCGTGCGCGCTGGCTGGCTAAGCTGGGGATCACCACTCCTCTGGATCTGATGGAGCACTTCCCGCGGGATTACATCAGCCGCAGTCTGCATCCGGCGCTGATCGATTGCAAGCCGGGAGACGTCGTGGCTTTCACGGCGCAGATCAGCTTCGTGGATTTCCGCACTACCCGAACCGGGATCAAGCTGCTCAATCTGGGCGTTTCGGATGGCAAGGCAACGGTTATCTGCACCTGGTTCCGCTATCCTCCCCAATATGAAACCCTCTTCAAACCTGCCCGCCTGATCTGGCTGAATGGCACTTTAAGCGAGCATGATGGACAGCTTCAGATGCTGCATCCGGAATTTGAACTGCTGGTTTCCGAAGAGGAAGAGGAACTGGACTGGTGGAAAAGCCGCAGCGTGCTGCCGGTTTATCCTCTCTCGGGCAAGCTCACTCAGAAGGGCATGCGCAATCTGGTTTACCGGGTTTTTGAGCTCTTTGCAGATCAGATCACCGAGCGGCTTCCTTCCGAATTGCTGGAGCGGCACAATTATCTACCCCGGCGGGTGGCCTTGCAAAAGATGCACTTTGGTTTGGATGCCGATGAACGCGAGAAGGTGCTCAAACGCTTTGCCTACGAGGAGCTTTTCTTCAGCCAGATAATGTGGGCACGGCACAAATACTATCACAACACCAGCGAGAATGGCATCATCTTTGAGAATAAAGAATTGCTGAAGCGTCAGCTCTGGGAACGGCTGCCTTTCCGGCTCACGAATGCCCAGATCCGGGTGATCCGGGAAATCTTTGCGGATATGTGTTCCCAGCGTCAGATGAGCCGGATGCTGCAAGGAGACGTGGGCAGCGGCAAGACCATTGTGAGCCTTTTTGCCATGCTGCTGGCTATCGATAATGGCTTTCAGGCCGCGCTGATGGCACCCACGGAGATACTGGCAGATCAGCATTATAAAAACATAACCAAGCTTCTGGATGGCATGGACGTCCGGATTGCCCTGCTCAAAGGGGGTAAATCCAAGGCCAAGGATGAGCAGAAAAGCGCCATTGCCTCCGGAGATGCTCAGCTTATTATCGGCACTCATGCCCTCTTGCAGGAGGATGTGGAGTTTGAAGCTCTGGGCATGGTAGTGATAGACGAGCAGCATCGCTTTGGCGTGGAGCAACGTGCCGCTCTGGCGCGTAAAGACCGCCATCCCGACCTGCTGTATGTTTCGGCTACACCGATTCCGCGCTCGCTTTCCATGACGGTTTATGGTGATCTGGAGCTGAGCATCCTGGATGAGCTTCCGCCCAACCGTAAAGAGATTCAAACCTTTGTGCGCAGCGATCAGAAGATCGATACGGTCTATTCTGATCTGCGCAAAGAACTAAGCAAAGGCAGGCAGGTCTATATCGTTTGTCCTCTGATCGAGGAATCGGACAAGATGGATCTCCTGGATGCGCAGAGGCTTTACGAATATGTTTCCCAAAAAGTCTTTCCGCAATTGAGATGCACTCTGCTGCACGGAAAGATGCCCTCCAAAGATAAAGATGCCATCATGCTGGAGTTTAAGAGTGGCAAGATAGACATCCTGGTTTCCACCACGGTGATTGAAGTGGGCGTGGATGTGCCCAATGCTTCTGCCATGGTGGTGATGCATGCGGAGCGTTTCGGGCTGGCGCAGTTGCATCAGCTCCGGGGGAGAGTGGGACGCGGAGCAGAGCAATCCTTTTGCTTCCTGATCAGCTTCGATCCCGTCTCCAAGGTGGGCAGGGAACGGCTCAACACTATGGTTCGGACAAACGACGGCTTTGTGATTGCCGAGAAAGATCTGGAGCTGAGGGGACCGGGGGAATTCTTTGGCAAAGAACAATCCGGCCTACCCAAATTTAAGTTTGCCAGCATTATCAGAGATCAGGACATTCTGTTGCAAGCTCGCAACGATGCCTTTGAAATCATCCGTAAAGACCCAGATCTGCTGGATGAAGCAAACGCTTTTCTGGCGCGGAAGTTCCGGGATTTGTATTCCCAAAGGGAAGAACTAATCCTCTATTAGGGAACGAGTCTTGCAAAAGTTATTGACTAATATGCGGTTCACGAGAATCTAGTACAAAACATAAGAAACAAATGAGGTGAGAATGAAGCATTTGACTACTCTTCTCTTGCTGATCCTTAGTATCGGCATCCTTTCCGCATCAGGTTTCGATCCGGATTACTTCTATTCACGCACGATTATTGCGTGTTTCTCGAAGGAAGCGGTCGGCAACGATAGCGGAGTGATTGATTTTAGAACAGACAACGGCGCGGTTGTGACCGGACTGAGCTCTTTTGACGCTCTGGCCAGCCAGTACCGCATCGTCGATATGGAACATATGCACCCCTACGTGAAAGTTCCCACCTGGAACGACAATGGGGTCTATCTGCAGAATATCTACCGCTTGAAGCTTGATAGCGATATAGTGATGGATGCAGCCCTGGAAGCTTTGGCGAAGGATGCCAATCTGCTTTGGGCTGAGTTTGAGACCATCAACCGCCAGAAATGGGTGCCAAACGATCCCATGCTGGTGAATCAGTATGTGCACAACCGCATCCGCAGCTTTGATGCCTGGGATTACACTCTGGGCAGCTATGAAGTGCTCTTGGCGATTGCTGATTCCGGCGTGAAATGGAATCATCCCGATCTGCGCAACAATATCTGGGTCAATCCGGACGAATCTCCCGGAATGACGATCAACTGGACAGCCGGAACCATCACCGGCGGCAATGGAGCCGATGCCGGTGAAGGCGGAAACAAGATTGACGACTTGGTGGGTTATGACTTTTTCAGTAATGACAACAACCCCTATCAGAACTGGGCAAATAACGACCATGGCACCCACGTGGCTGGTTGCGCCGCTGCCGTCGGCAACAATGGCATCGGTGTGGTCGGAACTTCTCCGCTGGTCTCCATTCTTTCCTGCAAAGGTGCTTCCAATACCAGCAATTCCACCGGTATTTCCGCCGGTTATGACCAGATCAAATACGCTGCCGAGATCGGTGCCAACATCGTCAATGCCTCCTGGGGTGGACCCGGAAGCGGAGCTTATCCCAATAGTATCGTGAACTATGCCAATGCTTTGGGTTGCCTGGTGGTGACTGCCGCCGGTAATGAAAACACCGAGCATACCACAGCCTATCAGGATTATCCTGCAGATTGCACAGCAGCACTCTGCGTGGCTGCTACCGGTCCCAGTGACCTCAAGGCGGATTTCTCTGATTTTGGTGCTTCCATAGATATCAGCGCTCCCGGTTCCGGCATTATGTCCACCATCATCCAGAGTGATGGCTATGCTGCCTATGACGGCACTTCCATGGCCTCTCCGATTGTGGCGGGTGTGGCTGCTTTGGTGAAATCTGTGAATCCGGAGCTCAATGCCACTCAGCTCAGACAGCGCCTCATGGATACCGCAGATTATATCTACGACATCAACCCGGATTATGAAGGCAAGCTCGGCACAGGCCGTGTGAATGCCTTTGCCGCTGCCATGTATGACAAGATTCCCAATATCACAGTGGAAGAGTTTCTGGTTTCCGAGCAGCAGGGAGATGGTGATGGCGTTCCCAATCCCGGAGAAACACTGCGTATGGAAGTCTCTTTGAATAATTATATGGATCCCTACACGGGGCTCACCTGGCTCACAGGGGAAAACGTTCAAGCCCGTCTGCGCTCCCGCTATCCCGGCGTCTCCGTGCAGGATTCTGTGGCCAGTTTTGGCACCCTCACTGCCGGCAGCACCATGTGGAACTTCACTACTCCTTTCACCTTCAGCACTGTAAGCACCCTGCCTTCTGAGCCCATTCCCTTTGAATTGTATGTAACCGCCAACCCCGGTTACGACTTCCCCTACCATGCCACTATTCCGATCAATATAAATCTTTCTTTGATCCAGGCAGGATGGCCTTACAACGTGGGCGGAGCTTCTGCTTCTTCCCCGATTCTTTACAACCTGGATAATGATCCCGATCTGGAAGTGGTCTTTGGCACACCCGCAGGATACCTGCATGCCGTCAAAGACAGCAATTCCAATACCAACATCGCCGGATTCCCCGTGAACCTGGGTGCTGCCGTGATCGGCTCCGTCGCCATGGCAGATATCAACAACGACAACGAGATGGAATTAGCTGTTTCCACTCAGGCCAATAACGTTGTAGCCGTCAGTAAGACAGGACAGCAGATCTTCTCCATGCCTGCCGGCGGAACTCTGCGCAACGGCCCCGTGATTGCAAACCTGATTCCTTCCCAAGCTGCCAAAGTGATAGCCGTTACTCAGACCAGTATTCTCAACGTCTTCAACGGTGATGGCAGCCTTATGCCGAACTTCCCCGTGACTTTGGGTGGTGCTATTCTGGCTCCTCCTGCTGTGGCAGACCTCAATGGTGACGGCAACCTGGAGATTCTCGTGGTCTCTCTGCAAGGCGTGCTTTCTGCCATCAATCCCCTCACCGGACAGAATCTGACCGGCTTCCCCGTGACCTTGGCTGCTTCTCAGAACGCCATGGCTATCGCCAACCTGGATAGTGATCCTCAGCCTGAGATTCTGGTTTCTGCCAGCACCAACGGTTATCTCTATGCCGTCAATCACGATGGCAGCATTCTATTCCAAAAGAACATCGGCCAACAGATCAAGACCAGCCCCGTGGTGGCAGATGTCGATAACAACTCCAGCAAAGAGATCATCGTGGTTACAGCCCAGGGACAGATATACATCATGAATCCAGACGGCACCAACCTTCCCAATATGCCCATCTCCACCAACGTCGCCGTGGAATGCACCCCTGTGGTGGCACGCTTTGATAATAGCAACCTGGCCGGCATCATCTTTGGTGATACCAACGGCAAGATCCACTCCGTCCGCAAAGACGGCACCCAATCTCCAAACTTCCCCTACTCTCTGGGTGGAAACGTGAAGATCTCTGCCGCTCTGGACGATATCGACCGGGATGGTGATCTGGATATAGTTGTTCCCGATAACGCCAAATACTATGTGCTGGATATCAAGCGTCCTGCCCAGTCTATCGAATATGCCTGCTTCATGGGCGGTTGGAACCGCAGTGGCAACATCTATCAGGCCACTCCCAACGCTGATCCTTCCACTCCCGAAGTGCAGACAGAACTGGTGGGGAACTATCCCAACCCCTTCAACCCGGAGACCACCATCCGTTTCAGCCTGCAGAATGCAGGAACCGTGAGCCTGAACGTTTACAATGCCCGTGGCCAATTGGTACGCAGCCTGGTAAACAATCAGATGGCATCAGGTGCCCACAGCGTAGTGTGGAACGGCTTGGACGACAGCGGTCGCGGTGTATCCAGCGGCATTTATTACTACAGAATGCAAGCCGGAAACTTCAACCAAACCCGCAAGATGGTTCTCGTGAAATAAACCATTCTCACCCAATATAGATAACCCCGGAGCCTTCCGGGGTTTTTTTCTTGACTTCTATTGCAATCCCTGTAAGTGGTATTGTACATTCCGAGGATTGTAGTTACTGCTTCAAATAGCGTAGTTTCTTCTTGGGGATATTTGAGATATAGAAGCAGAGAAGATTAAGGAGTCAGAATGAGGTATCCTGTTAGATCAGGTCGGCAAGAGTCTTCCGGGCAAAGAATCAGATTCAGCTTGTTCTGTGTTTTAATACTTGTATCAGTCCTTGTCACCAGGTTACACGGTGTTGAGGAAAATAACCACATCCAGGTGGGCGTTCTGGCCCATCAGGGCACAGAAAGGGCGATTGCCCAGTGGAAACCCACGGTTGACTATCTGAATGCCGAAATGCCGGATTATCAGTTTCATCTGGTGCCACTAACCTTCTCAGAGATGTATCACTATATCGAAAAAGAGCAGCTTGATTTTCTTATCACCAACACCAGTGCTTCTGCCGAGATAGAATATTCTTATGGCGCATCACCTCTGGCCACCATGATGGAGAACTTCAATGGCAGAGGCTACAATCAATATGCTGCCACCATCTTTTGCCGCGCCGATACCAAAGGCATCGCCAAGCTGACGGATCTCAAGGGCAAGCGCTTTGCAGCGGTCGATCCCCTCTCCTTTGCCGGCTGGCATATGGCACAGCGTGAATTTAAAGAAGCCGGCATGGATACCCCTCGGGACTTCTCTTCCGTGGTCTTTGCCGGCACTCACGACAACGTTGTGAGAGCAGTCTTGAGTAACGAAGCAGTTGCTGGAGTGGTGCGTACCTCCACTCTTGAAACCATGGCTGCCAGAGGAGAGATCAGGCTTTCTCAATTTAAGATTATCAATGCCCAGGTGGCAAATCTGAGCTTCCCCTGGCTACATTCCACCCGGTTGTATCCCAATTGGACGATTAACGCTTTTCAACAGGACAATCCGGTCTTAAATAAAAGGGTAGCCATGCTCCTGATCTCCATGAGCCCCAAAGATTCCGCTGCGATAGCTGCCGGGATTACGGGCTGGACCATCCCGCTTTCCAACCAACCCGTGATGGCCTGCCTGCGTGAGTTGAGCATCGGACCGTATGAAAACAATGCCGGCCTGGCACTGCGGGAAGTGATCAAGGCCTATCGCTGGTGGCTATTGGCAGGATTGCTGGCGTTCCTGGCCATGCTGTATCTTTTACAGAAGGTTAGCCGGTTAAACCGCAGCATCAGTAAAAGCAACCAAGCTCTCAAGAAGAGCGAGGCAAACTTCCGACTGCTCTCTGATCAGTATCAGACAATCAACGAGCATCTGGAGATAGGTGTTACACTTATCAGTCCCGAGATGCAGGTGGTGGTCGCAAACCGCAGAATACGGGAGTGGTTTCCCGGTGCTGACACACCTGCCGTGATGAACTGCTATGATGTTTTTGAGGGCACAAACTCGGGAGAAACCTGCGAAGGCTGTCCCGCCAAGCTCAGCTTGAGCGATGGCGGAATTCATCACCTGGTGCGAAAGTTCACCAGGGATAACAAGCCGTTCATACTCAAATTAACCACCATTCCCATCATGGACGAGAACTCCCAGATAGCCGGAATTCTGGAGATGGTGGAAGACATCACGGAGAAAGAGCTCTTTACTCAAGAGATTGAAACCCAGAAAGCCATCCTGGAAGCAGTTTTGGATGCCATTCCGGACACGGTGGGAATCCTTAGTCCGGACATGACAGTGATTCGTTACAACCGCACCGGCTACGAGATGTTTGGCATGGATCGTCAAAAGGTTGATGGCCAGAAATGCTATGAGATCTTTGAGGAGAGCGAGCTCTGCAGGGATTGCCACGTAAAGCAGACCATCGAGACCAAGAAACCTGCCCAGATGGAATGTTTCCACCCCAAATTGAACCGCTATCTGGATTTCCGCAGCACACCCGTCCTGGATCGAGAAGGCAATATCCGCCTCATCGTGGAACAGGTGAGGGATATTTCTGTGAGAAAGCAGGAAGAGAATGCCCGTGAATACCGGAATAGCTATCAACGCATGGTCTCCGAGATATCCTCGGATTTTATCTCCGCCAGTATCAGCAATATAGACGAAAAGATCAATTCCATGCTGGAAAAAGCCGGCAAGTTCTTCAGCGTGGATCAATGTCATGTGGTGATGTTTGCCGAGAACATGCAAGTGATGAACCAGACCCACAGTTGGTACGCCCCGGGGGTGGGACAGGTTTTCGAAAATAGGGATATACCCACGTCTCTGCTTCCCTGGTGGTTCAAGAAAATCTCGGAAAGGAAGCCCATCTATATCAGTGAGCGGGATCAGCTCCCGGTGGATGCCAGAAAGGAACACGAATTTCTCACCAGCCACGGCATTCACTCCCTGATCTCACTGCCCATCCTTTCCGAAAACCGGGTTATGGG
>JAKPXC010000114.1 GCA_029567705.1 Candidatus Cloacimonadota bacterium
AGAAGCTGTGGCGAATGGTCTGCCGAAAGCCGGCTACAATGGATGTTATGGGCACCAGGCCCACTCCGCTGCCGCCGTAGTTGCTCTGCATCAGATGCCGGAGCCGGGCAGTGATCAGATCACCCTCAATGATGGAATCACCAAAATAAGCAATGCGCAGTCTGCTGCTGCCATTGGAATTGAGCTTGCGGGTGAAGGGTGAGAGAGCGCTCACCTGGCTTTCAGGGAGTTCTCCTGCTGCCAAAGCTGTGCTGTCCAGGCCTGAGCTGTTGAAATCCAGCAGATGACCGAACCATTTGAAGGGTTTTATCTTCAGCTTGCCATCTTCTTTGGCGGGAATCAGAGCAGCTAACACTCCCAGCAGTAATACTGTGGCGACAATCAGGATCAGTGGTCGTATAAAATCTTTATTTATCATGGTTTATAACTCTCAATTCTAGTGTGATCTGGTCTATGTGGTCCAAGGTTCGAGTACAGAAAGAACCCGGTTGGTGAAGCCTAAGTTTTTGCATAGCATATACGTCAAGGATTTCTTCATGTCATTGGGCTGTATCTTGGCTAAAGCCGGCTTCGTGGAAGGGGGATATAGCTGAGTATTCCTTTATAGAAAAAGCTTTATAACAACAAGCATCGGGCGAGATACCACTCACTATTCCAAAGCGAGACTTGGGTTTGTATCCATGTAACTTATCCTGAGCTGGAACTGAGAGCGGTATTTAACTGTTATATATAGCATATACGGCGTCACATGAAAATTGTTGAAAAATGTACGCAAGCCGCTAAGCTTCCATTGGTATTGTTTTTCCGGATATCTCCTCTTTTTGAGGAGAGATTGAGGCAGAATCTTGTCTTGACAAATTCACAAGTCGAGCAATATGTTAAATTATGGTGTTTAACTGGTTTTTTATGCATTACGGCTCCAGTCTGCTAAGCACCATGAATAAAAAGTATTTATAGATTTGTCATAAATGGGAGATAGTGGATGTTCACTCAACTGAGGAAGAGAAACGGTAAGATTGTATCTTTTAACCGGGAAAAGATTACCAGAGCCATAGCTATGGCTGGGCAGGCTACAGGCGAATTTGGCCAGGATATTGCAGACGTATTGTCAATGCGGGTGATGAACCTGATTATCCAGCTTATCACGGATGAGATTCCGGATGTGGAAAAAATACAGGATATTGTGGAAGAAGTACTTCTGGCCTCTCCATATAAGAAGACCGCCAAGGCGTATATCATATACAGAGATCAACACAGTAGAATCAGGGAGCTCACATCCAAGGCCGGAGTGCAATTGATCGATCAGTATCTGGACAAGCTGGATTGGCAGGTCAATGAAAACAGCAACATGGCATATTCTCTGCAAGGGCTAAACAACTACATAGCTTCCGAGATCAGTAAAACCTACTGGCTAAACAAGATTTATCCCCCCGAGATACGGCAGGCACACGTCTCGGGAGATATGCATATTCACGATCTGGGGCAGCTCTCCGTTTATTGTGTGGGCTGGGATCTGATGGATCTCCTGGTCAAAGGCTTTTCCGGTGCTGTCGGCAAGGTGGAAAGTGCTCCCGCCAAGCATTTCCGCAGTGCTCTGGGGCAGATAGTTAATTTCTTCTACACTCTGCAGGGAGAAGCCGCCGGGGCACAGGCGTTCTCCAGCTTTGATACGCTCCTGGCCCCTTTTATCCGTTACGATGGTCTCTCTTATGAGGATGTGAAACAGGCCCTGCAGGAGTTTATCTTTAACATAAACGTTCCCACCCGGGTAGGGTTCCAGACTCCCTTCACCAATATCACTCTGGATCTTTTCCCGACCGACCTCTACAAGGATAGCCCCGTGATTGTGGGTGGGGTTCCACAACCAGAAGTCTATGGAGATTTTCAGCCTGAGATAGATATGATAAACAAGGCTTTCCTCGAGGTAATGATCGAGGGAGACGCCAAGGGCAGAGTCTTCACTTTCCCGATCCCGACCTATAACATCACCAAGGACTTCGATTGGTCCAATCCCAATCTGGATTATCTTTGGGAAGCCACAGCCAAGTATGGAATTCCCTATTTTTCAAATTTCGTCAATTCAGACATGGATCCCAATGATGCCCGCAGTATGTGCTGTCGCCTGCGTTTGGATACCCGCAAGCTGGAAGCTCGTGGCGGCGGACTCTTTGGGGCAAATCCTCTCACAGGTTCCATCGGGGTAGTTACTCTGAATCTGCCCAGAATAGGGTTCCTGGCTTCTGATGAGGCGGATTTCTTTGCCCGGTTGGATGAGCTTCTGGATCTGGCCCGCAAGTCTCTGGAGATCAAACGCAAAGTGCTGGAATCCTACACTCAGAGCGGTCTCTATCCCTACACCAAGTTTTATCTGGATTCGATCTTTGCACGTTTTGAGCAGTATTGGAAGAACCACTTTTCCACCATCGGCATCATTGGCATGAATGAAGCCTGTCTGAATCACTTGGGAGAGAATATCGGCGCAGAAGCCGGGAAGAGCTTTGCTCTCAAGGTTATGGACCACCTCAGAGAGCGCTTGATTGAGTTCCAGGAGGAAACCGGCAACAACTACAATCTGGAGGCGACCCCTGCAGAAGGCACCAGTTACCGCTTGGCGCTTCTGGATAGAAAGATGTTCCCCAGAATCAAGAGCGCCAATCCCGATGATGATTCGCCTTTCTATACCAATTCCACTCAGTTACCTGTAAACTACTCTGATGACGTCTTTGAGGTGCTGGATTTGCAGGACGAACTGCAGACCAAATACACAGGTGGTACTGTGCTGCACATCTTTGGTGGAGAAAGGCTTGAGAAGGGAGAAAGTGTGAGAGAGCTGGTTCGCACCATCTGTTCAAACTACCACCTTCCCTATTTTACTTTCTCACCCACCTTCAGTATTTGCCCGGTACACGGTTATCTGGATGGAGAGGTTCACCGCTGTCCCACTTGTCAGAAACCCACAGAAGTCTATTCCCGCATCGTGGGTTACCTACGGCCTGTGTCTCAATGGAATGCCGGAAAGAAGGCGGAGTTCAAGATGCGCACCAGCTTTGATACTGTGGCACACTCTCAGCCTCAGAAACGCAAGAAAGTATACAACTAGACTCAAGATGAGAATAGGTGGCTTGCAACGCTTTTCCTTGCTGGATTATCCCGGTAAACTCTCTGCCATAGTTTTCACTCAAGGCTGTAACTTCCGCTGTCCCTACTGCCATAATCCCGGTTTGGTGGATCCTGCCCGCTTTTCAGAATCCATTCCGGAAGAAGAAGTGCTGGATTTCCTGAAGAAACGGGTAGGGAAACTCAATGCTCTTACAGTGACGGGTGGTGAACCGCTTTTACAGCCAGATCTGGAAGATTTCCTCAAGGCCGTAAAAGAGCTTGGTTACCTGATCAAGCTGGATACCAACGGCTCATTCCCAGCCCAGTTAAAAAGCATTATCGATCAAGGTTTGACGGATTATATAGCCATGGATATCAAGGCACCTCTGGATCTCTATTCCCTGGTTGTGCAAGTGGAGCTGGATAGTTCTGCCATCATAGAATCTATGGATCTGATCCGTTCAAGCAGCATTCCTTATGAGTTTCGCACCACTCTCTTTGATAAAGTGCTGCTTAGCGAGGATGTTGAGAGATTGAAGCTTATGCTAAAAAGCGGAGACGTCTATTATCTCCAGGAATGCCGTTATCAGGATACCCTGGAGGAGTTTGACAACGATTCAACCCACAACCCGGCAATAGACCTTAAAGTAAAACTCAACGAGCTCCTCAACTGGGGTTCAAAGAATAGAATCCATATATCCCTGAGAACCATTTAATGCAACAAGTAGTCATCGACCATCTTCTACCGAGAGTAGAGAAACCCTCACGTTATATAAACAACGAGATAAATTCCATACACAAATCTCCCTCCGGAGCCAGTTTCAAGGCTTGCATGGCCTTCCCTGATCTTTATGAATTGGGTGTGTCCCACCTGGGCTTGAAGATATTGTATTCTCTGATCAATCGTCTGGAATGGGCAATGGCGGATCGGGTGTATCTGCCTTGGTTGGATATGATCAAGCTCATGAGGGAAGAGAAGATTCCCCTATGGGGTTTGGAATCCCAGCTTCCCCTGAAAGCCTTTGATCTGATTGGTATCACCCTGCAAAGCGAGCTCAATTTCAGCAATGTGCCCGAATTGCTTGATCTGGGAGAGATACCAGTATTACGGGGAAAGCGCAACCAGGACGCTCCAATCGTTATGGCAGGAGGCCCCTGCGCCACAAACCCGCTTCCTCTGGTGGATTTTATCGATGTCTTCTTCCTGGGAGAAGCCGAAGAAGCTATCCTTGAGATAGCGAAGATCTTCCGCTCTGTTCCCGGACGTGAAGAGCGTTTGAAAGGGCTTGCTGCACTGGAATCCTGCTACGTACCTTCAATTCACGGAATTCCCTCCTCTGAGCCCATTAAGGTACGTAAATACATGGGCTTCAGTGAAGGAACCCACATCCACAGTCCACAGCTTATGTCCTGGCAATTGGCGACCCACAATCGCTACGTGGCAGAGATTATGCGGGGTTGTTCCCGAGGTTGCAGATTCTGCCATGCCGGATACTTCTATCGTCCGGTACGGGAGCGTAATGCAGACCAGATCCTGCAACAACTCCTGATTGAAACCCGCCAATCCGGCTGGGATGAAGCAGGTCTGATCTCTCTATCCTCCAGCGACTATAGCTGTATCAAACCTCTATTGCTGAACCTTTTGAATGCTCTGGATACAAACCAGACTCACGTTTCTCTACCTTCTTTGAGAGTGGATTCTCTGGACGACGAACTGGTCAGCAGCCTCAAAGCTCTGGGACGAGAGGGACTCACCATCGCTCCGGAAGCTGGTTCACAAAGGCTAAGAAACGTAATCAATAAAAATCTCTCGGAAGAAGAGATCATCCGTGGCATAGAAGTGGCTCTAAAACTCGGCTGGCAGAAGATTAAGCTCTATTTCATGATCGGCTTGCCCACCGAAACTGATGAAGATGTCGATGCCATAGTAGCTTTAATCAACAAAATCGATAGCCTGGCCCGAAAACGCCTGCAGATAAACGTTACCCTCTCTCCCTTTGTGCCCAAGGTCTTCACTCCCTTCCAATGGGAAGCCTTCGCACCCACGGAACAGGTTCTGGAACGAATCTTGAGGGTTAAGCACAGCTTCGGAAACAAACGTAATATCAAGATAAAGTATCACAATCTGGAGAGTTCCAAGCTCGAAGCTATCCTTAGCCGTGGAGACCGGGAGACTTCCGGGCTCATATATGAAGCGTGGAAACTGGGAGCTAAGTACGACGGCTGGAATGAAGTCTTCGATTTCTCATTGTGGGAACAGGCTGCCGCCAATATACAACTAGACCTAAGCCATTACTTGCAGGCCGGAGATCCGGACACAGAGCCGGTTTGGAGCTTCATAAACACAGGAGTCTGTCAATCTTTCTTGCTTTTAGAACGTGAGCGCGCTCTGAGAGCGGAGACAACTCCCGATTGCCGTGAACTGTGCAGTGTTTGTGGAGTTTGCGAGGGCGAGACTTTTACGGTTACTGCTCCACCGGCACAGCTAAATATCGCAGCTCTGGTGCAGGAACCCGTTTTGTCCCCCAGTCCGCAAGACCTGCAGAATCAGTTTCATTACCGGGCATTCTATCGTAAGACCGGCATCCTGCGTTTTATCTCGCATCTGGATTGGATGCGCATGCTCTTCCGGTGGGTTGGTTCTATTCCGCTGGAATTGGTTTTCACTCAAGGCTTCAATCCCCATCCCAAGGTCAGTCTCTCGCCACCTTTGCCGGTTGGGGTCAGTGGCTTGAACGAGTATTTCGATCTCTCATTCTTTAAGCCCTACAACGAAGATATGGTGGAACATCACTTCGTGGCCCTTTCCATACCCGGATTTGAGGTTTTCGAGGTGAGAAAACTCAGTAAACGCCATGGGAGTGAACAACCCCAGCTTGAAGTGCTTAACATCAGCTTCCCGTCTCAGTATCAGGAGCAGATAGAGCAGGCAGCACGGGACTTCATGCGCAGCCGGGAGTTTATCTACACAAAGCAGAAAGGATCAACCAGTAAGATCTACAACCTGCGGGAAATCGTTCAATCCATGGAAATGGGTGAAGGAAGCCTCGAACTGGTTAAAAGCTTGGAGAGTCCCTCACTTTACAGCATATTGGAAGCCATCCTGGGTCTTTCCCGGGATTTACTTTATACGTTTGAGATCAAGCGCTTAAGCTTGGAGGGTTAATCCCGGTATTGCAGGAAGAATCTCTTCACCGTTTGGGCATCTGAATACTTCCCAAACAGTGCCATCAGCTTCAGCCTGACTTTATTCCCTTTCATATCGCCAGAAAGCAAGCAACCATTATCTTCAAGATGCTTTCCGCCCCCTTCGTAGCCATATTCTGGCAAGACTCTTCCGGTATAGGTGCGGGTGCTGATCACCACCAGAATACCCGCTTCCATGGCCTTGGTCAATTCTGGAACGATGTAGTCCGGAAGATTTCCTCTGCCAAAAGCTTCAATCACGATCGCTTTGGCCTTGTGCTCTATCGAGCAGCGGATGTATCTGGCGTCAAAGCCGGCTGTGGCTTTGATCAGATCTATATTGGTTTCCAGCTTATCGGTCCAAACGTTTTCCCGGTATTTGGTAGTGCGATGGTAGACCACCCGATCCGGGTCCACAATCCCCAAAGGCCCATAACCCAAGGACATAAAGGCATCCACCTTGCCGCTATCGCACTTCACAACATCCCTGGCGGTATGGATTTCATCATTCATCACCACCAAGACTCCCTTGTCCATGGAGTCAAATTCACTTGCAACCCGCACAGCTCCGATGATGTTACGTGGTCCATCCAGACCCAGATCACTGCCGCTGCGCATAGCAGCCGTGA
This sequence comes from Candidatus Cloacimonadota bacterium, assembly GCA_029567705.1. Lineage (GTDB taxonomy): Bacteria > Cloacimonadota > Cloacimonadia > Cloacimonadales > Cloacimonadaceae > PHBP01. Next base: position 6,915 of record JAKPXC010000114.1, read on the forward strand.
AGACCACCGGTTTTCTTGTGGTCAACACCAAATCACATAAGAACGCCGTCTCTTCCAAAGTATCTGTTCCGTGAGTTATCACCACTCCGTCATACTCAACTATCTTAAGGTCAACCAGTTTAGCCAGCTCAAACATCATCTGGGGAGTCATGTAAGGGCTGGGGATATTGGAGAATTCCATCACTTCCACGGTAGCCACAGATTCAAGCTGCGGGAAGGATTTGATGAATCCGGCCAGTTCGCTGGTGGGAACCACTCCCAAGTTTCCGGAAGATTTCATGGCGATAGTGCCGCCGGTAAGAACTATCAGGATATTCTTCATTTTTGTCCTTCTTTATAGGGGATAGGATCGGTAATGCCAGCCTCTTTAAAAGCTCTTAAACGTAAGTGGCAACTGTCACAAGTGCCACAAGCCGTGTAATTATTCCTGTAACAGCTCCACGAGAGCTCAAAAGGTGCCCCCAGCTCCGCTCCCTTTCTCACAATCTGAGCCTTGCTAAGGTGGAGCACCGGAGTGCGTATCTCAATGCGGGTTTTCCTGGCTGTACCCAGATCAATAGTCTGTTGAAGTGCTTTGAAAAAGCTCTCCCGACAATCGGGATAGCCGGAGCTGTCTTCTTCCACTGCTCCTATATAGATGCGCTCCGCATCGATCACTTCCGCCCAACTCACGGCTGAGGCAATAAGATTGGCATTGCGGAAGGGAACATAGGTATTGGGAATATCTCTTTCTGAACTATGGTCCTTGATCTGCTGGCTCGAATCTGTGAGAGCCGAGCCTCCGATTTCCGAGAGCCACATCATCTTGAGAGTCAAATGCCGCTTTGGTTGGTAGAATTCACATAGTTTTGTAAAACAATCTGCCTCTTTCTGCATGGTTATCTGGCCGTAGTCAACATGCAGGAAATACAGGGAATCGTTTTCTCTGGCGGCAATTGCGGCTGTAACCAAGCTATCCATTCCACCACTGAGCAGCACTATTGCACCTGGCATCTCTTCCTTCTTAACGTCATATTTGTTGCAAAGCTCCGTCCCCGCCTCTTTATGTCAAGGCGGAAATCCGATCCTTTAGTCCATTGCATCCCTAGAACAAAGACTATCGACGCCTCACTTGACCATCACCATTCTTCGGCTGCTGTGATGCCCTCCCACTGAGAGACAATAGATATAGACACCGCTGCTCACGTGCTTGAGGTC
>JAKPXC010000119.1 GCA_029567705.1 Candidatus Cloacimonadota bacterium
GAATTTGCATAAGGTGGGAAGTTGTATGGATTGCCGTCGAAGCGCAGATCAAAGTGAGTAATCTCACTAAAGTAGTTGGCATCTGCAGTTTCAGGCAAAGTCGAATCCAGCACTGTATCTACTTTCTTGTCGTATGGAGTAGCTCCTGTATACACAATGGAACCGTCTTGCATCACTTTGCCATACTCACCCAACCAACCCCAGCGGAGCCAGATCTTGAAGTTTTGGCTGTTGACAGCAGTGTTTTTGTTGTTGAGATCCTTAAACAATGGTATGGCATACTTCACTTCACCACCGGTAACGGTGAAAGGCATAACTTCAGCAGGAGTCTTCTGGTCTTCATAAGTATAATCCAGATAATGATTGTCTCCCAAGGCATGAATCTTAGGGTCATAAATCTTGGCTTCAGGCTTAAAACCGGGTTTTACTGCGAAAAGCATATTAGAGGATAGGGCAGTGATATCGGAGCTAACTCCGGAAAGATTGTAAACTCTGCCTACCACTCTGGTTCTGTAAATCTGGGTGCCATTGCTGTCAAAGTCATAGCTCAAAGCAGGCGTGGTATCTCTGGTCAGCAGATACTCATTGAGTTTGGGATTGTTGTTGCTATCAGTCCTAAACCACTCTGTTTCGTCCAATACAACTGTGGGATCATTCGGGTTGGGATTGATCTTTTGCAGCTTAAACTCATAGTACCAGGGGGTGTTTGCAAGGAAAAGATTATTCTCTGTCATTGTGAAGAACAGCTTAAGACCGCTTCCCACTGCTTCACCATTTGGATTTCCTTTAGTCGTTACCACCGTGCAATCAGGGGGAAGAGAAGTGGTGTTGAACTGTCTGAAAGCAGGGATGGGAGTGATGCCGCCACGGTTGTCTATGGCAATCACTTCAAACTTGTGCTGTGCGCTGGGCAGAGGATTTCCATTAGCATCAGCAGAAGGAAAGTTGATCACAGCGAACTTCTGAGAAGTCCAGATTGAGCGTTTAGCTTGAGGATTATCCAAAGGAATCGATTGATCAGCACCAGGTAAATAGTGGATTACCCAGCCATTACCCAAAAGATTCTGAACGTTGGTGGGAGTGATAGCCCCATCTTCATCTATATAGGGATAACCAGGGGTTTCCACTGGATTGTTCTGGCTATCAAGAATACGGAAGGCATAGCCTTGTATCACTCCATCAGGATCGTTGGCATGCCAGTAGATCTTCTGCTGGAATGTGAGTGTATCCTGAGAACTATAGGTTTCACTGCCATCAAAACCTTCGTAAGAAGTGATTCTGATGATAGGGTTTTCGTTGTCAAAACGCGAGCCTGATTTACCGCAGCCGGTGATAACCAGCATGCTGAGCATGGTTAGAATCAGGACTATAAAGAGTTTAGAACTCTTAAACTGCATCGTTCCTCCCAAATATCGGATTCTTTTATTCATCTACTTTGCATTAAAAATGAGGTCGTCAAAACCGTCAACAAATTTATTGAGCTTTCTGTTTAGCAGAGCAGCTTTCACCAGGTTCATCAACAACACGGCAGTGGTTACTGAACCAACCCCCCCAGGGACAGGCGTGATAGCTTTGGCTTTGTTTAAGCAGGCGTTGTAATCTATGTCTCCAATAAATGAAGATTTTCCATCAGTACCGGAAACTTCATTGATGCCTACGTCGATTAGTACACTGTCAGGGGTGATCCACGACTCTTTTACGAAGGCAGGAACGCCTATTGCAGCCACTATAATCTCGGATTCTGCCACAATTGAGGGCAGGTCTTTGGTCTTGCTGTGGCAGACTGTCACAGTCGCATTGCAACAGGGTTTCTTACTTAGCATAATGGCTGCCAGGGGTTTCCCTACCACGTTGCTTCGGCCGATTATACAGAGCTTTTTGCCTGTCGCATCAATACCATAGTAACGCATCATCAGATACACGGCATAGGGCGTACAGGGAATAAAGCCTGAGCTTTCCATCATCAGCAAGCCGAGATTAACCGGGTTCACTGCATCAATATCTTTATCAGGCGATACTGTCTGGTTTACCTTGTGATCTGAGATGTGCTTTGGCAGGGGTTTCTGGATCATGATTCCATCGACCTTAGCGTCATCATTGAGCTTGTTTAGAAACTGCAAAAGCTCTTCTTCACGGGTTGTTTCTGGCAGCTCAGTGAGATCTACTTCGCAGCCAAGTTTGGCTGCTTGTTTGATGATATTCTGCACATAGAAGCCGGAAGCAGGATCGCTGCCCACTTGCACTAAAGCCATGTGAGGAACTAAGCTCAGTTCCCGGATGAATCCTGATAGTTTGTTTTTTATCTCTTTGGCTACTGAAACGCCCGAGAGGATTTGTTCCATTTATTTCTCCACTGCTTGCCTGATTCTTTTGATCAGGCTCGTTCTACCAGTATAGTTATCAAGCTCAAGATAGACTGCATTGATCTGTAATCCTCTATCTGAAGCCTCGTATCGTCTGGGTATGGAAGTGCGTAACTTCTCTACAATGATGCTCTTCTTTACTCCAATCACAGAATCGTGAGCTCCGGTCATACCAACGTCTGTCAGATAGGCAGTTCCTTCTGGAAGTATCTCTTCATCAGCAGTCTGGATATGGGTATGAGTACCTATCAAAGCAGATATCTTCCCATCTGTGAACCAGCCCATCGCTCGTTTTTCGGCAGTCGATTCGGCATGGAAATCCAGGAAAATGCATTTGGTGGCGGTACTGAAGCCGGGTAGATGTTTTTCAAAAGCAATGAATGGCGAATCGCAGGAAGGCATATAGATCTGGCCACAGAGATTTATTACCGTAAGAGAAAGTTCTCCCTTGCTAAGTGTATAGAACATGGAACCAGGTGTCTCTTCCGGATAATTCATGGGCTTAACAATCCTGGGATTCTCTCTGATATACTCTAAGGAGTCCTGTCTGTCCCAAAGATGATTACCACCTGTTAAAACATCGACGCCGGCCTCAAAGAGTGGTCTGGCGGTCTTTTCCGTCAAACCTTTACCATCGGCCAGGTTTTCCCCATTGGCTATAACAAAATCCGGCAAGAATTCTCTCTGCAGATCTTCCAGTTTCCTCTGCACCAATTGGCGCCCGGCCTTGCCGAAGACATCGCCTATGAAAAGTAGTTTCACTATTTTGCCATTGCTATTTGTCTGGTTTCTCTGATCACAGTCACCTTTATCTGCCCCGGATACTGCACTTCTTTCTCGATCTGAGCAGCGATCTCGGTGGCTAAAAGAGGAGTCTGGCTATCTTCCACCATGGCAGGTTCCACTATTATCCGCAGTTCTCTACCGGCTTGGATGGCATAGGACTTGTTCACACCTTCCACGGAATTGGCAATCTCTTCAAGCTTCGCTAATCTTTGCATATAGGTTTCCAGCAT
>JAKPXC010000143.1 GCA_029567705.1 Candidatus Cloacimonadota bacterium
CATCCCAGTGAACCTGATGAACAGAAGTGGCTCAACTTCACCTTTCCCGGCCTGATCGGAGCACTATCTGCGGTGAATGAAGCTGGTACTGCTGCCTTTATGAACACAGGAAACGATCACTACTATACAGCCACTCAGGGATTAAGCCCTATACTCTTTAGTATCCGTAGCGGTTTGGAAAGGCTAGATGCCGATGGAAACGGGGATTATGACGCCGATGATCTGTACTATACACTCACTTCTACTACCAGTCTGGGAGGCTTTATCATCCAGAACCTGACCGAGACAAACAACTATTTCCATAGTAGCGTGATAGAAAAGAACAACGGTGGTACAGCCAGAAGATTACACAACCAGAATGGCAATCTTCCCGGGTGGCATCTTGCTGCTACCAATCACTTCCGTCTGCTCTCCTACCCCACTTGCTGCACCCGATACAGCAATATTCAAGATTCTTTATATGCAGACTCTGCAGTCACTGCCAAACGTCAGTGGCAGGTTCTCGCCGGAGCAGCAGGCATGGACAACAACCTGATGGCCGTCCAATACATTCCCAGCCAGAACTATCTGCTCTGGTCAACTGCCGGGAACAATCAAGCTGCCTTCAGCCGACCCGGAGTAACACTCAATACGGCTCAACTTTTTTACCAAGCCAGTAGTAATGATGATCTCTATAATCCCGCACCATCCCCGGTGCATATCTACCCCAATCCCAGCCGAAGCTTCAATGATGTTAAAGTGGAAAGCAGAGTTGCTCTCAGCTCTCTGAAGCTATTCAATAGCCGGGGACAAGAACTCTACAGAACTTCGTTGGAAGGCAGGAAAGACATTTCAGGTTTGCAGATCCCCTCGGGTTACCCGAACGGTATCTACCTACTTAAGCTTGAAGATAGCCAAGGCAGATTGTACAGCCATCGGCTCCTGATTATCAAGTAATGTAATCAGTTATACTGATAGATCATCCAGCCATCACGTCCCAAGGCCAGATAAATGTAATCCTGATCCAAGGCCAGATCATAGACCACCAAATTGGGGATAATAGTATCGAGTTCGGAGATCCGGGTGGGAGAACTCACATCCATGATACTCACTCCTCCGGCACCTAAGGCAAGATAGAGACGATCGTCTTTGATCTCCATATCCAGAATGTTATGAGCAAAGCGATATTGATTAATCAGAGTAGGACTATCCAGATTACGGACGTTCATCGCCATCAGGTTCTTCCCCGCTCCTATCCAGATTATGTCTCCATTCTTCGCCAATACGGTTGCGTCAAGTATCTCGTAATTCACTCCGATAGAGACTGGAAACTGTAGATTATTGATATCCACAGTTACCAATCCGAAGTCGTTTAGGGCATAGAGATAGGGATACTCGGCATAGAAATCTCTGATCCCCCACTTCTCGGAGAAGGTACTGCGTATATCTCTGCTTCCACCACCACCAATATCGATAATGTCGATACCACGATTGCGATCTGCGATATAGATGGTTGCCCCCTCCCGGGTGATTTTATCACCGATGAAAGTGCTGGTAAAGTATATCTTGCCATAGAGGTTCAGAGAATCTATGGGAACCACGCTATTGATAGGCTCAGCCGAACAGATGTAGAGATAACGATCAGCAGCAAGATTGATATCTTCAACGGGAAAAACAGAATAGAAAGAAGCCTCTATACGCGGTTGCCACGTGTTGAAAGTAGAATAAATCCATACCTGATTGGTATTCCTTACCAGAACTTGACGGTTCTCTGCCATGATGTTCATAGCAGGAGTGGTTTTGATATGCGCTATATAATTCAGAAACCTGGTATCAACGGCCTTTGCGCAAAACACTATCGATGCCAGTATCATCAGTAGAAAGTATCTCTTCATAATCTCTCCAAAATGCCGGTGACTATATCGGCAGAACTAAGTCCTTCTGCTTCAGCAGCAAAAGAGACCAGGATACGATGCGAAAGCACGATTTCTGCAACTGCCTTCACATCTTCCTCTGCAGGGCTCAGCCTTCCTTCCAGCGCAGCTTTGGTCTTGGCTGCCAGGATCAGATATTGGGAGGCTCTGGGGCCTGCACCCCAATTCACCCACTTCTTCACGTTTTGATCTGCTTCAGGATCGGTGGGTCGGGTGGAACGTGCCAGCTTCACAGCATAAGCCAGTACATGGTCGCTCACGGGCAGACTGCGTATGCTTTCCTGCAGAGCAACTATCTCTGCCGCATTGAGGCAGGGCTTGGGTTCAGAGACAGCCAAGCCTGTAGTGCTTTCCACTATCTTGAGCTCCTCTTCATAGCTGGGATAACCGATCTTAATATAAAACATAAACCTATCCAGTTGGGCTTCGGGAAGCGGATAGGTACCTTCCTGCTCGATGGGATTCTGAGTGGCCATCACAATAAAGGGTCTATCCAAATCCCATGTTATATTACCTGCGGTCACTGTATATTCCTGCATAGATTGTAAGAGAGCAGCCTGCGTTTTGGGAGGAGTGCGGTTAATCTCATCTGCCAGTATCATATTGGCAAAGATGGGTCCCTTAATGTATTGGAACTGCCTGTCCTGCCCCGTTGCACCACCTACCAGAATATCTGAACCCGTAATGTCAGAAGGCATCAGATCAGGAGTAAATTGAATCCGGTTGAAGCTGAGATTCAACGCTTTGGCAATGGTGGAAATGAGCAGGGTCTTGGCTAGGCCTGGCACACCTTCGATAAGGATATGTCCCCCCGCAAAGAGACCGATTAGGACTTGGTCTATCACTCTATCCTGTCCCACGATCTGAGTGGCAATTTCTTCTTTCAGGCGAAGTCTGTGAGCCTGAAGCTGCTTAATTTGATCTATCAAACTAGTTTGATTCATAACCGGATTCATCCTTGTAAATTGACTTTATTACATCGTAACCGCTGAAAGAGAAAGCGATCAAGCCCAGAATACTCATGATCAGAGCGGTTAAAATATGCGCAAAGACCATGATTGAAGAGGCAGATTCTTTCGTCAATCCAAATCCTATGGAAAAGACAATTATCATCATCCACTCATTGCTGCCCAATTGAGCGGGAGGCTGGGGCAAGGCATAAGAGAGGTTTATCAGAGTATACCCAAAGAGCACTATCAGGAAAGAATCCTGCAATCCGAAAGCTCTGAAAAGGCTGAAGAAATAGAACCCATCCAGCAAAACACCTACTGCCGTGAGTACGAGAGCAGCCACCAATACAGACCAATGATGTTCAAAGATGTTCAATCCCTGTAGGAAGAGATCGACAAAGCTCTGAAGCTTGATTCTCAGCTTGGCAGGAAAGAGTTTCAAGAGCCACTCAAACCACCCAAGCACCCGCTTCTGCTCTTTGGCAGCAAAGAGAATAATCACCAGCGATACGATAAAGACCAAAGCCAAAAGACTCAGAAGCACCATCATGGGCACCGAGAGCTTCACGGCCAGAAAGGGCAGCATGATCAGTACAAAGAAGATACCCAGAGTATCAAAGCTTTTATCTATGAAGATGGATGGCAGACTGCTGGATACCGCCTGAGAGTGGTTACGCTTGATAAACCAGGCTTTAACAAGTTCACCCAGGCGAATGGGAATCATATAATTGACGAAGTTTCCACCCATACTGTAGAGCCAGGTTCTGAACAAGCTAATCTTCAGCTTACTGCCCAGGAGCAGATTCCACCTGACGGATCTGATGAAGTAGGCCAGAACATACACTATAGCTGCCCGAACCACCAAGCCAGTATTGACGTCCCGAATTCTCAGCAGAATCTGATCAAACTCTGTGTAGCTGAACCACAGCGCTATCAGAATAAGCCCCAGGATCAAACCGACTATCAGGCTAAGGACGGATTTCTTAGGCATTGTCCCCGGGACAGAAGATCAGATAGTAGTGATGAGCCCAGTATCGCTTGAAAGCATTTGGGGCAAAGCGTTCCAGAGCATTGTAGCGCAGCATCCTGTTCGGGAAATCCGCGTCGTTACCCTTATAGTAATCCATGATGCATACCGGAGCTTTGTCGGTCTTCCGGATAGGCACTTTGCACTTTCCCAACACTTTACAGATCATACAGTACTGCATCAGAAAGTCTTCCTTGCTCATCCCAATATCCGGCCAGAGGGGGCAATCAAAAAAGCCTTTGCGCAGTAGCTTCCAGCCCTTGGCCTTGAGAATATGGATCACTGAAGCCGGGTCGATATACTCCGGTTTCAATTGAGGGTATGCCTCTTTGCTATAGCCTTTTAGCTGGCCTTTGTATCCGATACCGCTTCGATTGGGGACAGAGATAAAGATGAGTTTAGAACTGACTCTGGCCAGTTCCTCCAAGAATCCCCGGAGATTCTCCACAAACCACAGAGCTGAGAAGTTAAAAGCCATATCGAAGCTTTTTCCCGGATAATCCAAATGTCTGAAGCCGGGATTGAGCTTGCTTTTCAAGGGCAGATTCAAGTCTTGCCACAGAGCTCGGATCTGCTCCAGTCGGTGCGCATCATCATCTTCCAAAGTGATGCTTACCCCATCCAAAGCTGCTTGCACCAAGTTAATCCCACTCAGGCCGGTAAAGCCAAAGGAGGGTGTCTCCAAGATAGACTTTATCCCATGCTCACTGATCACATCAGCCAGGAGTCCGTTCAGAATAATCCTCTCATAAGAGGAACCCAAGCCCTCATCGGGATGATGGAAGTACTTCTGCCAGTCGTTGATAATCGGAATAGCCATCTATCTGCTCTTATAATCCTTTATGGTCTCTTGGATCCCCGGTATGGTGTAACGCTCAGTGAGTTGCATGATCTGATAGGTCTCTCTCACGTCATAAATCCAACTGCGGGAGATAAGCTGAAATCTGCTGACCCAAAGCTCGTTCTTAAGTTTATTGGCGAAGAATTCACCCAAAGCAAAAAACATACGGTCGAAGCTCAACAAGGTACTGTAGTTCTTTTGCTTGAGCTGTCGGCTGATGAAATTCACCAGATCGGAAAGCTGAACTGGCTCCCGATCTGCTACGTTCAGGCTCAGGGCATTCTTGTGGGGATTGTCCAGAAGCCAGAGAAAGGCATCACTGATGGTTTCGATACTACAGAGATGTATCCAGGTACGCTTGTTGATCATGGGAAAAATCCCCTTATCCACCAGTTTCACTAGGGTAAAAGGGAAGCCATCATCACCACTGCCATAGGTGATGGAGGGCCGCAGAATTGAAGCCTTAAGACCTCGGATCACATATCGGTTGATGATCTTTTCTGCTTGAATCTTGGTGTAATGATAGTAGTTATCAGGGTTGCGGGTCGTATCATTATTGGCGGGTAATTCTTCCGGTATAGCACCAAAAACACCGACCGATGAGCAAAAGATCAGCTCTGCTCCAGAGGCCAGGCATGCCTCAGCAAGTTGTTCCGTGGACATGACATTCGCCTTGTAGTATGTCTCTCTATCGAACTTACGTCCACCCCTCAGTGCACCAATATGCACCACATAATCAAAGCTGCGCTCTTTGCCAAAGCTTACAAGCTTCGGAATATCGCAAAGGTCTATTCCCACGGTTTCGATCTGAGATAGAAACTCCGAGAATCTGGAAGGATCCGTGCCAGGGCGAACCAAGGCCGTGACCTGCCAATCGGGATGCTTCAGCAGAATCTTCCTCAGCACCGCTTTCCCGATCAAACCGGTGATTCCGGTGATGAGAACACGCTTCATAGATATCTCAATAGCTTTTTCAACCAGCTTCTTCTTTTGCGCCGGTGATGCCTGGGACGGATCACTTCTACATAGCGGTAAGGTATCTGCAGGTTGCTTTCTATTCTGGAAGGAAAGTCTTTCATGAGCATATCGGCTGTCTTCTGGTCGACTTTACTGCTGATCAATGTGTGTGCATCCAAATAACTTTCGACAGGAGTTCTTCCGTGATTATCCGAGCCCACGAAATGTGCCCAGCCGTTTTCAATAAGGGTTTTTGCTGTAGTTTTGACCTTGTCACCATACAATCCCACCAAACTTGAAGCATTGACCTGCATATATATATTCCTATCTATGAGGCTCCTGGCTTCTGAGGGTTTCTGCATAATGCTCACGTAGCGCTCAGCATGGGCAAGGATTGGCTTCAAACCGGCTCTAAGAAGGGGATAAACACAGGTGTAAAAATCTGGAGGTAAACCGTTCAGCTCGGATTCCACCAGTACATACTTGGAATCTCCCAGATAGAGGGACTTGGCTATGATGTCCTCAATAATGCCTGCCTGAGCAAAAACCTCAAACCCGGGCCTGAGTTCAAGCTTAACACCAGCTTTTGCTAGCTCTGCCTCTACTTCTTTAAACCTTCTATCGTAATCTTCCCGGCTATACTCGTAATGACCCTTGAAATAATGAGAAGTGAGATAAATCCTCTTTACTCCAACTTTGGCAGCTCGACTTAGGTGTTCCATTGTAGTCTTGAGGTCCGGGGAACCATCATCCAAACCCGGAACCAGGTGTGTGTGAATATCAATCATGTTCTAGGGCATTTGCTCCTGTATCATTTGGATGAATTCCATCAGGACATCGTTATGTTCAAACGGCTTAATCAAGCGTTCAGCTTCATCCAGCATCCTTTCTACCATCTTGCGGGCTTTATCGAATCCTAAAAGGCCTGTATAACTGGAACGGCTGCTGGGAACAAACTCCACATCTCCATCCAGACCATCTCCACCTCGTGCGTAGTCTTCGGCGATATCATCGATCATGCAATACGCCAACCCTAGGTTCAGAGCATAATTGTTCATTATCTGACGGGTGTTTTCATCCGCATTGGCCAAGAGACAGGCAATATCTGCCGAGGCTTGCAGGAGTGCTCCGGTTTTCTTTGCGTCTATATAGCGCAGAGTATTGATCTTCATCTGTTTACGTTTATTGCT
>JAKPXC010000162.1 GCA_029567705.1 Candidatus Cloacimonadota bacterium
CAGAAAGGCTTCCCCGGAAGATCTGCTGACCCTTTTCGCTCACGTTTACATTGTCCAGGCGGTATTGATTGTCTGTGTCATAGGCAATCAATTCCGCAGTGCCATTTATAGGAACTGCAGAGGAGAATACTCCAGAAAACTCCACTGTTTCGCGGGAGTTGAACACTTCATCCTCTCCCTAAAACACAGGATTGATCCCGGTATAAGGCTGAGGTGGGTTGATCCGGAGATGAGGATCGCCCATCAACACATATACAGATTCGTTGTATGGATCTGAGGTATAGGCAATCTTGGCATCCATTATTGCCTTTCCCAAAGAATAATTCTGGTTGATCATCCGGGGCACCAGGAGATAGAGCAGTGAAGCATTCTGAGTGGGGAACGAAATACGGCTGGCGCTCCAGGATGCAATCGCTCCATTCTGCGGCCTCAGAACAATCTTCTCACCCAAGCTTTCAAAGCCCCAGTAATCGAAATTAGAAACACTGCAGGACATAGCTATGAATAAAGGCATCTTCTTACCATTGGCCAAACGTCCCATATCGGTAGACATATTGAAGTAGTCTTCAGTCCCCAGGTTATCATAAGACCCATGGCCGATATAGATCCACACAAGCTTCCCATCGTTGACAGAGGAAACTATACGATCTCTGGCTCCGGGTTTGTTTTGGAACTCGTCATAGGGATAGTTCCACGCAAAGATCTTATCTGCATAAACGCTTGGAACCATCAGTGAAGCAGTCTGCTGCACCTGGCGTGTATGAGTGTCCTCATAATAAGTATTGGGACCGTTATAAAGGTCATCCGCCAGTAACACGGCAGAGTTCCTCCACCAGCCAGGTATAATGTTTCTGGTATAGTCTCGGAAGTTTGCTATCATTGTGTTCAGCTCTGTCACGTTCTTCACCGGGTACCTTCCAATGGCAAGCTCCGGGAAGTTATCCTGCGTAATCATTCCATACCAGTCATCAGAGGCTGAAGAGATCTCGCTGATTGTCCGCTGCCAGACCATGAGCTTATTCTTGGAAGCAGACTGGCGTGATGTGTTTACCCAGTCTATTGTCCCCAATCCGAGCAGAGTCAATGAACTGAGCCTGGCATTACTGCCTGATACGGGGAAATTGTGATAGACGTAACGTACAAACTGACGTATTGCTGCCGGATCAGGATGACCTCCATTGAACTGGTTGAAGATATCTTGTTGATCAACCACTCGGGTATTCAATCCATAGTCTTCGCGATAGATTGAGGCCAAACTCTGAGCTGCTTCCACAAACTCCGCCGGTGCAATGATTAGGTTATCCAGGGGAGATTGCTCCGACAATATATCTGTGGGAACGATGGATTCAGCCACAGCCGGATTATAATACTCGCTAGCTTTCAATATCTGGATAAGTGATCCCGTAACGCCCTGAGAGATCAAGTAACCCGTTTGTACAGGGATTCTATCCACGTTATACTGGTCGTTCACCATGAAGGCTTCCAGATTGGTGTTATCTCCGGAGATATTGTATTTTACGCGCCGCAGAGAATCAGTCGTAAGAATCCTGAACTGGCCTGAGCTCTTGTTTATAAGCCTGGGATATTGGATCTGAAAGTAGTCCAGATAGTAATTCAGGGTTCTATCTCGAAGTAAACGGAGCGTTACAGTATTCTCACCCGGCACGAAGCTGTTCGTGCCTTTCTGAAAGGTATAGTTCGTCACGTTTGGCCAAGTAAAGATACCTGGATTCATAGAACTATCACTCTGGAGTTGCGTTCCATTTACGTACACAGATATTCTATGAGTGATGTAAGACTCCACGGACTCTTGAATAATCTCGAACTTGAGGGTTTGATCCTCTCCAGGAACAAGATCAGGCAGAGTGAAATTGAAGTTGTAATCTGCTGTAGAATTGCCAAACAGCTTGCTCATGAACCAGCGATAGCTGTGAATCTCTCTCCTGTAGCGATCATCCTCATTCCTGTAAACCTCTGTAAAGGAACCTGTTTCCAGGTCGAAACTGTCATAAACGGGCTGAGATTGGATCCTTTTGGGACTATTGGGAAAGTCCCCTCCGAAAGTTAGCCAATATACTGTGTTTTGACTATATGGACTGTAGAAAAATTCGCTACCCAGGTTGGCATTCTTTTTCAGGCCATTTCTGCTGGAGCCGTAGAATACTATGTAGTCCGAATTATTGAATTCTCCATCTTCTTCTCCTATCACAGAGATGGGGACTTCCCGGAATTCCGGCCCCACCTGCACAGCATTACTGCTTATCACAGCTCCACCGGTGGTAAAAAGCCTGAGAGTGCGGGGATCCAGATCTGATAATGGGAAAGAATTAATCTGGCTCCGGCTTATCTTATACATACCATCCTTGTCTGTCTCGATTCTGATCCACCAATCGGACTTGCTGAAATCAGCATAGTTTATGGCAGTTCTGGTGGTCTGATGCCAGAAAAGGGCTTGGTCTGGATTAACAAGATGATTGAAAAGCGCTTCAGCCATGGGTTCGGTTTGTGCCGGAGCACGATACTCCGTGTTGCCGGAAATACTAACCCGTAACTTCAGACGGGTCGCCAGCATCAGCCCTGTGTTTCCATCATAACGGAAAGGATTGATCCTGATGGGAACAAAACTGTAGCCCCTGAAACTGCCTTGTGGAAGCAGTTCTATCACCTGACGGTTTGTAGTGGAGTAGAGCTCCGGATTTGCCACGTAGTTATAGACCCAGATCCCGTTTTGGTCTACCACATGTGGAACGGGCTGGAGAGGTTTCGCAAGAGCCAGGCTCTGGTAATCCTCAGAAACTATGGACACAGAGATCTCTCCTCCGGGAGGAACGGCTACTTTCAGTTCAGAATAGGGAACAGAAGGAGCTCCTATCAGCTCATCGGCATTCATACCCGGGGCAGAAATTGAGGTAAACTCACCTGCCTCGACCAATTCGTAATCTCCGGGTTGATACTCAAAGATCAATTCCCGTGGGCTACTGCTGATCATCTCCACAGATGCCATAAGCCCTGTGATGCTGATAACCATCAACGCTGCAAGTATTCTATACTTCATTTCCGGGTTTCTCCGTAAAAAGCTTCTCCAATCCATAGATCAGGAGGTAGAAGACCAGCATGAAAAGAAATATTCCCAGCATACCTTTGCCAAGAACCAGGATGGAGGCCATAAGGTCTCCTCCGCTGTTCTGAAGCCCCAGGTTCTTCAGAGAATCGTTTATTGCGGCAGTACCGATAGTTGTAGTAAAATATGTCATCTATTCCTCTGTCTTCTAGTAATGGTATGGGCGGTTATTCTTTATCATTATTGCCCGGTAAATCTGTTCCATCAGAATCAAACGGGCAAACCTATGCGTAAAGGTCATGGCAGAAAGGCTAAAGAGCAGATCGGCTCTTTGTTTCAAAGCAGCCGAAGTACCAAAGACTCCACCAATCACAAAAACCACGTTCTGTCTATCCGAAATATTAGTCAAGAAAGAGCTGAATTCAAGAGAACTTTTTTGTTGCCCTCTTTCATCAAGCACGATAAGATAATCTTCTCTGCTGATCTTCTGCAAGCAGAGGGCGGCTTCTTTGTCCATGACCTGAGCTGGAGAAGAATTGTGTTTCAGGCTCTCGTCCTGCAGCTCAACAACTTCCAGCTTGCAGTAAGGCTGCAAGCGCTTCTGATACTCTGCCAAAGCCTCCAGCAACCAAGCATCTTTGGACTTGCCAAACTGGATCAGCCGTAGATTCATTTATCAGGCTGGCATACAGGCCAAACCCATTGCCATACAGAGCATCTTAATCTCTCCGGTATCTGCTCTTGAAGGTATCAGGATCGGCACTTTGGTGCCCATAACCACATGTGCAACCCGGAAGTTGCAGTAGTAAGTCATCAGCTTGCCATAGATATTGCCAGCTTCGATATTGGGGACAATCAGAACGTCTGCCTTGCCACCAACCGGAGACGTGATGTTCTTTATTCTGGCAGCATCAATATCCACCGCATTATCAAAGGCCAATGGGCCTTCCACTATGCAGTTGCCCATCTGGCCACGCTCGCACATCTTGGCAATGATAGCAGCATCGACGCTGGATTGCAGCTTGGGATTAACCGTCTCAACGGCCGTCAGCAAAGCTACTTTGGGTAGGGGATTGCCCAATGCATGGGCTACCTGCACTGCATTACGAACAATTGCCACCTTCTCACTGAGTCCGGGAAGCAGATTGATTCCCCCATCGCTCATCAGCTTGATTCCTTCGGGGTGTTCATAGGCCAAAACGTCTGAGATAACTTCGCTGATTCTCAGGCCGTTTTCTTTGTCCAGGACGGCTTTCAGCAGGACGGATGTATCGGTTTTCCCCTTAAGGATCAGATCACCTTTCTTTTCATGAACAAGCTGAACAGAAGTCTTTGCCGCCTTCACAAGATCCGCTCCCACATCTATAATCTCAAAGCCGTTCACATATTCCGGAGCCAGCTTCAAAAGCAGAGTTTCGATGGCAGCTTTATCGCCCACCAGGATGCTTTCGGCCAGGTTTTCCTTCTTGGCCAGTATAGCTGCATCCAGAGCAGATTCCGTCTGAGCGGCAGCAATAATCGCCGTACCTTTCTTCTTTTGCTTAACAGCTTGCATCATCTCATTGAAGTCTTTATACATGCTATGCTCCTATTTATTAATAGTTGTAGGTCTCCACGAAGCTATCCACCATGTCTCCTTCATCGGGCTGAAGTTCGTGCATGATTTTTTTTAAGGCTTCTTTTTGGATCTGCCGAACCCTTTCTCGTGATAAGCCCATCATCTCAGCAATCTGAGCAAAGTTCATGGTCTCGTGGTTTTCGTCCAATCCAAAGTACTTACGAATGATATCTGCCTCTCGCAAATCCAGCTTTTCTATGGCACTATGGATTTTCTCCTGTATTCTGTCCCGATAGTATATTCTCTGAGGATCCACAAGATCTTTGTCTTCAAACATATCACGAGTGCTAAATTCTTGATAATCAGCACCCTGCATGATATCATCGAAAGAAGTGGTTTCAATCCTGTTGCCCTTGAGCAATTCCAGAGATTTCTCGCCGATATTCATCTGTTCAGAAAGCTCAGCCATTGTAGCGGCTTCACCGGTCTCTGCCAGATGCCTGTCCTCCAAAGCTTTCATCCGGTGAACCGTACTGGATTTGCCCATTGGTACCCGGATCAGTGAGCTCTTCTCGGATACAGCGAGCATAATGCGCTGCTTTATCCACCAGATTGCGTAGGAAATCAGCTTGATATCCTTATCGGGCTCAAACTTTTCTATAGCCTTTATCAAACCGATGTTCCCTTCGCTGATCAATTCAGACAAGGAAAGACCGCGATTCTGATATTTTGAAGCTATCTTCACTACAAACTTCAGGTTAGCTTGAGTTAGGCGATTGATTGCGTCCTGATCTCCATCCTTGGCACGGCGGGCAAGCTCTTGCTCTTCCTCGCGGCTTAGTGTTTTGTATTTGGAGATCTCTCTCAGATAATTCTGCAAAGCCCTGTCTGCAAAGACGTTTTCCATGAACTAGCCTCTTTTCAAATTTGAGAGACGATACAGGATATGTATTCTAATCAAGTGGCAATACCCTCTCCGGATTAATCGGTTTACCCTTAATCCGGTATTCAAAATGCAAATGCGGCCCGGTTGTTTCACCTGTGGAGCCTACTGTGGCAATCTGCTGTCCCTTTGTGACGACGTCACCGACACTAACCAGATTGCGTTCATTGTGAGCATAAATAGTCATCACAAAATCCGAGTGCTCAATAACTATGACGTTTCCATAGCCTCCTTGAACTCCAGAATACACTACTGTTCCTTCCAAAACCGCATAGATAGGCGTTCCTGTCCTTGCGGCAATATCTATCCCTTTATGAGGCCGGCCATTACGGATGCCATACCGGGAGCTAACCCGGCCTTCCACCGGCCTGGCGAGATCGCTTCTTAAACGTTCTGTTTCACTCTCCTGCACCTGAGGAGCCCTGGTTACGGGCCGGGTTGGAGGAGTTCCAACTATATACAGCCTCTGCCCCACCCTGATCTCGTTTGAGCTGAGGTTGTTTCTTGCCTTCAGATCATCCAAAGAGACGCCATGATTCAAGGCAACTCGATAAAGAGTATCTCCCCGCTGCACGATGTACACCTGTTCCACGATTACTGTGTCTCCGGATGCTGGGTTAGAAGGTCGGGCGGGATTGGTTACTGGTGGAACACTCTGGGTTTCTGAGGGTGTAACCGCAGGAACCTGAGTAGATGCTGTTGTTGCGTTTGCGGGATCTTTTATTATGATGCGGTCTCCGGGACGCAGAGGGACATTTGTATCTGCAAAGCCATTGAATCTTAGAAGCTCTGCCAATGTGATGGAGTTATTGACAGCTATTCTATAAAGCCCTTCGCCTTGCACCACAACATGATAAAAGTCTTCCGGCAAGTTAGTGGGGGGCTGGATGACGGCAGGTGGAGTTGATGCAGGAGTAGCAGCCGGAGGAGTAACGGTTTCCGGCGTAGCAGGACGAGTTTCTGCGGGTTGAGGGCGGGGTTGAGCAGGCCTGGCAGGTGTTCTGGGAGGCCTGATCTCGCTGATCTTGAGCCTTTGATTGAGAGATAGCCTGTCGCTGGAGAGATTGTTTAAGCGTTTGATCTGATCAATGGAGACGCCATATCTTCGGCTGAGCCCATAGAGAGTGTCCCCACTACGCACCCGATGATAATTATATTCCACAGCGGACAACCACATGGGTAAAATGCTTAGTAGCAAAATGACCACGGTTCTGATGTATCTATCTAATCTCAAAATCATTATATCTCTTTGTCGTGTCTAAAATTACCAGCTCGAGCCTGCGCACTTCTGCACGGCCGGAGCTATGCTGTAAATCCAATGCAAAGGCATCTAAAACACTCTTATCTGCTTGAGCAACAACCAAAACCGTTCCATCTGGCTGGTTTCTGACGTAACCCAAGACGGAGTGCTTTTTTGCACAGTGCCAAGCGTGCCAGCGAAAGCCAACACCTTGAACCCGACCATGAGCTGTCAGTTCCCAAGTCTGCATAGTTCAAACCTTTACGGATTTTATTCAGTAAAGTTCAAATCTGGTATTTTGTCAAGGTTTCGTTTTTCTGGTACAACAATGTTTAGCTCTTCTCTGTGGCTATGCATCCACGTTTCCTTCCTTTCGAAGCCCTTCCTGATTCACTTCCTAAACGCTTCCTTAACCCATCCTTAGCCTCGGTTAAGGAAAAGCTTATCCTACAATTGGTTATAGCATTCGAGCCAATCGTTTGAGCTAAGTGTATGGTAGTTACCATAGTTGCAAACTCAATATCAATGCATCAGAAAATCTCCCAGAATATAGTGGACAGCAGTAAACTATTTCGAGCTGAGGCCTTCATCATATTAGTATTGTGGCTGTTTACATTTGGCAGAAGCCTCAGAACGCTTATTATGTATGTAAAATATGATTAGGAGAAACCTATGAAAAAGCTAATTATGATCCTGGTGCCACTGATGATGCTCAGCACTATTTGGGCTATCGAGTTCGATTGGGATGGTAATTTCCGTACACGGGCAGCCATGTACAACGACGAGGCTGAAGACAATGGCGGTCACATTGACAGCCGTCTCCAGCTTAATATGCACGGCCGCTTTGCCCCCAACTGGGAGCTGGTTCTCGGCACCGAGATCGGTAACACCAACTGGGGTGGTTTCGGTGGAGGTGTTGGAACAGGTGGAGTCAACATCGAAACCAGCGAGTTATATCTGCATCATAACTGGATAGCCAAAGGCTTGGAATTCAAGCTTGGTCAACAGTGGTATGCCGATCACAGAAGTATGGTTTTGGATGATTTCATCTCCGGTCTCTACATCAGTAAAGACGATGTGGCCGGAATGAAAGCTGAGCTTGCCTACTTCAAGGCAAATGAAAGAAACACGATGATCAATGATGATTATCACATTGTGATGTTCAACCTGCTGATGGATGAGAATAAAGCCGGTCTGCAAACCTTCTACGGAAACGACCTTAAGGCCAATGGCATGGCAAACTTCACAATCATGCCATTCTACACCGTTCCCGTGGGAAGTGCAAACCTGGATGTCACTGCTTTCGTAGATTACCAAGTAGTGCCCGGTGATGACCAGCTTGGCTTTGGCGCAGCAGTGAAAGCCGATGCTGAACTGAGCGATCTGGATCTCGGCCTGGATATACTTTATATAGGAGAGAATGGTCTCACTGTGCTTAGTCCCTATTACCAGAATGGACTTTATCTCTTTGGTTGGGGGAATTGGCATGATGGCACGACTATAGACTTCCCATATCCTGATGGAGATCAAGGCTTGCTATCTGCAGTTGGCCAGTTGAAGTACCCCTTAAATCAAAAAATGGCTATCTTTGGCAACCTTGGTTATGTCACAACCATGGCAGACAATGACCCTGCAGTGGGCTTGGAAGCCAATGCCGGCCTGGAGATTTGCCTGGTTCCAGAGATTGCCAAGATGGCAGTGTATGGTGCCTTTGGTAACCCCGGAAAGTGGACCGATGGCGATCCCAATGCCCTTTACATGCTGGGCAGCTCAATCAAAGTAGAATTCTAAAGCACTGATTTAGAAGCAATAAAGAAGCTCCGCACACCAGCGGAGCTTCTTCTTTTCCTTCAGAATCTGAGAAGCTCGTTTACAACAAGCCTTACAGGTCTTGGTTTCAGATAAAAGCAACTCTTCAGCAGCAGTATCTCTAACCAATAACCTATAGATTGGCAGAGAATTAGAAAGCTGAGGGAAGGATAGCAAACAAAGTTCTTGACAGAAATCGGCCTGCAAAGAGATTGGCCGCTATATTGAAACGCCCAGTTTTGGGGCATTAGCTCAGCTGGGAGAGCGCATGACTGGCAGTCATGAGGTCAACGGTTCGATCCCGTTATGCTCCACCAACCATATAGCCCCTTCACGTTGCATGCAATGTGGAGGGGAATCTCTTTTATAGCAGGTTTTTTGATTTAGACAAGGAATAACATCATGAATAAACAAGACTTAATCAAACACTTAGAGCAGCAAGCCATAGAAGCCAGGGCTGCCATACTGCAGATGACCACATTGTC
This sequence comes from Candidatus Cloacimonadota bacterium, assembly GCA_029567705.1. Lineage (GTDB taxonomy): Bacteria > Cloacimonadota > Cloacimonadia > Cloacimonadales > Cloacimonadaceae > PHBP01. Next base: position 9,097 of record JAKPXC010000162.1, read on the forward strand.
TGGCTCCGGCCATCCCGGAGGCTCAATGTCTTCCATAGATATACTTTTAGCATTGTACAACACGACCACTCATGATCCTGCCAATCCCCAGCTTCCCAACCGTGATCGCATCCTGGTCTCCAATGGCCACATCTCCCCCGCCGTTTACACTGTTCTCGGTCAGCAGGGTTATTTCCCTCTGAAAGACGCCATCTCCCAATTCCGTAAGTTTGGCAGCATCTTTGAAGGTCACATCGAGCGCACTGTACCCGGTGTGGAATGGACCACGGGAAACCTCGGACAGGGTCTTTCTGCCGGGGCGGGAATGGCTTTGGCCTCCAGAATAAATCAAACACCCTACCGTGTGTATGTGATGATGGGTGATGGTGAGCAGCAGAAGGGTCAGATCAGTGAAGCCCGGCGCTTTGCCACGAAGTATGGCCTGAACAACCTCTGTGCTATAGTTGACTATAACAAGCTCCAGATCAGCGGTAACATCAGCGATGTGATGTATCAGGACATCAAAGCCGGATGGGAATCCGACGGATGGCTGGTGAAGGATATAGACGGACACAATTTCGCCGAGATACTGGAAGCGTTGGAAGCCATCAAGACGTCTGATAAACCCACTATGCTGCTAGCACATACTGTAATGGGTAAAGGCGTGAGCTTTATGGAAAACCAAGCCAAATTCCATGGCTCCACTCTCTCAGATATGCAGCTCGATGAAGCTTTGAAACAACTGAAAGTGTCAAATGAGCTTAGCAAATACCGCAAGCTTAGAGAAGAATTCACACCAGATCTATCCACCCACGAAGCCTCAAGATTTGAGCTTAAGACAGATCTCGTGGCAGGACAACCGGTGGTGTACGAAGCTGAAACTGATAACCGCAGTGCCTGGGGAACAGCTATTGCCGACCTGGCAAAGATAAATATTGAAGCAGGTACTCCCCTGGTGGTTGTGGATTGTGACCTGGCTGCCAGCGTGAAAACCGGAGACTTTGCCAAGGTCTCCCCCGATCGCTTTATCCAATCCGGCATTATGGAACAAAACGCCGCAGTGGTCTCCGGAGCGCTTTCCGCATCCGGTATCCAGACTTTCTGGAGTGACTTTGGCGTCTTCGGTATCGGCGAAGTCTATAACATGCACCGTCTTAATGATATCAACCATACCAATCTTAAAGTGGTAGTCACTCATGTAGGCCTGGATGTCGGTGAAGATGGCAAAACACACCAGTGCATAGATTACATTGGCCTGGCCAAGAATCTTTACAATTTCCGCCTTATCTGCCCTGCTGATCCAAATCACACGGATCGCATAATCCGCTGGCTGATCAATAAGCCCGGGAACTACATTGTCACCATGGGACGCTCCAAGGTTCCCATCATCCGCAATGAAGAAGGCGCAGTATATTACGACATGGGCTATAACTTCGAATTTGGCAAGGAAGACCTCTTGCGGATTGGAAATCAAGGCACTGTCTTTGTGACCGGAACTCCGGTGGGAAGAACCCTGAAAGCCATAGACAGCCTGCGGGATATGGGCATTTACCTCAATCTCTACTACGTCTCTGCGCCCACCCTGATCAGCAACGAAACCATCGAGAATGCCGCCAAACACGGCCCCATCTTCAGTATCGAAGATCATAACGTCAATACAGGTTTGGCTGCCACCATCGCAACCAAACTGGTAGATCTGGGCTTGGTTGCCAAGCTTTTCAGATATGGTGTGGCAGAATATCCCCTGGCTGGAGTATCAGAAGACGTCTATCGTTGGGCAGGTCTGGATGCTGCAGGACTGCTAAATAAGATCAAACAGGAAATCTAACTCAACACCCCATAACTATTTAGTAACAGCTCCACTTATAAGATGAGTGGAGCTGTTTTCTATACCATGGGAAAAACCTATTGACTGAAAATGGATTGAATTCAGGATGGAAAAAAGCAAAAAAACAAGGAGCAGGTGATGAAGAAGTTACTAAAAACCTACCCTGATAAGTGTATAGCCTGTCACTTATGCGAGAGTGTGTGTTCCGGCTTGTATTTCAAGGAAGACAACGCCGCCAAATCTTGCATAAGGATCAACGACAGCCAGAATCCCATTGATATGAATGTGTGCAACCAGTGCCAGACCTGCGTGAAGACTTGCCCCACACAAGCGCTCACAGTCAATAGCCTGGGTGTGATCATGCTCAATAAGAAGCTTTGCATCGGCTGCTTGATGTGTGTGGCTGCCTGCCCCACAAAATCCATGATGCATTTTGAAGGTGCCCTGAGCCCATTCAAATGCATAGCCTGCGGTGCCTGTGCCAAACAATGCCCCGCCGAAGCCATCAGAATAGAGACGGAGGAATAGATGGAAAACCGCAAAGTTTTGGCCGAGTTTCATTATGAGCTCAAGCCTATCATTCGAGGCTACAATCGCCGCACACTGTATGTGAATCTTGATACTCTCGAGATCAAAGAGAAGCCCGTGACTGACCTCATGATCGATAAATTCGTGGGTGGAAAAGGATTTGACCTCTATCTGATGTGGCATGGCGTCAAAGACAGCACCAAGTGGAACGATCCCGAAAACGAGATATGCATCTCCTTTGGCCCCCTCTGTGGCAATACAAACTACCCCGGCAGTGGCAAGTCCATCGTCACCACCATTTCTCCCCTCACCGGCATTCCGGTGGATTGCAACGTGGGCGGCCATTTTGGGCCATACACCAAGTTCTCAGGCTGGGATGCCCTGGAGATTCAGGGCAAGGCCAAGGAAGGAACAATAGTCTATATTGATGGCGATAAGGGAGTAGTTCAGATCCTCACTGCCCCTGATACTGAAGTCAACAGCCACATAATTTCAGAGAAGCTGCATGAGGAATTCTCCGGAGGCCCGGAGCATCTTCAGCACGTCTCTGTAGTCTCTTCCGGCCAAGCTTCCAGCCATGTGCAGATCACTTGCCTGAACTTCTCCTTCTGGGATAAACGCCGCAAGGTTGCCAGGCTCAAACAAGCCGGCCGAGGCGGCACAGGAACAGTCTTCCGGGATAAGAATCTCAAAGCTTTGGTGGTAAAATACTCCTCCCTCACAGGTGAAACCAACGATCCTGAAGACATCAAAACCCTTCAGGAAACCGGCCTGAAGCTGCATAAAGAAATCGAAAAAGGCGATAGCAGCCAGTGCCACATGCGTGAGATAGGCACGGCTCACCTGATGGAAATCATGAACGATTATGACCTGCTTCCCATCAAAAACTTCAAGTATGGGCAGATGGATGAAGCCATCGCTCTGGCATCCTGGGAGTTCAAGAAGCTCTTCACTCAAGGCATGCCCGATGGCTGCTGGTTTGGCTGTTCGCTTTCCTGCTGTAAAGCAGTGGATAACTTCCTTCCCCGCACCGGTCCATACAAGGGTCAGCCGGTCTGCGTGGACGGCCCTGAGTATGAAACTGCTGCCGGTTGCGGCTCCAATCTCTGCATCTGGGATCCCAAAGATGTGGTCGAGATAAATTTCTATTGCGATACATACGGCGTGGATACCATCTCTTTCGGCACCAGTGTTGCCTTTGCGATGGAATGCTATGAATATGGCATCCTAAATAAAGAACGCACCGGTGGGCTTGATCTGAGCTGGGGAAATGCCGATGCCGCTTTGGAGCTTCTGCACCAGATGGCTAGGGGAGAAGGTTTTGGCGTTACAGTTGGCAAAGGCGTTCGCAAGATGAAGAAGCTCTTTGCAGAGCAGTATGGAGCTGATCCGAAACTGCTTCAGGATATGGGAATGGAAGCCAAAGGCCTGGAATATAGCCAATATATGTCCAAAGAAAGCCTTGCCCAACAGGGTGGCTATACTCTTGCACTCAAGGGCCCACAGCACGATGAAGCCTGGCTGATCTTCATGGATATGGTAAACAAGCTTATCCCCACTTTCGAGGATAAAGCCGAAGCCCTGCACTACTTCCCCATGTTCCGCACCTGGTTTGGTCTGCAGGGTCTCTGCAAGCTTCCCTGGAACGATATCGAGCCGGAAGACAATGCCCAGACTGCAGAACCAGCCAAAGTCCCGGAACACGTGCAGAACTACGTGGACATCTACAAAGCCATCACGGGTAAACCTCTGGATAAGCATGAGCTTATTCGCCAGAGCGAACGGGTTTACAATTTCCAGAAGGTCTTCTGCATGAGAATGGGCAAAGGCCGCAGAGAGGATGATCTACCTCCATACAGAGCCGTTGGCCCCGTTACAGAGGAAGAATACCTCTCCCGAGCTGAGCGTTACGATACTGCCCTGCAAGAGAAGCAAGGCATCGATCCCACCGGGATGAGCACTTTGGAAAAGATGGCCAAGCTGCGTGAATATCGGGAAGATCAATACAGACAACTAGTCGATTCCGTTTACAAACGTAAAGGCTGGACTCCCGAAGGAGTGCCCACACTTGAGCATCTCAAATCCATCGGAATAGACCTCCCGGAAGTGCTGGAAGTGATCAAACCCTATTTCAAATAGCAAACCGAAGACATAAGAAAAACCCACCTGAAACAGGTGGGTTTTTTATTGTTCTTTACTTTAGTTTCTTGCCAGGAGCTGACGCAAGTGTGCCACGTAGGCCGCAGCGCCACCCTGTTGGTAACCTGTCCGGTTGATCTCGGCACCCTGGCTGTTTACCAGAATAATGGAGGGATATCCTTCAATCCGGAAGCGTTCCTGTAATGATCGGTTCTGGGCTTTCAGCTCATCAGATTGAGGCAGACTGCGGGGAAAATCCAAAGTCAGCAGCACCAGATTCGCCGAAGCGTAATCTATAAAATCCTGTTGACTAAAGACTTCATTGCGCAGCCGGATGCACCATCCACACCAGTCCGACCCGGTGAAATTCACCAGCACGGGACGGTTCAGAGCAGTAGCAAAGCGCAGGGCATCATCCCAATTTGTGATCCATTCTCCGTTCACATAGCCTTCCACGGCTTGTTGAACCTCACCTGCAGGCGCTGGAGTGGAAGATTCTTTGGGAGGAGTTGTGGCTTTATCTCCGGGATCCGGAGCGGGTGCACAACCCAGCAGAACCACCAGCGAGATCATAAAGATCGTTAAAGCCAGCTTCATATCTTTACCTCTAAATCGTTTATGTATATCTTCACTATCACTTCGGCAGATTTCTTCAGCATGGCATTCACGCCGCAATACTGCTCGGTGGAAAGCTTCACGGCCTTTTTTATCTTGTCTTCCGGAAGAGCTTCCCCTTCAAAGTAGAAACTGAAGCGGATAGTCTTGTAGACCACAGGATGTTCTTCTGTAGCATCCGCATCTGCTTCCATTCTGAAGCTGTATGGAGGTATCTTCATCTTGGCAAGAATCGAGACTACATCCATACCCGAGCAGCCACTAAGAGCTGCCAAAAGCAGTGGTTTGGGGCGTGGGCCTTTATCCTGGCCGCCCCACTCATTATCAGCATCCATAAGCAGATGATGACCATTGATTTCTGCATCAAAGGTCATCCCATCACGCCAATGGGTTATTACTTTCTTGGACATTATAACTCCACGTAGGTTTCCTTGAGCACTTCCTCATACTTATCTACATAAGTTTTGAAAGCTTTATACACATCATCCAAGTTCTTTTCAGAGATCTTGGAGATAATTTTCTTTTGATGGTCAACGACCGTCTGTTGGCTGTTCTCTGCCAATTTACTGCCTTTCTCGGTAATCATGGCAAACCAGCAACGGCGGTCTTGTTCAGAGGGCTTTCTGGTAACCAGTTTCTTGGCCACCAAATTGTCCATGATGCGGGTTACGCGACTGTGAGAAACATTCAATACTTTTGCCAGCTTATTCATGTTGGCCGGAGATTTGATGGAATGAAGATAGTTCAGAAGATGGCACTCCATCTTTCCTGCCTGCAGACATGCCTTCTGCGAATAATCGATGTCACTGAGGATCACCTGCAACCTTGTGATCAGTTCGTGGAACTTTTCGGGATAATTAGCCATTTGTAACTCCTTTGTTTTGTTTATTAAGTTCTAATAATCGATCGATCTTTGCTCGATCGAAGCCCACAACCGGCTGGTTATTGATCCAAAGCTGGGGAACGCCCTGTTGCCCTGTCTTTCGGATCATATCCCTAAGTCCGGTATCATCTTTTGATACATCAACATCACGGTAGGTGAAACCATTCTGGCGCAAATAGTCCTTCAGTTTCTTACACCAAGCACAAGTGGGAGTGCTAAATACAATTATTTTATGGTTCATAATTTCACCTCTGAGGACATATTAATGCAACCCCCCAAAATTGCCAAACCTTTTTTTTGAAAACCGGTCTTTTTTGTAGTGCAGCAGTATTTGACCCGCTCACAGAATATATTTGGGGAAAAATAATCCTTGCCAATTTTTTCTACCATCCAAAACTGAGAAAAAGCCTAAACAGGAGACGACGATGGCAGCATCCTATTTTTGTGCGGAATGCGGTTACGAAACTACCAAGTGGAGCGGGAAATGCCCCCAATGCGGTGCTTGGGACACCTTCAAAGAAAGCTCTGTAGTCACAGGGAAAAAAGGTAAACTCGTTGCCAGTAAACAAACCAAACCCGAACGAATCAAAGACCTCAAAGCCAGCACGGTGGAACGCATCTCCACCAGCAGCGGTGAATTTGATCTTGTTTTGGGCGGAGGAATTGTGCCCGGGATGCTCATCCTGATCGGTGGCGAACCCGGTATCGGCAAATCCACCCTCATGCTCCAGCTCAGCGAGTGGATCGGCAAGCTCAAGCTCAGTGTCCTATACTGTTCCGGGGAAGAAAGCATGGAGCAAATCCGCCAGCGCAGTAACCGTTTGGGCGTTCATGATGAAAACATCTGGCTGCTTTGCACCAACGACACTGAACAGATTATCGATGCCGTGGCAGAATACAAACCCTCTCTGGTGATCGTGGATTCCATCCAGTCCGTCTCCATCCCTTCTCTGGATT
>JAKPXC010000180.1 GCA_029567705.1 Candidatus Cloacimonadota bacterium
GCATTGTTAGGACATCCAACTCGTATGGCTCATCATCTTTCGGACTTGGACATTTGAAGTTTTGGTGATTGGATTTGAAGTTTTCAGTGAGGGTTTATAATAGGGGTAGGGGAGCGATCCATTACTGGGCTCCCCTCCCTCCGAACCGTACGTGCGATTCTCCCGCATACGGCTCTCCAGAAAGCAGGTTTCTCATTTAAGAGACTGGCATAATTCCCTGTGGGCTCTGGCTATTGAGAAGAACCCATAGCTATCAAAGATTTTGTTGGGGTAGCGTATATTGTCTTTGTGTGTTGTGGCTATACCTCTGCGTTTCTCACGTCTCTTGAGGATGCTACGCAGTCTGCGTCTCGTCCAGCCATCTACATCAGAGAACGTGTTTTTGTGACAGTGTTTGTAATACTCAAACCATCCTCTTTGGATTGGTTTGATTTTGTTGATGATGGTTTGCATGCTATAAGGGTTAAAGCGTTGTGTATGCTTCTTGATATTGTCTCTAAATTTCTTGATGCTTTTGTCGCTTGGGAACTTCATTCCTTGTACGAACTTGTAGCCCAGAAACTCAAAGATATCTACGTCGGCATTAACGATCTTAGTTTTGGTTGGATGTAGGGTCAAGCCTACTGATTCCGTCCATTCCTTGATCAGTTTCAGTGCTTCTTCTGCCTTTGCTTGCGTCTCACACATCACCACAAAATCATCCGCATAGCGGGTCATTTCAAACCCTTTGTTCAGCATCACCCAATCCAGTGGATTAAGGTAGATGTTTGCCAGCAAAGGGCTGATCACCGCTCCTTGAGGTGTGCCTGCTTCCGGTGTCCAGCTTGATGTGGTATCTAACACTTCCTGTGAGAGATACTGCCACAACAGAGCAAGTACCCGGCTATCGGCTATCTTCTCTTCTACCAGTTTCATCAGCCTGTCCTGAGGGATACTATCAAAGTATCCTTTCAGGTCTGCGTCCAGCACATATCTGTATCCTTGCTTCAGTAGTCCATCGACTCTTCTGAGGGCATCTTTACAAGATCTGTGGGGACGGAAGCCGTAGCTGTATTCACAGAAGTCTATCTCAAAGATCGGTTCTATGACGTTGCGTAGTGCAGTTTGTACCACCCTGTCTGTGACGGTTGGTATTCCCAATGGTCTCTGTTCTTTGCTACCAGCTTTATCAATCCATACCCGTTTTACACCGGCTGGTTGATATTTGTCTTGCTTTAGTAGCTCCGAAGTACGGTTAAGACGTTGTTCTGTGTGCCTTTGGTAGTGCTTTATACTGATATTATCGATACCTGCACTGCCTCGGTTTGCCGCTACTCTTTTCCAGGCTGATTCGAGGTTTGGCAAGTGCCATACCTTGTCGATCAGACTAAACCATTTTCCACCTTTAACTCCTCTTTCGAGGGCTGCCAGCATTTTGTCAGTCCATACCAATGGTTCGACCCATGCCCATTGGGCTGGGATCTCTCGTTCTTGTTTAGCCTCTTCAGGCACTGGCGATCGTTGTTCTTCCATCTGTACTCCTTTCAAAGTCTGTTTTCCTGTGCCCCTTAGCTCCTTTCAGGTTATGTTGTCCCGAATATCATCGCTACTATGAGCACTCTGACTCCTGCCGATCTCTCATGCCAATCGACAGGTCTCCCTGCTTTACTTTGCATACCTTCCTGACCATTCCGTCTCCAACCACATGACCGCTCCTGAGCTGGCTTACTCCAATACGTCTTTCATCCGCTCAGGTCTTCCCGTTCATGCTTTCCGGTACTGCCGGTAGGCTAATTCCGGGTCTTTAGTCTTCGCCCTGATATTGGGGGCTCGACAGCTTATCCCGCCGAATCGAGTTCGTTATCCTACGGACTGGTCTTTCGCTTCCGGTTGCTCTCCACCCCACCTCGCGGTGACGCAGTTACCTTCAGCTACAGGGCTTGACGATACCCTGAATCGGACTTTCACCGATCTGATATGTGTCGCTCACAGGCGCACAATACCGTCCCGATGGGACTCTATCGGGGGTTTTCGAAACGTGAGGGCTAGCTGAAATGTCGTCCCGATGGGACTCACCACGCCTTGCTAATGATCATTTGACCGTATCAACGGCACTTATCCTAAACTTTAACCGTCTTACAGAACAAAGAGGTGGGCCTTTCTGCCCACCTCAATATGTTCAGATTATCTGGTCACTGCCCGGAATTACGATGCAAGCCCTGCATCCTTTCTTTCAACACTTTCCAGGTGATTCTATCCTCTCCACTGCGCAGGCCGGCCACTGCCTCACGTTCGGATTCTCGATAAAACTTCACTGCCACAATCCGGTAAAACATGGATGGGCGGAAGAGTGCCACAAATGTGTGGGTGTAACTGGTTTCCGGCACAAAATTCAGGAAATAATAGTAGTTCGCATCTTCGTAAGGCGTCTCGTTGTAAAGCACAATATAGCCATCCGGAGCGATGGGGCTGCCATAGATAGTCTCAGTTACGGCTTCCCAAGTGATGATGGCGTCATTACCCAATATCTGCACCGTAGGTGGAGTAACCGCTGCCGGAGGCACATACTCACCGGTGCCGCGTAAACCAATGGCGAGTACTGGCAGATTGTCAGCATCGCTATGGATATAAATGCTATCGCTCACCGCGCCGCTGGCCAGGGGAGCAAAGACCACATTCAGAATCGCGGTTTCATCCGGAGCCAGCACAATGGGCAGTGCTGTATCAATCAAAGAAAAGGCTGAAGTTCCTGCCAGATAGGACACGCTCGTTATATTCAGCGCAGCCCCGCCGGAGTTTTTAACTTCAATACTCTGTACTGCAGATACATCACCAAGATAAACCACACCATAATGTAAGCTGGCAGCACTCAGCAGTTCTATCTCCGGCACGCTTGGGAGCACCGTAATGTAATCTGTCTTCAGTTCGGTATCCTCCAAGTCAAAGAGACCCTCCACGGTCAAACTCACACTGTAAACCCCTGGATCGTTGTAGGTGTATAAGGGATTCTGCTCGTTTGATGTGCCGCCATCGCCAAAATCCCAATGCCAAGCTGTGATCCCCCCGGTTCCGGGTGTGGAGAGATCCGTGAATTGCACTGCCAGAGGCTCTAAGCCGCTGAGGATACTAGCGCCGAAATCCGCAATCGGGGCCACCGGATCGCTGACGATGGAAAAGACTCCTGCAGATATAGCGGTGATGTTGTTTTCATTATACTTGC
>JAKPXC010000016.1 GCA_029567705.1 Candidatus Cloacimonadota bacterium
CCCACAGAGACGATCTGAATCGGCAATTCCATCGTGTCTTCAATGGCTTGCAGATATGTCCTGGCATTCTGTGGCAATTTCTTCAGCTTTCTTACTCCCGAGATGTCGCAATCCCAGCCTTCAAAGCTGAGATACACAGGCTCTGCTTTGGCCAAAAGCAAATGGTGGGTGGGAGCCTCGGTTTGAACCTTGCCCTCGATCCGGTAGCCTACGCAGACCTTTAGCTCTTCGATCCCGGAAAGTACATCCAGCAAAGTAAGCGCCATGCCGTCCAAAGCATTGAGACGGGCGGAATGGGACGCCAGAACCGCATCGAAATAGCCTATGCGGCGGGGACGTCCGGTGGTGGAACCGAATTCATTGCCTTGAGTGCGGATACGATCGGCAAGATCGCCAAAAAGCTCGGTGGGGAAGGGTCCCTCTCCCACACGAGTGCAATAAGCTTTGTACACACCAATCACCCGGTCCAGATACCGGGCAGAAAATCCGCTACCGCACCCGATGGCATCGACTATGGTATTGGACGAAGTTACATAGGGATAGCTGCCCCAAGTGCGGTCCAATAGTGTCCCCTGCGCACCCTCAAAGAGGATGTTATCGCCCCGCAGCCGGGCTTCGTACAGGATGGGATCCACAGCCTTCACATAAGCTTTTAGCTGAGCCCATGCCTCTTTCAGCGTGGCCAGCAGCTCTTTCAACTCTGATAAAGAAAGAGGGATCTCATGATATTGGTACAGGTCCACGAGCCGTTTCTTGAGATATTGAGGAAACTTCAAATCCAGCATCCGGATGCCGCTCCGCGCCGTCAAATCAGCGTAAGCAGGACCGATGCCCCTGCCCGTGGTTCCGATTTTTCCGGCTTTTAACCGTGCTTCACCCTGCTGATCCAGTAAGGTATGAAGGGGTAACACAATGCCGGCGCGCTCATCGATCACCAAACGCCCCTGCACGTCAACTCCGCCTTGGGCAAGTGCCTTGATCTCGTTCAGGATGGCAAAGGGATCGATCACCACCCCGCTACCGATCAAGCATTGAGTTTTGGGATACATAATTCCCGAGGGAACTGTGTGAAACACGTGTTTCTTTCCGTCCACAACAATCGTGTGCCCGGCATTGCTGCCTCCCTGAAAACGAACCACATAGTCCACATTTTCGCCAAGGTAATCCACAATTTTGGCCTTGGCTTCATCACCCCACATGCAACCTAAAACAGCGATCGATGACATTTCGTACTCCCATTAGTAATGAAGCTTCAAACAATTATCTCAAAGCACTTTTGTCAATCTAAATCTTCACTTGTTCAGCATGGGAGCAAAGCTTTGGCATTCCGTTCACCGCGGATCAGCGTAGAGTTAGTTCGGGTGATTTCAGGGCATTCAGGGATGGACTTGATATGGTCTATTTGAGAACGATAAGCTTGCCTACTTGATTTCTCCGATCGTTTTCACCTCTGATCAGATCGTTTTCACTGTCATCTCTCTCCCCTCTTGTTACTTGGATTTATCCCGTACTCCACCTGAACCCCACCCGAACTGGATTCAGGTGGGGTTCAAGAAGGGTTCGGGTGGAGTTCGTGCTGATAATGGGCACGCCTGATGTAGAGACACAAACACACTCCCCGATCATCCGCAAAGCCAAATATATGGTAAAACAATCATAGCTCGCACCTGCAGGGCTATCTTACGGTCCGCCCTCCAAAGCCTCTTGCTAGCCTGGAAAGCAGAATACTACAACCATCCAGCCGCATCTGTGGACATTCTTCAACATACAAAACATCAAATAAAATGTAATCTGCCTTTTTTTTTGTTGACAGTGTATCAGTCATTCATTTTACTTGCATTGAGCCTTGGGCAAGGATCAAAATACTCGGTGATATGACCTATTCAAAAAGAATAATAGTAATCGGGAGGTAGCTTCTATGAAGCCGGTCAAATACATGTTACTCTGCTTCAGTAACATCAGGTTTTCTGCGTTCGAAATCCCCAAGCTAAGGGGTTTCATTTCCCCCAGCTTTATTTTCAGAACATCTCTTTATTAATATAGGAGTTAAGTATGTTCAATCTTCTGTATGAGCCGTGGCTTTCCGTTATCTATCATAACGGTGTCACGGCTAAAATCAGCCTCATCGAAGCATTAGATAATGCTCACAAGCTGCAAATCGCCTACCCCAATCCGATGGATAGGATAGCTGTCCTTAGGTTCATACTGGTTCTATGCAGCTGGTGTGAACTGAATACCGGAGAAACTCTCCAAGAGAGTATCCCTCCGGGATGGCTACCCTATCTTTCCAAACAAAACAACTTGTTCGAACTCTTTGGAGATGAACGGAGATTCATGCAAAAGGGGAACCTGAATAGACGCAGGCCTATTACTGAACTCTTTCACGAAATTCCCACAGGCAACAATGCCTGGCATTTCCGACATAGCAGGGATTATGCTGATGGTGTATGTTGTAATTGTGTTGTAAATGGGTTACTCAGATTACCTCTCTTTTTTGTAAGTGGTCGACCAAACTTGAAATCCGGGATCAATGGCAGTCCACCTATCTACAAGGTTTTCTGGCCCAAGAATCTTCTGGAATCTCTGAAGCAAAACCGCTTACCCGCTGGAGATCAGGGAAGTCCTGTCTGGTCGGAACAGTACCGGTATTTATCTACTGACAAAGTACCATTACTTGCCGGGATGACAGTGCCGGCAAGGCTTCTGTACCTAAATGATCCCGTCGAGAGCGATAGCGCTTGCGCTATTTGTGGGGATAAACCGGGTAAACTGGTCTATTCCTGTTTCTTTGAGACTTCCGGAGACTTGGAGAACAACATATGGAGGGATCCATTTGTTATCTATCGGGATGGTAAAGCCTTCAAAGCCTCAAACATTATTAGTTCAGGCAGACTTGGATCAGACATGCGGTATCGGGGTTTATTGGAAGAGTTACTCATAAGCAATACTCTGTCACAAAAGAGATCAATCCTCCTGGTTGGATTTGCCACAGATAAAGCCAAGTATGTAGATATCTGGGAGAAGACAATCTCAATAAACCCGAATTCCATAAATACCGAGACGATGGATGTCCTCAGCTCCTGGGATATAGCTATCAAGAATACCATGAAGCATTCATCCCTCAATCGGTTCAAAAGCATTAAGAAGAGCCTGATGTCAGATTTAGGCCCTCAGACAGAAGCTATCTTCTCCAGGCAACTCGCGCATAGCCTGATGGATTCTGGACTTACCTGGGAGAAACTGGCCAGAGCAAACAAACTGACCACTCGGGTGATCTCCAGAGCCTTGATCCCGGGAATCAGTTCCAGAGCCACGAAGGAGCGAAGCAGTATCCGCGCTTCCATCCTAAAAGCCCCAAAAGCCAAAACTGATGCTGAAGGAGATGCAGATGAACAACAATCTTAGTTATCAATACATACAACGGCTTGCATCGCTCAAGGATGGAGAGCTTGCCATACTCAGGACTCTGCAATACAAACCACTGGACTCAGAGCTCAAAGGCTTTGATCTGTTCACTGCGCTGTGGTGGCCATTGAGAGAAGCAGGTAAGCATGCACCCAGGCGAGAGATCGCCTGGCTGATTGCCAAGCTGTACGCTTCAATTAAGATACCGCATAAGCAAGATGCAAAGCTCTCTGTACTCCTGGGTTCACTTTATTACAAGACATTGCACAAGGATGAAAAGAAAGCCGATCAGATCATGTCACTCAACGATAAACTGCTTAGCCTTCCAATTTATGCATTGGAACCCACCCTGAACAAATGCCTGGGCCTGATCAAGAAAGACTTCGATGCTTTGGATTGGGTCTGGCTGATAGACACAATTTCTGCCTGGGAAGTCCCAAGCGTGAGAGAACGCTGGGCCGAAGATTTTAACAACCAATATAAAGCTATCTCGTGAGGTAAGAAAAATGACCAAATCCCTTATTGAAATCCACATGATTCAAAACCACTGCCCTTCCAACCTCAATCGCGATGATTTAGGAGCTCCCAAGACATGTTACTTTGGCGGAGTATTACGCTCCCGCATCTCCAGCCAATGCATCAAACGCAGTATCCGCACCTCCTCCGAATTTGCTGATTTGCTCGGAGGTATCCGCACCAGACACCTGGCTGAACAGATTCAGGAACAACTCAAGGGAAAGGACGTGATCAAGAAAGCCAAAGACGTACTTAGTAAATGCGGGATCAAATCCGGAGCTCAAAGCTCATCGTCTGATATGCTGGTCTTTACCACTAAATCCGCCATCCAGAAGATGGCAAATCTTATCCAAAACGATAATATCTCAATCGATGAGCTTAAGGATCTCTTTGCTGATATCATCGAAACAGAAGTCAAGGTTCCGGATATGGCACTTTGCGGCAGAATGCTGGAAACCGGAGAGATCAAGAATACTAGAGTAGAAGCTGCCCTTCAAACTGCTCATGCCATTTCCACTCACGAAGCTATCCCGGAGATAGACTACTATGTGGCTGTAGATGATATCAAAGGCGAAGATGCCGGAGCGGGTTATCTCGATGAAGCCATGTTCTCTTCTTCATGCTTCTACAAGTACTTCAGTATTGACCTTGCTCAATTGGTTCATAACCTCGGTGGTGACGAGGCTCTGGCCGCAAAGACCATCGGTGCGTTCCTTTATGCTGCCGCCCGTACTAATCCCAGCGGGAAACAAAACAGCTATGGAGCTCATAACTACCCTGAAGGAATCTTGGTGGAGATCAAAACTCATCCCTTCAACTACGCCAATGCCTTCGTAAAACCTGTCAGCCGGGTGAAGGATTCAGACATTGTTAGCCAAAGCATCGGCCAGCTTGCCAACTACATCCATGATGTCAACATTGGTTATGGTAACAACGATAGCCGCCAACTTTGGTTTTCACCCAACGGCCGGACTCCTCTGCAAACCTCCAAGGGCATACAGATAGGCGAACAAATCATCAGCCTGGATAACTTGGTGGAACAAGTAGTTGCCCTTACGGGACACAATTGGCAGGACGTGAAGAGCATTAAGGTCATCGAGGAGGCCTAGAATGGCCGCCAATACGATATTTCTGAGGTTGGAAGGTCCTCTTCAGGCTTGGGGCAGTAACAGCTCCAGGCTCTCAGTTCGGCGGACGGATGCATTCCCGTCAAAATCCGCTATTGCTGGGATGATCTGTTCTGCTTTGGGAGTAAGCAGAGAATCTGCATCTGATCTGTGGCTTCCTGAAATTGCCTCCCTGAGGATGGGAGTACGCATTGACAGACCGGGAGTCCGCTGGTGGGATTATCACACAGTCGGAGCGGAGATGAAAGTTCCCATTGCCGATTTCGACGTAAAAAAACTAGATACAGACAGGGGGTTTGTTACAGAAACCGAAGCCAGAGAAAACATCAATACCAAGCCCGGAGCTGTCTTGTCGCGACGTGAATACTTATGTGATGCCAGTTTTCTGGTGGCATTGCAAGGTACTCCCGATCGATTGGATCTAATCTGGAAAGCTCTCCTGGAACCACATTGGCAGCTTTTTCTGGGAAGAAAATGCTGCAGCCCCTCTCGTCCTATCACAGAGCATCAACCGGGTGTATACTCCGATCTATTGTCTGCTCTGGCATCTATCCCACTTAGTACCCCCAAAGACTACGAGTTGCCCGACGAGCTGGAGTATTGGATTGAGTGGCAAGATCAGCAGGCTCAAGTTCCTGATACGGCTGAGACTGTCTATGATGTGCCAAAAAGCTTTGCCCCCCATTCTTACCTCCCCAGATTCGTTGTGCCATACCTCCTTCCCATAGAAAACCTGAAAAACGATCATCTGGGATATACTGTTCCCAAGTGGAATCCCCAACGAGCGTCAGCAGCCTATGACAAAAAGGAGTGGAAAAAGATAAGAGCTGAACGATTAATTATGGATAATAAACTATGTGTACTCTGTAAATCTCCGGCCACTACTGTTCAACACATCAGTTATGCCAATGCCGGAGGCAATGAAAAACCGGAAGAACTGGCTTCCCTCTGCCGACTTTGCCACGATGCATGTACCATGCTGGAGTATGGTTCCGGCATGACAACGCACCGAATTGATCCCTGCCTTCCGGAATGGAGAGAGAGAATACTCGCCAAAAGAGAAGAAATTGTCAGATTCCGATCCCAAGAAACGAAACGCAGGATGCTTGCCTCCAGCGAAGAGGAGGACTAATGTATCTATCCTACTTGCTTGTGGATACCGGAGGTAATCCGGATCGCCCCAGGCCAGGGCGCAGATGGATCGGAAATGCCTACAACATTCACCGCAGACTCTCCATGGCCTTTCCCCGTTATGAGACCCTGCTATCTGATCCCGATTGTCTGAAGCCTTTCGATCCTGCTATGCTGGATAACAGGCCTTTCCTCTTCAGGCTGGATAACAACGTTAGCGGTGACGGGCAAAGGGCAGTAATAATCGTGCAGTCCACCATAAAGCCAAATTGGGAATGGTGTTTCCATAATGCCCCGGATTTTCTGGCGGCCCCTCCTCAAGTGAAAACCTACGAGCCGGACTATCGTGCCGGGGAAAAGCTACGTTTCCGAATCAAGCTCAATCCCACAGTAAAGACCAGAAACTACAAAAACGATGATCAGACCTTGGACAATAGTAATAAACCCAGCAAGAGACTTGCCCTCACCTGGGATACTGATAGCGATCCCGAGACCGCTGTCAATGCATGGTTCTCCCGCAAAGTTGATGCTTCGGGTTTTGTCTTGGTCCAGAGTAAGCTGATCCTGTTATCCTGGGTCTATGGCAGCAAGATGAAAGCCGCCAATGAGCAAAACCAAGAAGGTAAGGTTCTTCACCATGGGATGAAATTCCGTTCTGCTTTGCTGGAGGGTTATCTGAAAGTCACTGATCCAGCATTGTTCCAGAAAAGCCTGTCAGATGGCATAGGCAGCGCCAAGAGCATGGGCTTTGGACTCCTGAGCGTTATGAGGATATAGTATGGCATACGGCAATCTGCATAAACTACCCAAGATCAGCGACAGGCTAAGCTATCTGTATGTCGAGCACGCAAGGATAGATAAAGAAGATCAGGCTATAGCCATCAATAGCGATTTCGGCGGCACACCGGTACCTTGTGCCGGACTTGCTCTCCTGATGCTGGGTCCCGGTGTGTCCATCACACATGCTGCCATTACTACTTTGGCAGATTGTGGTTGTCTGGTTGCCTGGGTGGGGGAATATGGAGTTCGGTTCTATGCTTCTGGAACCGGGATTACTCGCTCTGCAAACAACATAATGAAGCAGGCAAGATATTGGACGGATGACCGAAAGCACTTACAGGTTGTCAGAATGATGTATGAGATGAGATTCCCGGATAGACTAAGCCCCGAGCTTTCTTTGCAGCAAATCAGAGGTAAAGAAGGAGTGAGGGTCCGGGATACCTATGCCAGGTTATCTACGCAGTATGGCGTCACAATGGAGAAACGAGACTACGACAGAAAAGCGTGGAAGAACGCTGATCCAATCAATAAGGCTCTGTCGGTAGCCAATTCATGTTTATACGGATTATGTCATGCAGCCATCGTTGCCGCGGGATACTCTCCGGCACTGGGATTTGTCCATATCGGAAAACAGCTCTCCTTTGTATATGATATTGCCGATCTCTACAAGATGGAAACCTCCGTCCCGGCAGCGTTCAGAACTGTTGCTTCAGGCGTAAACGATCTGGAGAAACGCTGCAGAATGGCTTGCCGGGATGAATTCCATCAATCCAATATCCTCAAGAGTATTGTTGCAGACATTCACAAACTCTTCGACCAGGATCTCTCCGAATTCGAAGATTCTGACGATTATGTGAATGATCCCTCTGCTCCCGGTGATCTCTGGAATCCAAACGGAGAGGTATCAGAGGGAGGATTGATGTACGCTAATGCCCAACAGAAGGAGCTGTAATGGTAGCTATAATCATGGAAAGCGTTCCGGTCGGACTGAGGGGAGAACTGACCAGATGGATGCTGGAACTGAAATCCGGTGTTTTCCTGGGTACTCTATCAGCCAGGGTTCGTGAAAAGCTCTGGCAAAAGATTTGCTCGGAATCCAGGGGAGGTCCGTGCATCATTGTCTGGTCTGCCCAGTGTGAACAAGGCTTTAAAATGGAATTCTGGGGAGCGCCTTCCAGAGTTCCTACATTTTGGGAGGGACTTCAACTGCTTACGAAGCCCATAAAGCATTAACTGATCAAGTGTATTCCCCACAGACGTGGGGGTGAACCGCTCACGAGAGCGGCTTTCAGGGCCTCAGAGCGGTATTCCCCACACACGTGGGGG
>JAKPXC010000018.1 GCA_029567705.1 Candidatus Cloacimonadota bacterium
CTCCTAATATGTCTCGGATTAACACATAATTCTTTATTTCACAAGGCTCCTGACTTAACACGTGACGAAGCCACAGGTAAGGGAAAACACGGCTTTAGCATCACAGTAGCATTATGTAATCATCACGTAATATGTCAAGTAAGTATTTTTCCGGCACTTCCGGCAACATTTCTTTGAACCCTCACTGAAAACTTCAAGTGTAACCACCAAGACTTTAAATGCCCATATCATGAGATTTTCTTCTTGACATATTTCGGTAATTAGCTAATTAGGTGCTTAACTAAACACAAGATACAGTGTTCGGCGTTATAACTGATTGAATTCATACATATAAGGAGAAACCATGAAAGCCAAACTTATCTTAATAATACTGATGATGGCCACATGCCTGAGTCTGGCCGGGCAAAACCTGCTGGATGTGGCAGGAAGCTGGGATGGTGCGATTGCCATATCCGGTATCGAACTCGGTATCGAGGTGGATTTTACCGGCTCTGATCCCCTTACGGGAACAATCTCCATACCCATGCAGGGTTTGCACAATGCTGAGCTCAGAATCCGGGAACATATAGCTCAGAGCGTCTCATTTGTGCTGCCCATTCCCGGTGCTGATGCAGTGTTTAGCGGCAGCCGCACAGGAAACGTCCTCTCGGGGAGCTTTGAACAAGCCGGGATGACCGGGACTTTCAGCCTCACCAAGCTGGATAATGCAAGAATAGCTCCGCCTCCAAGCCAGTTTGTCCCGGAGAACTGCACGGAAGAAGCACTCAATCTTACCACAGATACCGGCGAGATCAAGGGTAGCCTGATGCTTCCCGGAAATAATGCCAAACGTACCGTGGTGTTAATCGTGGCCGGTTCGGGTCCCACCGATCGGGATGGCAATTCCGGCCTGCTTCCTGCCAAGAACAACTCTCTGCTCATGCTGGCAGCAGGATTGGCAGAACAAGGCATCGCCAGCCTGCGTTATGATAAACGCGGTGTGGGAGATAGCTTCGCTGCCATGATCGAGCAGAGCGAACTCAGCATCAATACCTATGCCGGAGATGTGGCCGGATGGACCCGTCTTTTAAAGGCAGATTCGAGGTTTGACCGGGTGATCGTCCTGGGCCACAGTGAAGGCTCGCTTTTGGGCTTGATCGCTGCCGGAGAAACCGCTCCTGATGCTTTCATCTCTCTGGCCGGACCGGGACGCAATTTTGCCGATCTGCTGCGTTCACAGCTTTTGCGGGAAGGCTCTGCTTTCAGCCCGGAAGAGATAGACCATATCCTGGGTGAAATCCGTGCAGGACGCCTGGTGAACGAGATTCCAGAAGGCTTGATCAGCGTGTTCAACCAGGCAGCTCAGCCTTATCTCACTTCCTCCTTTGCCGTTAGCCCCACAGCTTTGATATCTGAACTAAATATCCCCGTCTTGATTCTACAGGGAGATCACGATATCCAGGTGAGTACCGAGGATTCCGAATTGCTTCATAATGCCTGTCCCACTGCTGAATACCGCCTGATAACGGGGATGAACCATGTGCTCAAACCTGCTCCGATGGATCTGGCAGAGAATATGGCTACCTATTACCAGCCTGATTTACCCCTGGCAGAAGGCTTGATCGAGGCCATCACCGGCTTCATCGGGCGCACTATGCTTGGTAACTGAAGAGTTCATTGTGTCTGATTCATTCTTCAAAGCCATCGCCGATGCCAACCGCAGAAAGATTCTCTTCCTGCTGAAGAAAAACCATTCTATGACTGTGACTGAGATCGCTGCCCATTTCAATCTGGCAGTGCCTACTTTGAGCGAACATCTCAAGGTGCTGCGCAATGCAGATTTGGTCTTTGCCGAGAAGAAACAGCAGTTTGTTTTCTACAGCCTCAACACCACAGTCTTTGAAGATATCATAAATTGGATTACAGATTTAATAGATAAAAACGAGGAACAAAAATGAAACGTGTGTTGATGTTCAAATGGTCAATACTGCTGCTGGCAGTGTATCTGGTAGCAAGCCTTTATCTCTTCTTCATCACTCCTGCCCAGGCGATGGTTCCCATGCACTGGAACATTAAGAACCAGATAGACGGCTGGATCACCAGGGAAGCTCATCTGCCTCTGGGGATCGGCTTGATGGTGGGTATTTGGGCAATGATCTTTTTGATGCCCTACTATTCCCCCTGGTACAAGAACTACGGGGAACGCAACGAAAAGATTATGCCCGGCTTGGCTAACATCATGGTTATCTGTCTGGGAGCCTTGAACCTCTATTCCCAATGGGTTGCTTACAAGGGAGGAGAGCCGGAAGGCGTCTCTGTTATCCTGATTATCATTGGTGTGCTGATGCTGGGCTTGGGTAATCTGATGCCCAAGATTCCCAAGAACTACTTTATGGGGATTAAAACTCCCTGGACTCTGAGCCACGAAGATATCTGGCACCGCACTCACCGTTTGGGCGGCTTGCTCTTCTTCCTGAGCGGATTGCTCCTGATCGTCAAAGGCTTTATCAGCTCAACCTACGGACTCTTTCACCTGATCTCCGCAATTGTGGCGCTGGTGATGCTGCTCTATCCGTTGCCATATTCTTTCCTGCTTTACAAGAAGCTGGGAAAGAGCTGAACTGGGGAGAGAACAGAAAGTGATTAGTGAATAGTGATTAGAGCTGCTGTCGCTTCCCCGTATTGGGCTGCCACTTCCGGATTGCAAACGTCCTCGTTTGCACGGGCTCGGAGAGACCGAAGAAGAAGCTGCCACCTTCGGCGTCACGTAAACGAGGACGTTTACGATCCGGAATGATCTAACCCATTTCAATGGGTTTACAGACGAGAGGCGGTGGTTAAAACCACCGCCTCTTGTCTGTAAACCCGCTGGAGTTTGGACATTAACTACTGGTTTACGGACATAGCAGTTCCCAAGTTTAGGTTGATATTTATGGTTTTCTGCAGTTCTTGATCACTCATTAGTTCTTTACGCATGAGGTTTACCAGGTCGTTGCACGACGGTCTTAC